>NZ_JARUWZ010000003.1:0-299810 GCF_030433775.1 Erwinia sp. PsM31
GACGCTCGATAGCGGTGCTCAGAGAAGCCTGTGATTTGTTCAGGTTGTTCTGAGTAGTCAGCGACATGATGTTAGTGTTAATAACGGACATAATAGTTTCCTTCAAAATCAGTTAGTTTGTTAGGCTGAGCTTTTAACGCTCACGGCGTCTGCCACCGTTACTGAAGTTATCGGTTGGGTTAATCTGAACTTTAGAAAAAAAGTGAAAAACCCATTAGCCCGTTGAATCAACATTAAAAATCGTGACTATTCTACCCTTCCCGACCGCCGTTTCGCGGCCGATACGTACTCTGCAACTCTCATTATAGTAACCCCGGCCTGAAGAAACGATCTGGCTAATTACCTGCGGATACCCCTCTTATTCTGCCCATTAAATTTTTTTCTGCGGCGTAAACTTTTTATCTCTGCGGCCGATATGTGTTTTGCACCTATCTCATTCTTAAGGATCTCTCATGGCAAGTGTAAGCTCGCTCGGAGTCGGTACCAGCCTTGATCTGGATACCCTTTACACCAGTTTAGAAACCGCTGAGAAGACAAAACTGACCGCGATTACTAAACAACAGACGACCTATAATTCCCAGCTCAGCTCTTATAGCAAGCTGCAGAGTTCTATGGCCGCGCTGCAAACGGCGGCGGCGGCGCTGACCAAGACGTCTGCTTTCAGCGCGACGGCCGTAACCAGCACCAATACTTCCTTTACCGCTACTACCGACGCAACGGCCTCAACCGGCGATTACAGCGTTGACGTTGATCAAATAGCGAAAGCGCAGACGCTGATGTCCGGCTCGTTTAGCAGCAACAGCACGGCGCTGGGCGGCACCACCAGCGGCAACAGCCGTACGCTGACCATCGCCCAGGGCGGCAGCACTACGCCGCTGACGATTACGCTGACCGACAGCCAGACGTCGCTGTCCGGCATTGCCGACGCCATTAACAAAAGCGCCGGCAACGTCAGCGCCAGCATTATTAAAGCCAGCAGCGGCGATTACCGTCTGATGCTCAGCTCGAAGACTACCGGCACCGACAGTGATATGACCGTCAGCGTGACCGGCGACGATACGCTGCAAAGCGCGATTGGCTATAGCGCCAGCGCGACCGGCACGCAAAATATGTCGGTGCAGACCGCCTCTCAAAACGCCAAACTCAACATTAACGGCGTGGCGATTGAGCGTAGCAGCAACAATATTACCGATGCGTTAACCGGCGTTACGCTGAACCTGAACGCTCCCAGCACCGATGCCTCCGGCGAGAAGCTGACGGTTTCACGCTCTATTGATGACAGCAAAAAAACCATCAATGCTTTTGTGACGGCCTACAACTCGCTGAAGTCGACTATT
Source organism: Erwinia sp. PsM31 (assembly GCF_030433775.1). NCBI lineage: Bacteria > Pseudomonadati > Pseudomonadota > Gammaproteobacteria > Enterobacterales > Erwiniaceae > Erwinia > Erwinia sp. PsM31. The sequence goes on from NZ_JARUWZ010000003.1 coordinate 1,338, forward strand.
GCTTCGGTTACCAAGTATACCGCCGTTTCAGCTGGCGAAACGCAGGCAAGCAGCAACGGCGCGCTGCTGGGCGACAGTACGGTTCGTGCGGTAGAAAACAGCATGAACTCGATCCTGACCACGGTACAGGGCGGTTCCTACTCGATTCTGGCGCAGCTGGGCATCACTATCGATCCAACCGTGCAGAGCGACGGTTCTACCGGCGCGCTGACCGTAGACGACACCAAGCTGACCGCCGCGCTGACCAATAACCCGCAGGCTGTCAGCCAGTTCTTTATCGGCGACGGCAGCACCACCGGTTTCGCGACCAAGCTGAACAGCACCTTAACCGCGATGCTGAGCACCACTGTCGGTAAAGAAGGCATCATCAAGAACGCAGAGGATGGCATCAATACCACGCTGAAAACGCTGAGCAATCGCTATGATCAAATGAGCGATTCGATTGACGCGACGATGGCCCGGTACAAGACGCAGTTTACGAACCTGAGTACGCTCGTAAACTCCCTGACCAACACGTCGACCTACCTGACGTCGCAGTTTTCTTCAACTTCATCCAGCTAATTAAGCCGGGGACGATATGTATAAAGATTCAGGAGCGCAGCTCTACCGCAAAGTAGGTTTGGAAAGCAGCGTGCTGGGCGCCAGCCAGCAGCAGCTGACCACGCTGTTGTTCGACGGGGCGCTTAGCGCCCTGGTTCGCGCACGGTTGTTTATGCTGGATGGCCAGATTGAAGGCAAAGGCAACGCCATCTCCAAAGCCATCAACATTATTGAAAATGGGTTGAAAGTGGGCCTGGTGGATGAAAGCGGCGACGAGCTGGCTGCCAATCTGCTCGCGCTCTATGACTACATGATAAGACGCCTTCTCCAGGGTAATTTGCAGAATGATGTCGCTGCCGTTCAGGAAGTAGAAGATCTGCTGCGCAACATTGCCGATGCCTGGAAAGAAGTTACTGTTAATACTGTTCTTCAGGACGCCGTTTAATGAATATTGCACCGCATCTGCTCTCGATTTACCAACAGCTTTTAGTGCTCAGCCAGTCAATGTTGCGTCTGGCAACAGAAGGCGAGTGGGATAAATTGATCGAAATGGAAGTCGATTATGTCAGTGCGGTGGGAAAACTGGCGGAGTGTACGCAGCAAACACCCGTCTCGGCTCAGACTCAGGACCAGTTACGTCCTGTACTGCGCCATATCCTTGCCAACGAAGCGGAAGTGAAAAACCTGCTGCAGGCGCGCAAGGCAGAGCTGGCGCAGCTGATTAGCCAGACCAGCCGTCAGAAAACCGTCAATAAAGCCTATGGCGGCATGGCGGGCGTGATCCTGTTCCCGCAAAACGCCCAGGGCGTTTAATTCCACTCGGGCAATCGTCCCGAATGAAGCCAGTAAGCGCAGCGGAAAATATTTCTGCGCTTACCGCGCTTTTCCCGCCGCCTCTTCCATACTTCAGTTTCCCGCTGATGACTATTGGAGCAATGGCATGCGTAACCCCACATTATTACAGTTCTTTCACTGGTATTACCCCGAAGGAAGCAGGCTGTGGCCAGAAGTGGCTGAACGCGCCGAATGGCTGGCGCAGGCGGGGATCACCGATGTCTGGCTGCCACCAGCCTATAAAAGCTCCGAAGGCGCAACAGGCGTAGGCTACGCCACTTACGATCTTTTTGACCTTGGGGAATTTGAACAGAAAGGCAGCCGCGCCACCAAATATGGCGATAAAGAGCAGCTGATCGCGGCGGCAAACGCGCTGAGAGAGCATGAGGTCGGCGTCATTATGGACGTGGTCTTCAACCATAAAATGGGCGCGGACGAAAAAGAGAAGGTGCAGGTCAATCGCGTTAACCCTGAAAACCGGGAAGAGATCGATGACGAGGTGATTGAGGCGGAAGCATGGACCCGTTTTACGTTTCCGGGCCGTGGCGGCCAGTATTCAAAATTTACCTGGGATTATAAATGCTTTAACGGCGTGGACTGCATTGATAACCCGGAGGAGTACGGCGTCTTTAAGATTATCAATGCCTATACCGGCGACGGCTGGAACGAACAGGTTGACGACGAGCTGGGCAATTTTGATTATCTTATGGGCGCCAATATCGATTTCCGCAATCGCGCGGTTACCGAAGAACTGAAGTTCTGGGCGCGCTGGATGATGCAGCAGCTGCCCTGCACCGGCTTTCGTCTGGATGCCGTCAAGCACATTCCCGCCTGGTTCTATAAGCAGTGGATCGATCATATTCAGGAAGTGGCAGAGCAGCCGATGTTTATCGTGGCGGAATACTGGTCGCACGAGGTCGAGAAGCTGCAAAACTATATTCATCAGGTCGAAGGCAAAACCATGCTGTTCGACGCGCCGCTCCAGATGAGATTCCACAACGCCTCCCGCGAGGGCGCCAACTTCGACCTCAGCCAGATTTTCAGCGGGACGCTGGTCGAACACGATCACTGGCATGCTGTAACTATTGTCGCTAACCATGATACCCAGCCGCTCCAGTCGCTGGAGGCGCCGGTAGAGCCCTGGTTTAAACCGCTGGCCTATGCGCTGATCCTGCTGCGCGAACAGGGCGTACCCTGCGTCTTCTATCCCGACCTGTTTGGTACCAGCTACAAAGACACGGGCGGCGATGGCGAAGAGTATCAGATTGATATGCCGGCAATCCCGGAGCTGCCTGCATTGCTGCGTGCGCGCCAGGAACATGCGCACGGCATCCAGACCGAATGGTTCGATCATCCGAACTGTGTGGCTTTCGCGCGCAGCGGCACGGATGAACACGCGGGCTGCGTGGTGATTATGTCAAACGGCGAACAGGGCGAGAAAACGCTGCCGCTGGGCATGGATTTTGCCGGTAAAACATGGCACGACTACCTGGGCCATCGTGAAGAGCAGGTGACCTCGGACGAAGAAGGCAACGCGACCTTCTTCTGCAATGCGGGCAGCGTCAGCGTTTGGGTGCTGGATATTTAAAAAAATGCGCGCGCGGCGGGCCGCGCGCGGCTTGTTCAGGATCAGGATTTCCCGTTTTTCATCATCACTTTATGATGCGACCGGCCGTTGCTATGTGCTTTGGCGACTTTTTGCGCCTGCGCCTGCTCTGTAGCCTGTTTTAACGCTTCCTGACACTCGGCGGTTGGCTGCTGCACCTTCTGCATCACCAGCTTGTCGTAGTGCAGCGCCTGTCCTTCCAGCACCAGCGGCATGACGCGCACTTCATTATTTACATTCACCCAGTCGCCGGAGAACAGGGTAATCTTGCCCGGCTTGGCGATAACGCGCTGCCACTGGCGACAGTCCAGCGTATCGCCTTCGGCGGTAACGATCAGGCTGGCTTTTGCCTCTTTGCTGACCAGCCCCTTCTGCGGCCCCATCGTCTGCCAGTTACCAACCAGGTTTGCAGGCGGCGGCGTTTTAATCGCGCTCTGGTAATTAGGTATTTGCGCACAGCCAGTCATCGCGACGGCAGCGGCCGCTAAAATCCACTTTTTCATGTTCAGTTCCTGATTCTTCAGCCAGGCGCTACGTTATAATTTTTTACCCGTACAATTCAAGCTGTCTCGCCCTGCCCTACGCGCTTTTCAACAGCAGATGCTGAAAAGACGCCGGACGTGTAAACTGGCGCATCATTTTTTTGCCGGACCCCGCTATGAAAACCATTGAAGAGTATTACGCCGCCGCCACCGCGCTTTTTCTGGAAGCGCACCCGGAAATCAAAGCCGGTATCGCCGCGCTGAGCCAGCAGGACGCAGAGACGCTCGGCATGTCGTTACCGGCCTTACAGCGTATGCAAACCGATCGCGCCTATGCTGCGTTTACGCGTGAAAAAAAGCTGGATGGCATGTTGTTCGCCATCCAGCTGGCCGAGCCGGATAAAGCCGTAGCGGCTCAGGCTATCGAAGCCTACCTGCGCCAGCACGCCGAAGCGCTCGGCATGAGCTGGGAAGAATTCTGCATTAAAAACGAGCTGTAGCTGTTTATCCTGCTTTTTTCCGGCGTAATCCCTCTGTTGCGCCGGATAAACGCAACTTCAGGACCGACCCCGGTGAGAATGCTCTCAAACAGAAAAGCGCAGTGAATAATAATGCGTAAAGCGCACTTTTTTACGGTATATATAGCCTTAACGCCTGTATCTCGTGATAGATCGCGACAGGATGATTAATTTTTCAGGAGATTGAAAACAGCAAATTATAAGGATATTCTTTACGCGCTTTTCCGCCTGGATAAATAAGCCTGACTTTATTGCCTTGTCGCGACCAGGGGCATTATCTGCTTTACCTGTTTGAATCATAAGAAATTATTAAGAATACTAAAGTCAGAAAACCAACTGTGATAGCTGGAAGTATAAGCGCAGGCCACGTTTGCGGCATTGCCTTAAATAAAATTTGAGCCACCGAAATGCCATTAAGTAAATATAAAATCAACCTGGTTATTCTGCTATTTTTTATCACTCTTTGTATGGCAATGCTGGGGCTTTACTGCCGCACTAACGCCGCGCTTTCTCTTTTCTGGCCCTGCAACGCGATGCTGCTGGGTCTGCTGGTCCGTTTTCCCCAGCTTAGCTCGGCCCTGACTTTTCCGGCTATTTACGTTGGGCTGGTGACTGCGGATATCGCTTTTGGCACGCATGTCGCTGCCTCAATGGGCATGGACGCGGCCAACCTCTCTTTTATCGTCACCGGCCTTGGCGTCCTGCTAACCGGCAGCACTACGTCACGCCGCCTGCAGGCGCTGAACCGCGTTTTTCCGGCTTCTGTCGTGGGCGCAGCGGTATGCGCGGTTATCGGCTCGGTCGCCAGCCAGCACTATTTTCATGACGATTTGGTGCAGGGCTGGATTTCCTGGTTTTGCGAGCAGGTATCCACTTCTATTCTGCTGTTGCCGGTCATGATTACCTTGCCCCGCAGCGATGAAATCAACGAGCTGCTGAGGGAGTGCCGTCAGGTTTCGCCGCTGCCGCTGATTTCGCTGGGCGTATCCATCGCCGCCGGCATTAGCGTGGGCGGCGGCGGCAGCCTGATTTTTCCCCTCCCGGCGCTGATGTGGTGCGCGGTCAGCTATCCGCTTTTTATCACCTGTCTGCTGACGCTTATCACGGGCATCACTGAAATTATCCTGGTCGCCAGCAACGTATTAACGATTCAGGGCAGAGACGATTTCTTTCTGATCGATAGTCTTGCTTCGGCGCGGCTGGGCGTAGCGGCGATGACGGTCAGTCCGCTGATCGTCGCCCTTAGCGCTACCGCCAATAAAAAGCTGGTGGCGCGCATTACCCGACGGGCCGATTACGATCTGCTTACCGGCGCGCTGACCCGCAGCGGTCTGGCCGCCAGGCTCGACGCTTTGATGGCGCGCAGGGATCATAACTTTAACGGTGCGGCTTTTGTGGTGGATATCGATCGCTTTAAAAATATCAACGACACTTTTGGACATGCGGCGGGAGATTATGTGCTGGCGCAAACCGTCGAGCGTATTCGTCAGACGCTACAGCAAACGGCGATTATCAGTCGGATGGGGGGTGAGGAGTTTTTAATTTTAATTGAGGATATTTCGCTGCCTCGCGCTTTTCTGCTCGCCAACCGGCTGCGGCAGAGCATTGAGCAGCATACGATTATTCTTAACGACGACGATCTAAGCGTGACGATCAGCATCGGTATCAGCTCGCTGGAGCGGGTTGATGCTAAAACGCTGGATGAAGCGATTAAGAGCGCGGATAAACAGCTCTATCTGGCCAAAAGCAGCGGCCGCAATCGGGTCTGTCCGGAAGTTGTGCTGTAAAAAAAAAGGCCGCCATCACTGGCGGCCAAAGCCTTAACGGCTAATAGTAAGCAATTTTACGGTCTGTACCGTTAATATTGACCGTGACATAGCCTGCTACTGTCGTGGTCGAAGGTGCTGTAGCGGTAGCGGTAGCTATCGTCAGCACGCCTTTTTCATTGGCGCCAATCCCTGCCAGTCCGTTGTGCAGGCTCATCCTGGCGTTGACCACCGTTGTCCCTACGACGCTGGCATCGGCTTCTGCCAGACTGGGTCGGTAGTAACAGCACTCGCCGGAATCAAAGCGGCTTGGGCCCGTCGCCCGCAGGCTGAACGAGGTATCGCCGCTGTTGGCTTTCACCTTGATAAAGACTTCCGCAACGGTCATCCCAACACGGTTGATTTTGGCCTCCAGCACGGACGGCAAGCCTTTGTGCTGCATATCGCCATAAATACCGTTCCAGCAGCGCGAAATATTCAGCCAGGTCATACAGGAGTTGGTTGAGGTGATCGGATTGCCCAGCGTTTTATCCAACGCTTCCGTACTTAGCTTGCCGATAATCTCAAAAACCCATTGCAGGTTATCTTTCGGGAAGTTAATTAATCCCAGATTGAACCACTTATCGGTGCTGGTATTGTTCGTCACCCGATAGCCGGAGTACCAGCCGGGACGAATCGAACCGTTGAGCGAGATACCGTAGTTTTCATCGCGGCGCCAGCCGTACTCAAAGGCGGACAGCCAGCGGCTTTTATCATCAAAGGTCAGGTCCAGCGCGCTGCCGCTTTGCAGGTTAAGCTGACGCATCTGCACGCGGCTGTTGGTCATATTCAGCTTGTTGGCGCAATCCTCCACGCTCAGCGCATCGACAATCCACTGCCCGTCACTTAAGTTGCCGGGGAAGCGGGTATGTTCGATCCAGACGTTGTTGATCAACCCCTGGGTCACGCGCGGCATCCACAGCGTCGCTTCGCCATAGCCGTACTGGAAGTTCGCATTCGTCAGCTCAATTGCCGTTGAGTGATCCCACGAACCCGCCGCCGTGCCGGAATAGTTGACGTCAAAAATCCGGCCGTAGGTGGTGGTGGTATAAACCTGGTTAAACTTGGTATCCAACGTATCCAGCAGCTTGATAACCGTACCGCCGCAGTACTGCGCGCGGAAACCGTCAATCAGTACGGATTCGCCCGCCACGATGGTATTTTCAAAGAACGGCTGCGTGTTGGAACACATCGCCGCCGTAATCGCCCCCGTATTGGTTTTAACATCAGCCGCCGTCTGACCATCCCAGCAGATACCTTCAATGGTGACACGCCGCGATTTAACCTTGAATACCGGCGATGATGACTTATCGGAAATAATGGTGGTACGGGGGATGGCGCCGTGCGGGTTATGATCCCCGTAGAGATAGAAGAACGCCGTCTCACTTGCTGAAATATCAATGGGCTTAACCAGAAATTTACCCGCCGGGAAGCGTACGGCGATATCACGCATACTGGTGTTATACGTCTGTGCCCAGTTCAGCATGTTTTTAACCGGCGTAGTATCGTCGTTAGCGCCATCACCGCGTGCGCCGAAATGGAACAGGTTTACCTCATCCGGATCGTCCACCACGCGGCGCCAGTAGAATCCGTTTCCGACCGCAATGGTACCGCCATTATCTGCCGGCAAAGAAGTGGTAACGTAGCCCACGAAATTACCGCCGCCGCGATAGTAGTTGTCGTTATTATAATAACGACGCAGGATAGCCAGCTCGCCGGTTTTGGATGGCGCAGTTGTTTTCAGTTCAGCAAAAGAGTTAACTTCAATCATAATAACCTCCGCGACAATAAGCAGGTGCAAATTGCCTGTAGTGAATAAAAGAATAGTTAAACAGATTTAGCCTTTATTATTTCCCGCCTGCTCCTTCCCCTGGAGGGCGATTAGTGTCCTTTTTATTTGTGCAGAGTTTATTCCACATATCATTGTGCACATTTATTTCCTTCACTGTCCTGATGTCCATGAGTTTCCAGTCTTCCCCGTATGTTTTAATAGGTGAGAAAAACGTACAGGATGAATCCACAATTAGCCTAGGGCTGTTTGTCGTTGTATTGCGACTCGCGCAGCTTGCGACGAGCGTCGTCGTCATTAAGAGCATTATTAGCGGCCTGAACATTTTTGGCTTCCTCGCTATTTTTTGCCTGCTTTTCAGCAACGGCGGAAATTTGCGCGCTTTCAACCTTTGCGGCCTGAACGTCCGCTTTCGCTTTCTCCTGCACCTTGCCGGTTTTTTTACCGCCGAACCAGCTGGCCACGACTGCCGCGATTACTACGCCGATCCCGGCAAGGACATGCCAGCTCCCGTTAAATAAGGCGAGGAAACTTGTCATGATTTCTCTCCCGGTTTAGGCTGCGTTTCCGGTGCCACAGGGGCTGAAGCAGGTGCTGCCGCCGTATGCGAACCGCCTGGCCTGCCGGCTACGGCAGTTTGATCCGACGTTACTACCGAAACTTCAGGCGCTACGGGCGTTGATACCGGCGCTACGGGCGTTGCGTCAGAGTCCGCAGGTGCCGGGTCAGATGGCGTCGTTGCGTCAGGTGCCGTCGTTTCCGGCGTGACCGGCCTGCCGGGTACCGCGGTTTGCTCCGACGTCACGACTGACACCTCAGGCGCCACGGGCGTTGATACTGGTGCCGCAGGCGTTGAGTCAGATTCCGCAGGCGCTGCGTCAGGCGGCGTCGTTGTGTCAGATTCCGCAGGTGCTGCGTCAGGCGTCGTTGTCGTTTCCGGCGTAACCGGTCTGCCGGGCACCGGAGTTTGCTCCGATGTCACGACTGAAACCTCAGGTGCCACGGGCGTTGATATCGGCGCGGCGGGCGCTGAATCAGAGTCCCCAGGCGCTGCGTCAGGCGGCGTCGTTGCGTCAGGCTGCGTCGTTGCGTCAGGCTGCGTCGTTGCGTCAGGCTGCGTCGTTTCCGGCGTAACCGGCCTGCCGGGCACCGGGGTTTGCTCCGATGTCACGACTGAAACCTCAGGCGCCACGGGCGTTGATACCGGTGCCGCAGGCGTTGAATCAGATTCCGCAGGCGCTGTGTCAGGCGTCGTTGTCGTTTCCGACGTGACCGGTCTGCCGGGCACCGGAGTTTGCTCCGATGTCACGACTGAAACCTCAGGTGCCACGGGCGTTGATACCGGTGCCGCAGGCGTTGAATCAGATGCCGCAGGTGCTGCGTCAGACGGCGTCGTTGCGTCAGGCGGCGTCGTCGTTTCCGGCGTAACCGGCCTGCCGGGCACGGGGGTTTGCTCTGACGTCACGACCGACATCATGGCCGAGGAGGATCCCATCCCCGATGCTGCTGCCATTGGCATTGCTAATATCTCTGGCATCACCGAGCCGGAAGCCATAGCCGGCGCCGTAACCGCGGTTAGCGGGTTAGCGACCGGCACCCGAATTGGCCTTATTTCCGCCGTTGGCCCGGCGGCCAGCTGCCCTTTTTCCGCCGCTAATTTTTTCTGTCGGATAAACTGGGCGATTACCGCCATCGCGACCATAAAAGAGGCCAGGAAGCCCAGAAAATGCTGCGGAATAACCGTTTTTACATCCTCAGGCAGGCCGTTCCACGCGCTGGAAGCGGAATCCGGGAAGGACTGCACCCAGGCGCCGATGGCCGAGCCGGCGGAGGCCAGCCAGACAGACCAGGTTTTGAACAGGAGCTTAGCGTGGGCTACCAGCTGGATGTTGCCGTGTTTACTGCTCCACCAGACGATAAACCCGATCGCCATCACAATAAGAATAAAGAGGATAAATTTCATAACGCCCCCTGCCACGCATCATAAGTTCCGCTGCGCATAGCCTCTGCATGACGCTTCGCTCGGGCAGGCGTCTGTTTTGCCCAGAGGCTGCTCAGCATTCCTTCCGCCGCGCCTGAAAAGTTTTTATTGGAAATCATGACCAGCGTATTTTTAAACGCGGCCAGCCCGTCGATGCCAAGCTGATAAGCCATACTGTAAAGCACATCAGCGCGAGCTTCGTTGCACTCTTTGAGCGCGGCTACTAATACCGGTCTGTTATTCATTTCCTTTATTTTGTCGTTAATTATTTTTTGCATCCATACATCGCCGACCTCACGCGGAACGGTGAATGAATAATATTTCAGCGGCGCCTCTTTGGGGCCAATGAGAATACCGCACCCCACCGTTGGGTAGCCTTCAGTATCGATATATGGCTTCTCTTTATAGCCTTCTTCATAGGCCAAAATTTGAATTATCTTACTCATTTTTCACCCCTTCATCGAATAAGCCGCCGTAGCGGAATGGATAAGGACCTTTCCCCGGTGAAAATGAATTTTATATTTATGCAGGCGGTTTAAATTGCCTTTCTAACACACTAGAACCGAAATTGCGTACGCAACCAATTTTTCTTAAAAAAATTTTCAAGCTATAGGAAAAGATATTTAAAGTTAAAGGAATTTTTTAAAGGAAATAAAATATTTAGGCCCGTAACGAGGCGAAAATTATTTTTCGCACTCCAGCTCTACCTCCAGCGCGCTCAGCACGCCTTCAACAAAGCCCTCGGCGGTTTGCAGCTGTTTACGAATGGTGCCGTCCGCACAGCGACGACGGCGCGCAATAGAGCGCAGTGAGATCCGATAGTGATAGTGCGCCACCAGCAGCGCATGTTCGTCAGGATGATTAATTTTCAGTCTGCTGATGCAGCTATCAAGGATCATGCCGTCGTTATCACTACAGGTAGGACGATCGGAAGGCGCGGCGGTAATCAATCCGCGGAATCCGGCGGCGATGTGTGAATAGCTGACGCCGCTCTGTTCCGTCGCCGCCCAGCCTCCCCATTTTTCCAGCAAGCGTTTCATGTCTCGCATCTTGACCCCCTCAGAGTGAGTAAAGCAGAAGAAAAAATGAAGTTTCCCACACTTTCTCTTAACACCTGCTAATTTCAAAACGGTACTGTTTTTTTGCGTGCGGCGCTGCCGCTTCGCTTGTTTTCCCTGGGTCAAATGGGTTGCCAGCGGTTAGGCTGGACGGCCTGATTGTCAAAGAGCGGGCGTGCTGAAACTGATAGCCTGAAGGAAGAACTTTTATCCGCTTAAGTATCAACACACCTTAATTAATAGCATAGGTTATTAAACCTGCCAATAGCAAAGCGTGTTTGACGAAAAATACGCGTCGCTATAAATTCTGGTATATGAAACCGAATACACTCGCCTACCGACTGAACATGGCTATGACCATGATGGGGATCACCCAGGGTGCTTTAGCTAAAGCATCGGGCGTATCACAACCTACGATCTGGCGTCTGACCAAGGGAGAGGCCGAAGGGTCGCGCAAACTGGTCGATATTGCCAGAGCGCTGGATGTTAATGTGCAATGGCTGGCCAGCGGCGAAGGAGAGATGCGCGGCAACGCTGGGCTGAGCGCTATTGATAAAGTAAAAAGTGGATCGACGATTCCGGTCTGGGGACCGGAAGGGAAAACAGGGGAAATAGTCTCTTCGCCCAATGGAGTAAAGGCGAAGAAGACCTGGCGCGCCTACATTCTTGACAGGAACAGTGGCTGCGCGGAAGCCACTACCGGCAGCATCGTTATTGTCGATACCGACGTACCACCCGAATCTGGAGATTTGGTCATGGCCAGGGTGAGTTCACGCATCTCGGTTTATCGCTATCTGGAAGGCCCCTCCAATGGTTTTTTAACCGTGGACGATCCCCGATTGCCCGCCGTAGAACTCTCCGATGAGTCAGAACTGATTGGCGTAGCGATCTTTCTAATCCGTGATTTAAGGCGATAGTTACTGACATCCTGCCCTGGCAGAATGGTTTCTTTGTAACGCCCCCCAGACACTCTGTGCAGCACAGATATCATCAGCTTATCCTCGCGAAAACCCATCCTCTGTAACAGTTAATCTGCGCAGAGGCTTTGGCGCATTGATTCAACTGAATAGATTAGTAAAGCTTTTAATAACATCGCCAGAATAATACGTAAAAAAAGCGTTAATAAAATAATTAAGCAAACAAAAACAACAACTTAAGCTAATAACAAAAGTTATACTTGCAATACCTATTGATATTAATAATAACTATGGCTATTGTTTTTTAAGGTGGACAAATTCCCCCCACTTAACATTCCTCATCGCCTTGTTTAAGTCGCTGGGAAATCGACTAATTTGCCCGTAACCGGAGGGTTGTTTATGACCATTATCATCTGGAAAAAGTCCCGTCCTGCCGGCACCAGCAAGAGCCGTTATAAGGCCAGACGTGCCGAGATGCAGAAGGTGTTGGCGCAGGAAGAACAGCTTGCCCGGCGGATAACGCGAACGTTGGCGGGCTGCAGTTTGAGGGTGCTGAAGGCGGTACACAAGTGACACAATGGCCTGCTCCTGTAATTTATACTGGTTTTATATACAGTATTATTTCTTTTACCGGGCAGGCAAGTTTTTTTCATAGCGGCTGGTACGGTTTTAAAGGTCGTTCTCCCCTTCCCACCGTTCCCCCGTACTGTCGCAGGGCGCAACAGTGCAGGTCTGCGCAGTAAAATGCGCGCAGGCCGACGGAAAATCAGGCCCGATCGGCGTTAGCAGCGTGACAGGCCGGAAAAAAACTTTTTTGGGGCGATAGACTAGCTGGCGAAAGCTTTGTAGCTAACCGTCATGGTGGCTTTGCAGAAGATGCAGTTAGCGCCGTGAGGATTTTTAGGCGTGATACTGTGGAGCGAGAAGCGGTACTGACATCCGTGGCATGTCGGACATCTGAATTTGATAGGAGGAATAAGTAGCCTTAGTTTTACGAAATTGAAGCTCCAGCCTAACACTCCCTGCCGTCTCTGTCGAATCTAACACCCGTTCCACATCAATAAATGCGATTATTTATTCCGTCAAACTGCTTCGTTGACGTTGGTGAAGTTCTTAAAGCCGCTTCTGATATGGATACGCCTGCTAAAACGCCATCACAGCGCTGTCACAGCATTTTTATCCATTAACGTCCTGTCACCCTGGTAGCGTGCCGTAACGGTGTCAGTCGCTCGACAGCGGCTCTGAAGCGGGCTGCCGTCATAGCAGCCCGGATCCTGCGGATCCTTGATATATTCACGGCCTTTAAGGCCTTTTGCCGACATTAAGACTAAACTCAAGAGGCATTTACTCCGGTAGACATAATCCGGATAGCGTAGTCGTACCACCCCCTTGTCAAGCCTTACGCCTTTCACACTCAGAAACAGTCAAATCTTGTTTATCAATTCTTTGCGGGGGATTTTACCGTGGTGTTTTTTGCGACCCGTTTCCGGCTACCGTACGTAACCAGAAGCAGGGTAAAAAAAATCAGAGCTGAGCCAATCAACGTTTCCATTAAAAGCCTGCCTTAATGATTTGATGAAGTCCCTATTTTTGCCCGACGCCGCTAAACGCTTTGCCAACATGCTGCATAAATGTCCTGTTCTGCCCTTCTGGTAAGCGCTATCTGACGCCGCTATAACGATTTTTTGCTCCCGTTTTGCGAAGGGTTATGCATTCTTCTGCAAGTCGGCTGTAAGAGATTTTATTTTTTGGAATAAACGTCAGATCTGAAAGAAGTTGTCGGTGACAGCCTTTCGGCAACAGGCTTAGGATACAAAACGAAGTCAGAGAAAAGTCAGGACAGACCGTTACAACGGATGCCAAAAGCAGTATGGCAAGGGAGCGTAACTTATGCGAAGGCAAGTAAAGAAAACAGTCAGCTTGCCGTTCCCGGCGTTAAACCAGCCTCATGACGGCCAGATCAGCGGAGAAGAAAGGATGCTTAACCGAATCAAAAAACTGGAAGAAGATATGTACATCGTCCGGACAGACGTGGCGGTCATCAAGGCCAGCTATGCCACACGGGCAGACGTCAGCGAAGCGAAACAAAGCATTATTTTATGGGTGGTAAGTGCCATTTTTCTGGTGCAGCTTTTACCTGCTTTTATTCACTACTTCAGCCCTTAAGCCGGCAGGCCACGGCATTCGCCCGGCAAAGCTGCTGCTGGCATCCGTAAGCCAGCCAGATGCGCAATGGCGCGATGGCCCTACCCCAGAAACGTTGGCGCCCAGGCCTGCGTATGGCCCTGGCGCAAAATACGGCGGTAATAAGCGGTTTTAAACCAGAAGGCTGGCGGACTATACCTGCATATTCATCACTTCGGAGTAGGCATTGACCAGCTTGTTGCGCACCTGAATGCCCATCTGCATAGAAAGCGATGCCTTCTGCATATCGATCATAACGTCATTCAGGTTCACGCCGGGTTTACCCAACTCAAAATCCTGCGCCTGCGTACGTGCTTCAGTTTGCGTATCGCTGATTTTGTTCAGCGCAACTTTCATCGCGTCTGCGAAATCTGCGTGGCTGGCCGCATCGGTCTGCTTACCGCTTGCCTGAATCGCTGCGGTCTGCAGCTGCTGCATTACGCTCTCAATACCCTGAATTGCCATGACTTACCTCGGTTAGAAAAGGGAGAAGATTTTTGCTGTGTGAAAACTTACCACAATGTCAATAAGACAAAGCCCGTAAATAAGAGCAAAAGTCATAGCTTATCCAGCCATCGAATTTTTCATTTCAGAAAATAATGGCACCCCATAAGAGGTGGATTAATTTGTTTAGCCAGCACATCAGGGAGTCAGATTTGTTACGACACTACACGAAACAGTCCGGTCAACTGTCAGGCGGGAAAGAGTCATGAATGCAACTGTCACGCAGGATCAACCAGAGAAGAAAGGTTTGAACGACCTTTTTGCTCGTTTAAAGGCAAATCCTCGCATCCCGATTATCATCGCTGCGGCGGCTGCCGTTGCCATTGTAATCGCCATGGTGCTGTGGGCCAAACAGCCTGAGTACCGTGTGCTTTACAACAACCTCAGCGATGAAGATGGCGGCGCCATCGTCACTCAGCTGACCCAGATGAACATTCCTTATCAGTTCGATGATAAGGGCGGCGCGCTGATGGTGCCCGCTGAGAAAGTGCACGAGCTGCGTCTGCGCCTGGCCCAACAGGGCCTGCCGAAAGGCGGTGCGGTCGGCTTCGAACTGCTGGATCAGGAAAAGTTCGGCATCAGCCAGTTTAGCGAGCAGGTTAACTACCAGCGCGCGCTGGAAGGCGAACTGTCCCGTACTATCGAAACGTTAGGCCCGGTCAAGAACGTACGCGTACATCTTGCCATGCCAAAACCGTCGCTGTTTGTGCGTGAACAGAAAGCGCCAACCGCATCGGTTACCCTGACGCTGCAGCCCGGCCGTGCGCTGGACCAGGGTCAAATCAGCGCCATCGTGCATATGGTATCCAGCAGCGTTGCCGGCCTGCCGCCGGGCAACGTGACCGTGGTCGACCAGGCCGGTCATCTGCTGACGCAGTCCGATAATGCCGACCGCGATCTGAATGACGCGCAGCTGAAATACGCCAGCGATGTGGAAACCCGCTACCAGCAGCGTATCGAAGCGATCCTGAACCCGATTTTGGGTAACGGCAACGTACACGCTCAGGTAACGGCGCAGATTGATTTTAATGCTCGTGAGCAGACCGACGAGAAGTATCAGCCCAACACCGATCCTTCTAAACAGGCGATCCGCTCACGGCAGAGCAGCAACAGCGAGCAGTCCGGCGGTCAGTCCGGCGGCGTGCCCGGCGCACTCTCTAACCAGCCTGCGCCTGCCAACAGCGCGCCGGTGACGACGCCAGCTAATGGCGCAAACGGTGCGAACGGTGCGAACGGTGCAAACGGTGCAAACAGCACCACGGCGAACAACGCCACGGCAAACCAGAACAGCAGCACGACAAAAACCGGGCCGTTAAGTAGCCGTAATGATGACACCACGAACTACGAAGTAGACCGCACCATCCTGCATACCAAGATGAATGTAGGTGAAGTACAGCGTCTTTCTGTAGCCGTAGTGGTGAACTACAAAACCGACGCGGCCGGCAAGCCGATAGCGCTGACCGATGCGCAGCTGAAGCAGATTGACAACCTGACGCGTGAAGCGATGGGCTATTCAGAGCAGCGCGGCGATACGCTGAACGTGGTGAACTCCCAGTTCAACGATACGCAGGAAATCGGTGGCGACCTGCCATTCTGGCAGCAGCAGTCCTTTATCGACCAGATAATGGAAGCCGGACGCTGGTTGCTGGTACTGATTGTGGCCTGGATCCTTTACCGCAAGCTGGTTCGTCCACAGCTGCAGCGTAAAGCGCTTCAGGAGAAAGCGATGGTGGATGCCGCGACCCAGGCAAGAGCGGGCAGCGATGACGATGCCGTCTCCGTGAAGCTGTCGAAAGACGAGCTTGATCAAGAACGTAAGTCTCAGCACCGCATGAGTGCTGAGGTAATGAGCCAGCGTATTCGTGAGATGTCGGAAAACGACCCACGCGTGGTGGCTCTGGTCATTCGCCAGTGGATGAAGGACGAACTATGAGTCTCACCGGTACCGAAAAAAGCGCCATTCTGATGATGACGATTGGCGAAGACCGCGCGGCCGAGGTGTTCAAACACCTTGGCGCCCGCGAGGTGCAGCACCTGAGCGCCGCGATCTCTAACATGCGTCAGGTTTCTCACAAGCAGCTGACCGAAGTACTGCATGAGTTTGAAAACGATGCCGAACAGTTTGCGGCGCTGAGCGTTAACTCTAACGACTACCTGCGCTCCGTACTGACTAAAGCGCTGGGCGAAGAGCGCGCAGCCAGCCTGCTGGAAGATATTCTGGAAACCCGCGAAACCACTACGGGCATGGAAACGCTCAACTTTATGGAGCCACAGGCGGCGGCAGACCTGATCCGCGACGAGCATCCGCAGATCATTGCTACCATTATGGTACACCTGAAGCGTTCGCAGGCGGCCGATATCCTGGCCCAGTTCGACGAGCGTCTGCGTCACGACGTGATGCTGCGTATCGCCACCTTCGGCGGCGTGCAGCCAGCGGCGCTGGCCGAGCTGACCGAGGTACTGAACGGCCTGCTCGATGGTCAGAACCTCAAGCGTGCGAAGATGGGCGGCGTGAGAACCGCAGCGGAAATCATCAACCTGATGAAGACGCAGCAGGAAGAAGCGGTTATCGAAGCGGTACGCGACTTCGACGGCGAACTGGCGCAGAAAATTATCGACGAAATGTTCCTGTTCGAAAACCTGGTGGAGGTCGACGACCGCAGCATCCAGCGTCTGTTGCAGGAAGTGGAATCGGAATCGCTGCTGGTGGCGCTGAAAGGCTCCGAACAGCCGCTGCGCGAGAAGTTCCTGCGCAACATGTCGCAGCGTGCGGCAGATATTCTGCGCGACGACCTGGCGAACCGTGGCCCGATGCGTATGTCGGCAGTGGAAAGCGAACAGAAAGCCATCCTGCTTATCGTTCGTCGTCTGGCGGAAAGCGGCGAGATGGTGATTGGCGGCGGCGAGGAACAGTATGTCTGATAAATCTTCACTTCCCTGGCAGCGCTGGCAGCCCAACGATCTTGGGCAGCCGAATAAGCCGCTGATGGCCTCGTTCGACGAGCCGGAAGCGCCGCTGGCGGATCTGACAGACGATCCGTTCAGCCAGCAGCAGTCTGAGCTGGAGCAGATGCAAAACCAGGCGCGCAGCGAAGCGCAGGGCCAGGGCTATGCCGAAGGGCATCAGCAGGGGTTCAGTGAAGGACAGAAAGCAGGCTATGAAGCCGGCTTTCAGCAGGGGCTGGCCGAGGCGCAGCAGCAGCAGGCGCCGCTTCAGGCCCGTATGCAGCAGCTGGTCTCTGAGTTTTCCCACACGCTGGAAGCGTTGGACAGCGTGATCGCCGCCCGTCTGATGCAGCTGGCGCTGGAGGCCGCTCGCCAGGTGATTGGCCAGGCGCCGCACGTCGACGGCACCGCCCTGCTTCGTCAAATCCAGGGCATGATCCAGCAGGAGCCGATGTTCAGCGGTAAACCCACGCTGCGCGTGCATCCGGATGATTTACAGCGTATTGAGCAGTCGCTGGGCGCCACGCTCAGCCTGCACGGCTGGCGCCTGATGGCGGACAGCACTATCCATCCCGGCGGCTGTAAAGTCAGCGCCGAAGATGGCGACCTTGACGCCAGCATCGCTACCCGCTGGCACGAACTCTGCCGCCTTGCCGCGCCGGGAGAACTGTAATGACCACCTCTCGCCTGTCGCGCTGGCTTGGCGCGCTTGACTCTTTCGAACAGCGTCTGGCCAATGTGCCGGACGTTCGCCGCTATGGTCGCCTGACCCGCGCCACCGGCCTGGTGCTGGAAGCGACCGGCCTGCAGCTGCCGCTGGGCGCGACCTGCGTGATCGAGCGCATGGACGGCAACGGCGTCAGCGAAGTCGAGAGCGAAGTCGTCGGTTTTAACGGCCAGAGGCTGTTTTTGATGCCGCTGGAAGAAGTAGAAGGCATTTTGCCTGGCGCGCGCGTGTATGCCCGCGTGGCCGGCGACAGCCAGCACAGCGGCAAACAGCTGATGCTTGGCCCGGAGCTGCTGGGGCGCGTACTCGACGGCAGCGGTCGGCCGCTGGACGGGCTGCCTTCGCCGGAAACCGGCTATCGCGCGCCCTTGATTACGCCGCCGTTTAACCCGCTGCAGCGTACGCCGATTACCGACGTGCTGGACACCGGCGTGCGGGCCATTAACGCCCTGCTGACCGTGGGTCGCGGCC
The DNA here is from genome assembly GCF_030433775.1 of Erwinia sp. PsM31. Classification (NCBI taxonomy): domain Bacteria; kingdom Pseudomonadati; phylum Pseudomonadota; class Gammaproteobacteria; order Enterobacterales; family Erwiniaceae; genus Erwinia; species Erwinia sp. PsM31. The sequence goes on from NZ_JARUWZ010000003.1 coordinate 19,700, forward strand.
AGCGTATGGGCCTGTTCGCCGGGTCCGGCGTGGGTAAAAGCGTGCTGCTGGGCATGATGGCGCGCTACACCAAAGCCGACGTAATTGTGGTTGGGCTGATTGGCGAGCGTGGCCGTGAAGTAAAAGACTTTATTGAAAATATTCTGGGCGCCGAGGGCCGCGCGCGCTCTGTAGTCATCGCGGCGCCAGCGGATGTTTCTCCGCTGCTGCGTATGCAGGGCGCGGCCTACGCCACGCGCATCGCGGAAGATTTTCGCGATCGCGGCCAGCACGTGCTGTTGATTATGGATTCCCTGACTCGTTACGCCATGGCCCAGCGTGAAATCGCCCTGGCTATCGGTGAGCCGCCTGCCACCAAAGGCTATCCGCCTTCCGTTTTCGCCAAGCTGCCCGCGCTGGTGGAACGTGCCGGTAACGGCATTGACGGCGGCGGCTCCATCACCGCTTTTTATACGGTGCTGACCGAAGGCGATGACCAGCAGGATCCCATTGCGGACTCCGCGCGCGCCATTCTTGACGGTCACATCGTGCTGTCGCGTCGCCTGGCGGAGTCGGGCCACTATCCGGCCATTGATATTGAAGCGTCGATCAGCCGCGTGATGTCGCATCTGATCGACGATACGCACTATGCGCGGGTTCGCCAGTTCAAACAGCTGCTTTCCAGCTATCAGCGCAACCGCGATCTGGTAAGCGTGGGCGCCTATGCCGCCGGCAGCGATCCGACGCTGGATAAAGCGATCAAGCTCTATCCGGAGCTGGAAACCTTCTTACAGCAGGGCATGTTTGAGCGCAGTACGTTTGACGACGCCTGTCTGCATCTGCAGGCAATTTTTGGTTAAGGGCTGACTGATGGCAAAACACGCATCGCCAATTGAAACCTTGTGCGGCCTGGCGCAGAAAGATCTGGAAAAGGCCGCCATCCAGCTGGGCGACGTTCGTCGCGGTCAGAAACAGGCTGATGAGCAGCTACATATGCTGCTGAACTATCAGGACGAATATCGCAAAACGCTGAATACCACCATGGCGGAAGGGATTAACAGCACCCGCTGGTACAACTACCACCAGTTTATCGAGACGCTGGAAAAAGCGATCGAACAGCATCGCCAGCAGCTGGCGAACTGGAACGGCCGGGTAGAAAACGCATTGCGCCTGTGGCGCGACAAGCAGCAGCGGCTTCATGCTTATGAAACCCTACAGGCTCGCGCGGCAGCAACCGCACTATTACAGGAAAACCGTCTCGATCAGAAACGGATGGATGAATTTGCCCAACGGGCATCATTGAGGAAAGGCGAATGATGACTTTGCCACTGGTTAACACGGCGGCGAAAACCGCGACCGCTTCCACTAACGGCGCGGCGGCGGATGCTACCGATATCGGCACGGATATTGGCGGTGCGGCTACGGCCGACGGCGCGCAAACCGGCAACGCGGGCTTTCTGTCACTGCTTGGCAATAAGCTGCTGACGCTGGCGCAGCAGGGGCAAACAGCCCTGCCCGCCTCGGCGACGGCGGCCGTTGCCGCTGCCGACGATAAAAATGCCGCCTCGCCGAAGGCGAAACTGAACGCGCTGCTGGCCGCGCTGGATAAACCGGAAACGCTGAACTCGCTGCTACAGTCCGCGAAAACGCCGTCGGAAGACAACGCGATCGCGCTGACTAAAACCCAGGACGACAGCGAAACCGCCGCCGCCCAGCCCCTGAGCAGCAGCGATATGCAGGCGCTTCAGGCGCTGTTCGCCATGCTGCCGCAGGCGCAGCAGCAGCCGACCGCAGCCCTTGCCAAAGGCGGCGATAGCCTGACCGAAGGCAATATCAAAGGCAGCAACGCTAACGCTACCCTTGCCTCGCTGTTAGCCAGCGCGGGCGGAGCTAAGACGACAGCCGTCGACGGCGATGAAACCGCAAAAGACAGCGACAGCAGCATGCCGCTGAGCAGCACTAACACCCTGAGCGCAACGGCCGGCACGCAGAAAGGCGATATCGCTACGCTGAACAGCGCCTTCCAGCAGGTGCTGGGCCAGGTGACTAAAGACAGCGATAAAGACAGTGCCGCCAGCCAGACAACGATTACACCTGGTGTTATCAGCGCTGCTTCCGTCGCCGTGACGCCAGCTACAACCTCGCTGGTTAGCGCACCGGCTACGCCGCAGCTGAGCTCTCAGCTGGGCAGCCCGGAATGGCAGCAGGCGCTGGGCCAGCAGATTGTGATGTTCAGCCGCAACGGTCAGCAGACCGCCGAGCTGCATCTGCATCCGCTGGATCTGGGCAGCATCCAGATTAGCCTGAAGCTGGACAGCGATCAGGCGCAGCTGAGCATGGTGTCGAACCACAGCCAGGTGCGCGCCGCGCTGGAGGCCGCCATGCCGCAGCTGAAGGAAGCGCTGGCGCAGAGCGGCATCAACCTTGGGCAGACCAACGTCAGCAGCGACGCCCAGGCGCAGAGCCAGAGCTTTAGCGGCCAGCAGGAGCAGCGTAATAACAGCCGTGGCAACACCTTTAGTCTTGCTGCCGACGCCGACAGCGAGATCACCCCTATCGCCGTTCCTGCCTCCCTCCAGGCGCGCGCTTCGGGCAGTAATGCCGTTGATATCTTCGCCTGACGATCACAAACGCCAAAGCTAACGGTAAAACCCGCGTCTTTTCGCCCTATTGTTTAGCGAGCGATGCGGGATAATCTGCCCATAACGTCGTCAGAGAGCAGGCACTCCCGGCTCTTGAACATACTCACAGGAATTATCGCCCGTATGACTGAGAAGAAAGCCAAAAGCGGCAAACGTAAACTCTTGATTATCCTGATAGCGCTGGTGGTTCTGGCCGCTTGTGGCGCAGGAGGCTATCTGGTCTGGCATAAAATGCACGGGTCTGCCGACACGGCAAAAGCTGAAAAGCCTGCGCCGCCGCCTGCACCGGTATTCCTGGCGCTGGATACGTTTACCGTTAACCTGATCAACCCGGATAACGATCCCGATCGCGTGCTTTACGTTGGCTTCACGCTGCGTCTGCCCGATCAGGAAACGCTGCAGCGCGTAAATGATTATCTGCCGGAAGTTCGCAGCCGCCTGCTGCTGCTGCTCTCTAACCAGAACGCCGCGTCGCTGGGCAACGAACAGGGCAAGCAAGAGCTGGTCAAACAGATTAAAGCCACGCTTGCGCCGCCGCTGGTGCCGGGACAACCTCCGCAAAAGGTGACGGACGTTCTGTTCACCGCCTTTATCCTGAGGTAGGGCAAAATGGCCGACAGCATTCTCTCACAAGCGGAAATTGACGCGCTGCTTAACGGCGACAGCGACAGCGCGGCGGAAGAAAACGTCAGCAGCGCGGGCGACAGTGATATTCGTCCTTACGATCCCAATACCCAGCGTCGCATGGTTCGCGAACGTCTGCAGGCGCTGGAGATCATTAACGAACGCTTTGCGCGTTCATACAGGATGGCGCTGTTTAACCTGCTGCGTCGTAGCCCGGATATCACGGTAGGCGCGATTAAAATTCAGCCGTATCATGAATTTGCTCGCAACCTGCCGGTACCGACGAACCTGAACCTGATCCACCTGAAGCCGCTGCGCGGTACGGCGCTGGTGGTGTTTTCGCCAAGCCTGGTGTTTATCGCCGTGGATAACTTGTTTGGCGGAGACGGTCGCTTCCCTACTAAAGTAGAAGGACGCGAGTTTACGGCAACCGAACAGCGCGTCATTCGCAAGATGCTAAAACTGGCGCTGGAAGGCTACAGCGAAGCGTGGAAACCGATTTATCCGCTGGACGTGGAGTATGTTCGCTCCGAAATGCAGGTAAAGTTTACTAATATTACTACTTCACCTAACGATATCGTGATTACCACGCCGTTCCAGGTGGAGATTGGCAACCTGATTGGCGAGTTCAATATCTGCATTCCGTTCAGCATGATTGAACCGCTGCGTGAAACCCTGGTCAACCCGCCGCTGGAGAACTCGCGTCAGGAAGATCACAACTGGCGCGAGACGCTGGTGAAGCAGGTTCAGCACTCCGAACTGGAGCTGATTGCGAACTTTGCCGACGTCTCGATGCGGATTTCACGCCTGCTGGCCCTGAAGCCCGGCGATGTATTACCGATAGAAAAACCGGATCGCATTATCGCTCATGTCGATGGCGTGCCGGTCTTAACCAGCCAGTACGGCACCCTGAACGGGCAGTACGCGCTGCGTGTGGAACATCTGATTAACCCGATTTTGAACTCGATGAATGAGGAACAGCCCCATGAGTGACACCAATAAGCCGTCCGTTGACGACCTCTCTGCGGACGACCTTTGGGCTGACGCGCTGAACGAGCAGTCAAACTCAACCAGCACCGCGTCCGAAGGGGTGTTTAAATCTCTGGAAAGTAATGATATCGCCGGTTCGCTCCAGGATATCGACCTGATTATGGATATCCCGGTCAAGCTGACCGTGGAACTGGGCCGCACCAAGATGACCATTAAAGAGCTGCTGCGTCTGACGCAGGGTTCCGTGGTGGCGCTGGAAGGCCTGGCCGGCGAGCCGCTGGATATTCTGATCAACGGTTATCTGATTGCCCAGGGCGAAGTCGTGGTGGTTGCCGATAAATACGGCGTGCGCATCACCGACATCATTACGCCATCTGAACGTATGCGTCGACTGAGCCGTTAATGACGACCGCCAGCCAAACGCAGCAGGAGCAAGCGCCAATGAGCACGGGCCAGCAGCAACCGGCGGCGCATTCGCCGGTCAACGTCGGACAAACGCAACAGCCGCCAGGCCAGCCGGCCGCTTCCACCGGTTCAGTGTTGACGCAGGTCAGCAGCGTGTTGGCCGTGATTATTCTGTTGATTCTGGCCTGCGCCTGGCTGGCGAAACGATTTGGCTTCGCGCCCAAAACGGGCAAGCGCGGCCAGCGGGATATCTCGATCAGCGCCAGCTGCCAGGTTGGGCAGCGCGAGCGCGTGGTTATCGTTGACGTGCAGGATGCCCGGCTGGTGCTGGGCGTGACCGCACAGCAGATCACCCATCTGCATACCCTGCCGCCCTCACCGGTGCAGGAAAATCCGGAAGAGCCGCAGCCCGCTGGCGATTTCCGTCAGGTGTTAGAGCTTATTAAACGCGCCGGAAAACCAAAATGAAACGCATTCTTCCTTTCTTAGCGCTGCTGCTGCTGCTGGCGCCTGAAGTTCACGCCCAGTTGCCGGGCCTGGTCAGCCGTCCGACGGCTAACGGCGGTCAGAGCTGGTCGCTGCCGGTGCAGACGCTGGTGTTTATCACCTCGCTGACTTTCCTGCCCGCTATTTTGCTGATGATGACCAGCTTTACGCGCATCATCATTGTTTTCGGCCTGCTGCGTAACGCGCTGGGCACGCCGTCCGCGCCGCCAAACCAGGTGCTGCTCGGCCTGGCGCTGTTTCTGACCTTCTTTATTATGAGTCCGGTATTGGACAAGATTTATCAGAACGCCTATCTGCCGTTCAGCGAAGACAAGATCAGTATGCAGGACGCGCTGGATAAAGGCGCGCAGCCGCTGCGTGAATTTATGCTGCGGCAGACTCGCGAAGCGGATCTGGCCCTGTTTGCTCGCCTGGCCAACTCCCCGCCTTTGCAAGGCCCGGAAGCGGTGCCGATGCGCATTCTGCTGCCGGCCTACGTGACCAGCGAGCTGAAAACGGCGTTCCAGATTGGCTTTACCGTGTTTATCCCGTTTCTGATTATCGACCTTGTCGTCGCCAGCGTGCTGATGGCGCTGGGGATGATGATGGTGCCGCCCGCGACCATCGCGCTGCCCTTTAAGCTGATGCTGTTCGTGCTGGTAGACGGCTGGCAGCTGCTGATTAGCTCGCTGGCGCAAAGCTTCTATTCATAATAATCGGGCGACGACGTCGCCCGGCAAAAATCGCGGCGCTGCCTGTCGCGACGATATAGGCCCTCAATTTTCCCGGAGTCGTGATGACACCAGAATCGGTTATGTCAATTGGTCATGATGCGCTGCACGTTGGGCTGATCCTGGCCGCACCTCTGCTGCTGGCGGCGCTGGTCAGCGGTCTGCTGATTAGCCTGCTGCAGGCGGCGACGCAAATCAACGAACAAACGCTCTCTTTTATTCCAAAAATCCTCGCCGTCGTTGCGACCATCGTCGTGGCTGGCCCGTGGATGCTGAGCCTGGTGCTGGACTATATGCGCACCCTGTTTACCAACCTGCCTAATATGATCGGTTAAATGATTAACTTCGACAGCAGCCAGCTGATGTTATGGATGGGGCAACTTTTTTGGCCCCTCGCCCGCGTGCTGGCGTTAATCATGACCGCCCCGATCCTCAGTGAAAAATCGATTAGCAAAAAGGTTAAGCTTGGCTTAGGCCTGATGATTACCTGGGTTTTGATCCCCACGCTGCCGCCGGTTAATGTGACCTTATTCTCAATTGGCGGCTTCTGGCTGCTGATTCAGCAGATTCTGATTGGCGTGGCTATCGGTTTTACGATGCAATTTGCCTTTGCGGCAGTCAGAACCGCAGGTGAAGTCATTGGTTTGCAGATGGGTATCTCTTTTGCCACCTTTTTCGATCCTTCAAGCCGACTGAATATGCCGGTGCTGGCCCGCTTTATGGATATGCTGGCCATGCTGCTGTTTTTATCTTTTAACGGTCACCTGTGGTTAATTTCTATGGTCGCCGACAGCTTTCATACGCTGCCTGTTGGCGGAGAGCTGATTAACGGCAACGCGTTTCTGGCGTTAACGAAAGCAGCCAGTCTGATTTTCCTTAATGGAATGCGATTAGCGTTACCCCTGATAACGCTGCTGCTCATCATTAACCTGGCACTGGGTTTGTTAAACCGTGTTTCACCTCAGCTGTCGGTTTTTGCCATCGGCTTTCCTATCACCTTATCAATCGGTCTTATCTTCCTGAGCCTGATGATGCCGCTCCTGGCCCCGTTTTGTGAGCATTTATTCAGCGAAGTATTTGATTTACTCTCACAGATCCTTAGCGAACTTCCTGCCAAATAAACTTAAGTATTCAGAACCACCTCAAGAGAGGCCCTGGGGGCATTGTTAAGCGTGTAGAATGTTTTTGCACATTTTTCAAACCGCCGATACCAGAAAATTCTTAAGGAAAATCTGATTAATCGCTTCACCCAATGAAAATTATTCTTATTAAATGCCAGTTAGCGTATTTTGTTTAACGAAACGGATGCAATGTTGCTTAAATGTTAAGCATCGGAGTGAATAAAAACGTCTGTTTTTACTGGAAATTTTATTTTTTGCCGTTATTCTTGTAGCAAATCGTATTTCACAGCAGGTTTAGTGCCCTATACAGCGGCACACATTCGCGTGATGAATGTTTTTTAGGATTCGTCCTATCAGATTTCTCTGCGTTCTGCGCGATAGTGGCGAAGTTCACAAAGCAGTGCGGCAAACTTCTGTCAGATCCTCCATCTGTCTACGGATGTTTTACCGCGTTGGTAGTGGGTGGTTTGCCTAAACTAAACGGTTACATCGAGCATGGACAGGTTTGTTCAGCGTCCGCTAACAGACTTAATGCTGAGTACAAATAATAAAATTGAAAACAGAACATATTACTCTCGTAACTTACACAACGCGTAATTCATCGTTAGTTTAAACGAATAACAATTTGGTGAGGGTCGCAGTTATGCCAACAATTATAATGGATTCATGCAGCTACACACGCTTAGGTCTTACTGATTATATGTCCGTCAAGGGAGTTAAAAAGAAAAACATAACTTCCGTTACCGACATCGATCAGCTTCAAATTAAATGCCAGCAGCTCCAACCGGGCGTTGTATTTATTAACGAAGATTGTTTTATTTATGAAGCAGATGCCAGCCAGCGTATAAGAGACATTATTACGCAGCATCCTGACACGCTGTTTTTCATCTTTATGGCTATCTCTAACATCCATTTTGAGGAATACCTCTACGTTCGTAAGAACCTGATTATTACGTCAAAATCGATTAAGCCTGCTACACTCGATAACTTACTTCTGTCCTATTTCCAGAAGAAACTCAACGTGTCGCCTCGCTATTCCGCTGGCTTCGATGTTCATCCATTGACGCTAAGCCAAACTGAGTCGAACATGCTTAAAATGTGGATGTCCGGTCACGATACCATTCAGATCTCGGACAAAATGCAAATTAAAGCCAAAACGGTTTCTTCGCATAAAGGCAATATTAAACGCAAGATTAAGACTCATAATAAACAGGTCATCTATCATGTGGTGCGCCTGACTGATAACGTCACCAGCGGTATCTACGTCAACGTACGCTAAGCGTTAAAGAAGCCGGCTTATGCCGGCTTTATTTTATCCACTAATGTTAACAGGATCACACTTTTCCGTTAACCTTTCGCCTTTCTCTGCCGATGTGTTGTAAACAAAGCGAAGCCTGTCGCTTCGTTTACCCAGACAGAGAGCACAAGGACATGACACCACTCCCCCAACCCGAAGGTTCTTCTCACTTAAGTTTCTGGCAGCATCTGCGCCTCGTTCCCCTGTTCACCACTATTCTCGGTGCCATCCTGTTTCTGTTCGCCCTGTGCATCGGCCTGGCGAGCTATTATCTGATCCAGAGTAACCAGTCGCTCAAGGACGTTACCGAAGAGATCCAGGTACGTATGGCTATCTCTAACAGCTCCAATCACCTGCGTACGGCCCGGCTGAATATTATTCACGCGGGCGCGGCGGTGCGCATTGGCGATATGGATCTGTTTAACGAGAATCTTAAACAGGCGGAAAAGCGTATTCAGCTGGCTGGCGAGAATTTTAAAGCCTACACGCAACGGCGCATTAAAACCCCGGCGGACGAAGCGCTGGATGGCGAATTGACCGTCCGCTTTACGGCCTATGTCAGCGAGGGCCTGCTGCCAATGGTAAAAAGCGCCAAAGACGGCAGCTTTGAAAATGTGATAACGCGAGAAACAGATTTCACGCGCGGCCTGGATAATGACTATAACGCCGTACTGCTGAAAGCCATCGCCATTCGTACCCAGCGCGCCACCGCCATTAACGCGGGCGCAGAGGCGCAAACCCGCATGGGCTTTATTATGATGGCCGGCGCTTTCGCCGCCGCGCTGCTGCTGACGCTGGCTACCTTTATCTTCCTGCGTCGCGTGATCATTGCCCCGCTACGCCAGGCGGTGCAGCGAATTGAGCGTATTTCGCATGGCGATCTGACCGCGCCGCCGCAGGCCTGGGGCCGCAGTGAAATCGGCGCGTTGGGCAGCAATCTGCAAACGATGCAGCAGGCGCTGGTGAAAACGGTCGGCACGGTGCGTGAAGGTGCGGTAGCTATCTATCAGGGCTCGACCGAAATTTCGGCGGGCAATACCGATCTTTCCTCCCGTACCGAGCAGCAGGCGGCGGCGCTGGAAGAAACGGCGGCCAGCATGGAACAGCTGACCGCAACCGTGAAGCAGAATGCGGAAAATGCGCACCATGCCAGCCAGCTGGCGGGCGACGCCTCCGGGAAAGCCCGCCAGGGCGGGGATATCGTTTCCGGCGTGATCGGCACCATGAATAATATTTCCGCCAGCTCAAAGAAAATTGCTGAAATTACCACGGTTATCAACAGCATCGCATTCCAGACCAATATTCTGGCGCTGAATGCCGCCGTTGAAGCGGCGCGGGCGGGCGAACAGGGTCGCGGTTTCGCCGTGGTGGCCAGCGAGGTGCGGAATCTGGCGCAGCGCAGTGCGGGCGCGGCGAAGGAAATTGAAGGGTTAATTGCCGAATCGGTCAGCCTGATCGAGCGGGGATCGACTCAGGTCAGCCATGCAGGCGAGAGAATGACGGATATCGTTCAGGCCGTACACAGCGTTACGGAGATTATGGCCGAGATTGCTTCTGCCTCTGATGAACAAAGCCGGGGCATCCAGCAGGTGAGCCAGGCCGTATCGGAAATGGATAACGTTACCCAGCAGAACGCCTCGCTGGTGGAACAGGCCTCCGCCGCCGCCTCATCGCTGGAAGAGCAGGCCTCACGTCTGACGCAGGCCGTAGCGGCCTTTAATCTTAGCGGCACGCCACAGCCGACTGCGCCAGTGCTGAAAACCAAAGCGGCGCCGTTGCGTCCGGCGCTGGCGGACGGCGATAACTGGGAAAAATTTTAGAACGGGCGTAAAAAAGGGCGAATTGCTTCGCCCTTTTTCATCCTGCGCGGCTATTCGGTATGCGGTTCTACAAAAATGCCGTCCCGCTGCCCCAGCTCGTTAAAAAACCAGATCCCCTGCGGATAATCCTCCAGCGAGACCAGATACATGGTGCCTTCGCTAAAGTCCTCTACCGCCAGTACCGTGCCGGCGCGGCGCGGCCCGCCGTCGGTCTTTACCGTGACCCGATCGTTTACCTTCATTTTTTTCTCCTGGTAGGTGCGCTACAAATAAGATAGCGCATCTTACCCGGAAACCGGCGCGCTTAACGACGGGCAATGACCCAAACGGCGTGCACAATACCCGGAATGTAGCCGCAGAGCGTCAGCAGGATATTCAGCCAGAAGGCGCCGCCAAAACCGACCTGCATAAAAACACCCAGCGGGGGCAGAAGAATAGCAATAATAATACGTAAAAGATCCATGTCGCCTCCATAGCGCGGATAACAGCTTGTTTTGTAATCGTTTGTTCAGTATAGCCCGAATCTGCCGTTGCGCCTGCCGCCGCATGTAAAACAACGTAATGAACGTATATTTTTCACTTTTTTAACGTTTTACGGTGAGACTTCTGACAACGGCCCGGCATACACTGTTCCCACTGCACCAACCCCAAAGGCGCAGTCAACCTAAAAAGTAACAAGGATTTTTGCCCGCGCAGCGCGGGCTTTTTTTTGCCTTTTTTTCAGGCATTGCGTCGGTTATGCGCAAAAAAAAACCCGGCCAGCGGCCGGGAAAAAATTAAAATTCGCTACAGAGAAAAATCTCTGACCCGCGTAGCCTACCGATTGGCCCTATTAAGAATTTTCTTAACTTCATAGCACATTATTTTTTTCCTGTGAATTTATCCACCTTTTTTGTCTGAAGCCCTGTCGCCTCGCCTGCTCGCCTGTAAGTAGTTACTTACGTGAGTTATTGCTGTTTTTTAAGAGAATTCCTGGGCGAACCGCTTCGTTTGTTTGCCTGCCTTTTCTGCGCCTTCGATGGATACCGCTATACTTGAGTCACTTGCCTCAGGCTATGGAGAAACAACGATGCCGGCGCTGCATGATCCCCTGATGATAGTTACGGATTTAGATGGTTCCCTGCTGGATCATCATACCTACAGCTGGGAGGCTGCCGAGGCCTGGCTGGCGCGTCTGAAGGCGGCCGATATTCCCATCGTGATCTGTTCAAGCAAGACGGCGGCGGAAATTGAGCCTCTGCAGCGGGCGCTGGATATCGTCGGCGCGCCTTTTATTGCGGAAAACGGGGCCATTGTGAAATGGCAGCAGCAAACGCCTGTCGCTGCCGATCGGCCTTCCGCAAAAGATTATGCGGCGATCTGCAAGACGCTGCGGCAATTGCGTGAGCAGGATGGCTTTAAATTTACCGGGTTCGCCGACGTGACGGAAAAAGAGGTGGCGGACTGGACAGGCCTGACGCCGCGCGACGCCGCCCTGGCGAAAACGCGGGAAGGGTCGGAAAGTTTGATCTGGCGAGATACCAGCGAGCAGTTTACCGCTTTCCAACAGGCGCTGGCGGCGCAACAGCTGGAGCTGGTTCAGGGCGGGCGTTTCTGGCACGTCATGAATCAGGGACGCGGTAAGGGCGCGGCGCTTGACTGGCTGCTGACGCACTACCCGCCTCCCGGCAGCGGCCGCTGGATCACTATCGGTCTGGGCGACGGTCCCAACGATGCGCCCATGCTGGAGAAAGTAGATTATGCCGTCGTGATCAAAGGCTATAGCAAAACCGGCGTGACGCTGAAGCGTCAGCAACATGTTTTTTACAGCGCAGGCTTTGGCCCGGAGGGCTGGAGCGAGGGCCTGACGCACTATATTACCTGATAACAGATTTCCCATGCAGCCCAACTACGGGCCCGGCTTAAGGAACACGCGATGAGTGATTTTTTCCAGAACGGCGTTATCACCAACTTTCATAATCTCACCGCACGTCCAGTTGAGGAACTGGAGCAGGAGCTGGTGCAGTTCGCCACGCGGCGCAAGATGGGACTGATCCTGCCTTCGCTTTTTTCCGAACTGGAAGGCCCGGCGCTCGGCCATATCGTTGACGAGCTGGCTAAGGTGCCCTATCTCGAAGAGATAGTTATCGGCCTGGATCGCGCCGATCGCGAGCAGTTTCTTTACGCCCGCGACTTTTTTTCCCGCCTGCCGCAGCGCCATCGTATTTTGTGGAACGACGGGCCGCGCCTGAAGGCGATTGATGCCGAGCTGGATAAAGAAGGACTTTCCCCTTCTCAACCGGGCAAGGGTCGTAATGTCTGGTTCTGTACCGGCTATACGCTCTCTTCGGAAAGTACCAGCTGCGTGGCGCTGCACGACTGCGATATCGTAACGTATGAACGCGGCATGCTGGCAAGGCTGCTCTATCCGCTGGCGAACCCGTCTTTTCAGTATGAGTTCTGTAAGGGTTTTTACGCCCGCGTGGCCGACAACAAGCTGAACGGTCGCGTTGGCCGCCTGCTGGTTGGGCCGCTGCTGCGTTCGCTGCAGAAAGTGTACGGCCATTCGGAATACCTGGACTATCTGACCAGCTTCCGCTATCCGCTTTCCGGCGAGTTCGCAATGCGCACGCACGTGCTGAACAATATAAAAATCCCCGGCGACTGGGGGCTGGAAATCGGCGTGCTGTCTGAAATCTATCGCAACTACACCACGCGCCAGAGCTGCCAGGTTGAGATCGCGCATAATTACGATCACAAACACCAGCCGCTGTCGGAAGAGGACGGCACCGGCGGCCTGCGTCGGATGAGTAACGATATCGTCCAGTCTTTGCTGCGCAAGATGGCGACAATGGGCGTGGATTTGACCAGCGACTCGTTCCGCGTGTTGAAAGCGACCTATTACCGCAACGCGCTGGATATGATGGAGATTTACAGCCATGAAGCGGCGATGAACGGGCTGAAGTTCGATCAGCACGCGGAAGAGGCGGCGGTAGAAATGTTTACTCAGTCGATTCTGGAAGCCGGACAGTCCTTTATCGAGCGGCCGAACGAAAAACCGTTTATTCCAAGCTGGAGCCGCGTGCAGTCCGCTTTCCCTGACATTATGCAGCGTATCTATCAGGCGGTGGAAGAGGATAACAAGGGCAACGTTTAGTCCCGGTCGCAGACGCGATTGCGTCCTGACGTTTTGGCTATATAGAGCCTGCGGTCGGCAATCGAGCGCAGGCTTTCAAAATGGTAGTCGCCCGACGCCTCGCTGGAGGCGACTCCCAGCGAGGCCGTTACCCTCAGCCATGCTGAATTCCCGGCAAACACCTGCTTTTGCGCCAGCGCGACGCGAACTTTCTCCGCTATTGCCACGGCCTGGTCGGCAGTAACGGCCAGCGCAATGCAAAACTCTTCACCGCCAACGCGCCCGGCGATCGCCGACGGGTCAATGGTGTCATCTATCACGGCGGCGGCATAGGCCAGCACGCGATCGCCTGCCTCATGACCATAGCCGTCATTTACCTGTTTAAAGCGGTCGAGATCCAGCTGGATCACCGAAAAAGGCCTCTGCCTGAGCTGGCTCTCGTACGCCAGCGCGTTAGCCCGTTCGAAAAACGCGCTGCGGTTCAGCATCTTCGTCAGCCCGTCATGGCTGGCGCGCCAGCGGAGTTTTTCCTGCATCGCCAGCAGGCGCCTGACCAGACGAATAATGAGCTGGTGCGACAGCAGCAGCGCCAGCGTAAACAGCAGCCACATCCCCAGCAACGCCAGCGCTACCTGACCGGTGCTGCCCGTCAGACTCTGCCGCAGCGTATCGACATTAATCAATACGCCTCGGGCATAACGGGTTTTGACCCAGCTGATATAGCGCGTATCAAGCCGCAGCGCGCCGCGATCGCTGTGGGCGATGGCCCGTTGCAGCCGGGCGATCTGCTCAGCGGTAAAATGTGCGGTCGCTGGCCCGTCTACGGCGCTGGCCAGCGGCCTCAGGTTGATATCATAAAAAAGTATGCTGCCCATTGGCCGTTCAGGCAGCGACAGCAGAAGCTGTTGGCGAATGTTGGCGGTCGAAAAATCCATTGCCAGCACGCCATACCAGTAGCCGTCCAGATCGACAGGCAGACTGAGCGTCAACGCGCTGCGGCCTGCGGCAGTCGCGTCCGGGCCGCTCCAGCGCGGCTGCCTGGACAGATTGCTTTCAGGCCGCATAGCGGTAAACCAGGGCGCGTTCACCACGCGGGTAAGATAGCGCAGCGTATCCTCGCCCTGCGGCAACGGCGTGGAGCTGAGCCAGAATCCCGCCCGCGAGAGGTACCAGAGCCGCGAATGAAAATCTCTGTTGGCGTCGTTAAGCTGCAAAATCAGGCTCATCATCAGCGTTGCCGCCAGCTCCGGCTTTAGCCTGGCGTCGTCGCGCCTGAGCAGCGGATAGGCGGCAACCGCGTCGTCGGCAATACCGGATAGCGGCAGGCTGTGGGTCATGCTGGCGTAGAGATGCCAGACCGGCTGGCTACGCAGCAGCGAAAAATAGTCCAGCTGTCGCCGCATCTGGCTGTTTTCGGCAGGCGCGCGCATAACCTGTTGCAGCATATTGCGGCAGAACAACAGCTGGTCAAGGCTGAACTGAAACTGGCGATCGAGATCGTCGGCAATATCTTTCAGGCTGGCGCGCTGGCTAAGCTCATAGGTTGCTTTTAACACGCTGCCTTCTCGCCAGGTCAGTACCGAGGAGAAAAGAAAGACCAGCAGAAAACAGACATGAATAACCGCCTCAGGATGGGAATGGGCCAGCTTCACACGGCAACGCTCCTGCCAGCGGGAAAGAGCTTTTCAGTTTAGCTGCGGCAGGAAGGTTGCGCCAGCAGCGGCGCGGCGGGAAGTAAATGATAACAGGACGAAATTTCTCGTCCCGTTCGGTCAACGCTAGCTGGCAAGCCGGTTTTGCCCCGCGCTCAGCGCACAAAGCTCCTCTTCCCGAAACGCTTCGCGCCGCACGCTGTAGCCGTCATACCAGCGACACTCCACCATACCGCTGGCATAGCCGGTAACCACCATTGCCGGACCGCCTTCTTTAAGCTGCACTGCCTCACTGACCATGATCATGCCGTTTCTCCTGAGCTGGAAACTTCGGGGGAAATTCAGGTATAGCAGGCAATCGCGCGGCGCGCCGTTAACGGTAGGTAAAAGTTTTGTTAAAAAGGAATAAGCAGTTAAAAAGGCGAAAATTAAAAAAAGCGAGTAAGGATTACTCGCTTCAAAGAAGGGTCGAACTCAGATTTTGCAGCCTTCGCAGTCCGCTTCGTCGCTCAGGTCAGTCGGGACTTCGCTGGCTTTTTTCTCGGCGTTGGCTTCTGCCTGTTCCAGCTCGGCATCAATATCAAATTCAAAAATATCGTCTTTCATCTTCGCTCCCGGTTTGGTGAAGGGGTGTCTTTATACTGATTATGCCCGCAGTTTGCCAGCCAGATTTACCCCGCACAGCACGATCGATCCGACGATAAAACCAATCACCAGATTTGCGCCGTTGCTGATAAGCGAGCTGATAAAACCGCTGTGGCCCGCGGCCAGATGCTCAATAAAGTGATGGATGAAGGGCACGCCGTGCGCAATGATGCCGCCGCCGACCAGAAACATCGCTATTGTGCCGACTACCGTCAGCACCTTCATCATTTTTGGCGCCAGGGTCAGCAGCACGCTGCCGATACCTTTGGCCAGCGATGAGGTTTTCTGTTGCAGCCACAGGCCCAGATCGTCGATTTTCACGATACAGGCGACAATGCCGTACACGCCGACGGTAACCAGAATGGCGATACCCGCCAGGATCATCACCTGGCTCAGCAGCGGCGCTTCGGAAACGATACCCAGCGTAATGGCCACAATTTCTGCCGACAGAATAAAGTCCGTGCGCACTGCGCCTTTGACCTTTTTCTTCTCGAAGGCAGCGGCTTCCTGCTGCGAGAGATTGCGCAGCCGCTGTTCGCGCGCCGCATCGCTGTTTTTCTCTTTGCCGTGCAGGCTATGCAGCACCTTTTCCACGCCTTCATAGCTAAGGTAAGCACCGCCCAGCATCAGCAGCGGCGTGATCGCCCAGGGGATCCACGCGCTGATGGCCAGCGCCAGCGGCACCAGGATCAGCTTGTTAAGAAAAGAGCCTTTCGCCACGCCCCAGACCACAGGCAGTTCCCGGTTGGCTTTGACGCCGCTGACCTGCTGCGCGTTCAGCGACAGATCGTCGCCCAGCACGCCGACGGTCTTCTTTGCCGCCACCTTGCCCATGATCGAGATATCGTCCATCAACGTGGCGATATCATCCAGTAAAGTCAGTAAGCTACTACCCGCCAAAATTTCCTTCCTTATTTAATGTTCATCATGCTGACAGCAGGGACAGACGTTGACTTCCGCTACCGTCATATCGGCTATGCCTTCGCAATCCCACTCAACCCGCACCGGCTGGCCCGCGTCCAGGTTGTGATGCACAAATTTGCTGACCGGGCTTTCGGTCATCCCGGCGATCTCCTCCGTCGCCACCAGCTGCTCGCCGACAAAAATGCGCGCGGTAGCCTGCGTGTTGACCATGCGCTCGCCGCTGATTTTGTACAGCCGTCTGACTGTGAGTTTGATACTGGCCATCGTCTGTCCTGCTACAGGATGTTAAAGAGTGTGATCTAAGCAAGTATGCACGAGAGATGCAAATTATGTGGACTGAATCGCTTTCCGGCCGTTAAAAAGACGCTATTTCATCTGGTTGAAATCTTTTTTTAACGGTAACTTAACGACCCCAACCCGCGGTGAGAAACCTTATGTTACGTCGTGCGCCCGCTCTGCTTCCGCTTCTGGCCGCTTTGTTCGCCCTTTACTTTATCTGGGGATCGACCTATTTCGTTATTCGTATTGGGGTAGAAAGCTGGCCGCCGATGATGCTGGCTGGCGTGCGCTTCGTGCTGGCGGGCGTCGTCCTGCTGGTCTTTCTGCTGCTGCGCGGCGAGCGGCTTCCCGGCTGGCGAGCGGCAGGTAACGCCGCGCTGGTGGGGATTATGCTGCTGACCATTGGCAACGGCGCGGTGACGATTGCCGAGCATCAGCAGGTGCCTTCCGGTATCGCTGCCGTGATGGTCGCTACCGTCCCGCTGTTTGCAATGTGCTTCAGCCGCCTGTTCGGCATGGCAACCCGCTGGATAGAGTGGCTGGGCATTGCGGTTGGCCTGGTCGGCATTATTCTGCTGAACAGCGGCGGCCACCTGGGCGGTAATCCCTGGGGCGCATTGATCATTCTGATCGGCTCGATCAGCTGGGCGTTTGGCTCGGTATGGGGATCGCGCATCACGCTCCCGACAGGCATGATGGCGGGCGCAATAGAAATGCTGGCGGCGGGTGCGGTTCTGCTGGCGGGCAGCCAGCTTAGTGGCGAAAAGCTGGCTGCCGCGCCGGGCCTGTCCGGCCTGCTGGCGCTGGGCTACCTGACGCTGTTCGGTTCGATTATCGCCATCAACGCCTATATGTTTTTGATCCGCAACGTCAGCCCGGCGGTCGCCACCAGCTACGCCTACGTTAATCCGGTGGTGGCGGTGCTGCTGGGGATTAGCTTCGCCGGTGAAAGCCTGTCGCCGCGCGAATGGCTGGCGCTGGGGGTGATCCTTTTTGCAGTGGTGCTGGTCACACTGGGCAAATATCTTTTTCCCGGCAGGCCGGTGATTAAATCGGTATCTCGTCCAGACTAAGGCGCTATGCGGGGCTTTTATCCATTAGTGGATGCCCTCAGTCATCAATGGCCAGAGCACTATGCAGGGCGTTCGCGCATCAGGTGAATGCCCTGCCAGTCGATTTCGGCGTTACCCTCGCCGGCAAAAAGCCACTCTTCCAGCCTGGCGCTTATCGCCTCGTCCGCCAGCTTGTGCTTACCGCGCAGCGCGCATTCCCAAACCACCAGCACCCGCCAGCCGCTGGCGCTCAGCTGATCGATAAAACGCTTATCGCGCGTCACGTTGCCGCTGATTTTATTCATCCAGAATTCGGTGCGGGTTGCCGGCACTTTAAACAGATAGCAGTCGTGATGATGCCAGAAGCAGCCGTGCACAAAAATAATGGCCTGGGGGTTCTCCAGTACGAAGTCCGGCTTTCCCGGCAGCGTCTTATCCTGCACGCGATAGCTGAACCCGCGCTCGGCCAACAGCTCGGCCAGGCGGATTTCAATGGCGGTATCCTGGGTACGGATAGCGCGCATATTTTTACTGCGAATTGCGGAAGTGTGAACATCGGCCATAGCATCCTCCTTGAGGTGGCTTAAGTATAGACGCCTCCGGGCCTACTTCTCCGCCTGCTTAACCGCCTGCGCTATCCAGGGCTGCAACAGTCTGGCGACGGCGGCAAAGGCGGGCACCACCACTGAATTGCCAAACTGGCGATAGGCCTGACTGTCTGAAACCGGAATGCGGAAACGCGTTTCGCCCGGCGCCTCAAAGCCCATCAGGCGGGCGCACTCTCTTGGCGTCAGGCGGCGCGGACGGCGCTGCTGGTTTTGCGGATGGTCGAAATCCACCTCGCCCTGCTCTTTGTCCCAGCCGCGATCGATCAGGATTTCCGAGCCGTCTTTGTAGTAGCGCGCGGAGAGCGTGCGCACCACGCCGTGCTCTTTATCCGGGTCGACCAGCCCGTAGCCAAAGCCGTTGCCCTTCGCCTGATGCTTTTTCGCGTAGTTATAGAGATATTTCCACAGCGACGGCGTCAGAATATATTTGGCCTCGACCTGGCTGTCCAGCAGCTGGCGCAGCGGGATCCTTTGCTGCGGATAGTGCTGAGCGAGCGCGGAAAGCGTGAATTTGGGCAGGTTTAAATCGCGCCGAAACCCGACCAGCACGATACGTTCGCGGTGCTGCGGCAGAAAATGCCTGCCGTCGACGATTTTCGGATCGGCGGCGCCGTTGAGATCCGCATCGGCCACGTCGTAGCCCAGCTCGTCCAGCGTTTCCATAATGATGCGGAAGGTTTTGCCTTTGTCGTGGCTCTTCAGGTTTTTGACGTTTTCCAGCACGAAGATCGCCGGTTTCTTCGCGGTGATAATGCGCGCCACGTCGAAAAACAGCGTGCCCTGCGCTTCGCACTCAAAGCCATGAGCGCGGCCCAGCGCATTTTTTTTCGATACGCCCGCCAGCGAAAACGGCTGGCAGGGAAAACCGGCCAGCAGCACGTCGTGATCCGGTACCTGCTGGTCAATATGTCGATAGGCTTCCTGCTCGCTGACCGGCTGCGCGCTTAGCGTCACGTCGCGGATATCCTGATTGAAAACGTGCGCCTGCGGATCGCAGTACCAGTTCGCCTTATAGGTTCTGACCGAGTATTTATTCCATTCGCTGGTAAACACGCACTGCCCGCCAATCGCCTCAAAGCCGCTGCGGATACCGCCGATACCGGCAAACAGATCGATAAAGCGGAAAGCGTAATGCGGATGGTGCGCGGGCGGCTGAGGCAACAGGCGCGCCAGCGCGTCCGCTTCCGCCTGGCTTAACGTCCCGCCCGTGCCTTTCAGCCAGCGGCTTAACGATTCCCGCGTCCACTTAGCGTGACCAACCTGCTGCAGCGTAGCCAGAAGGGTTTTGATATCGTAAACGGCCTGCAGGCGGGCGGCCAGCTGGCGATCTTCCAGTCCAGGCTGCGCCTCTGCAATAGTGTCGAACTCGCTCATAGTCTCTCCGGAAATAAACGCCTGCCAGTCTACCACTTCATCACGCTAAAACCAGGGGCAACCGCCTTTTACTGCGGGCCACGATCCGTGACATCGGGCGGCCATCAGCCTAAACTTGCCGTGTTTAAAACAATGGAGCTGAAATGATGAGCGATATTACGCGACCGCCGTTAACTTTGCCGAACGGCGCGAACAAACTGCTGCTGCACTCCTGCTGCGCGCCCTGCTCTGGCGAGGTTATGGAAGCCATCGCGGCGGCCGGCATCGATTACACCATCTTTTTCTATAACCCCAACATTCATCCACAAAAAGAGTATCTGCTGCGCAAAGAGGAGAATATTCGCTTTGCCGAGAAGCACGGCGTGCCTTTTATCGATGCCGATTACGATACCGATAACTGGTTTGAGCGGGCTAAGGGCATGGAATGGGAGCCGGAGCGCGGCGCGCGCTGCACGATGTGTTTTGATATGCGTTTTGAACGCACCGCGCTTTATGCGCACGAAAACGGCTTTCCCGTTATCACCAGCTGCCTGGGCATCTCGCGCTGGAAAAATATGCAGCAAATTAACGAGTGCGGCGAGCGGGCCGCGGCGCCCTATCCGGGGCTGGTCTATTGGGATTACAACTGGCGGAAAAAAGGCGGATCGGCGCGCATGATTGAAATCAGCAAGCGCGAACGTTTTTATCAGCAGGAATATTGCGGCTGCGTTTATTCACTGCGCGACAGCAACCTGCATCGTAAAAGCCAGGGGCGTCCGTTGATTAAGCTTGGCGTACTCTATTATGGTGATGAAGACGAGTAGCGGCTGACAGGCGTCCCTGACCGGGCAGTCAGGGACGGAAAGGCCTTTTTACTTCTTCTTTTTCGTTTTTTTCAGCAAGGCGCGTACCTGTTTCAGCTCGCTGGCGTTCAGCTGGGGATCGACGTCTTCGAGCACGCTCTGGTTGTCCACGGCCGGATGCTGCTGGGTGGTCAGACTGAGCTGTAAACGCTGGCTGACTTCCTGGCTGAGCGAAATCTGGTTTTCCTGCGCCAGGTTTTTCAGCGTTTCTTTCAAAGCGGGGTCAATTTTTAACGTTAAGCTAACAGCGTCGGTCATGCCTGAATCTCCTGATAAATGTTAGCAACACGGTAGCCTGAAAAGATCTGCTTAACCATACTGTCACAAAAATTTAATATTTCCCCCGCGCCGCGACAAATTCACGCAGCACATCCGGATCCAGCTCGCAAAACTCCCCTTTCAGTTCGGCGCAGAGTTTGGCCATATAGGTAATCAGGAAATCCGCATTATGCTCGGCAAGCCGACGCCCTTCCGCCGTCTGCATGGTTTGCGGCAGCTTAAGCAGCTTCTTCTGGAAGTGATCGAGCGCCCATTCAGCATCATTTAGCGGGCGATCGCGACCCAGCGGATCGGCGCTGTCGAACAGCGAGCGGCCCAGCGCGCCGGAAACATAAAACACCCGAGCCAGCCCGATCGCGCCCAGCGATTCCAGCCGGTCGGCGTCCTGAACAATTTTTGCCTCCAGCGTTTCCGCCGTTACGTTGGCGCTAAAGCTGTGGGCATGTACCGCATGCGCTACCGCCTCACGCTTATCGGCAGGAAAATCAGGAAACACTTCCGACAAAATTCGCCGCGTTTCAACCGCCGCCTTTGCTGAAGCCAGGTGTCTTTCAGGATGGTTCTTAGGCAGGTTGACGATATCGTGGAAATAACAGCTGGTGAGCACAACCAGTTCATCCACCGCCATCCCTTTCATAATACGCTGTGCAGTCAGCCAGACGCGCCGTAAATGGGCGATGTCGTGCGCTTTATCATCCTGCGGCCAGGTCTCAAACAGCCAGCTTTCAAAGCGGGTTTGCCAGTGGGTTAGTGTCATAGCCTTCTCCCTGTAATGTAAAATTGCAGAGACGTCAGCGGCCTTGCTTCACCGCGGCGCCACCGGCGATAAAAATGCGATCTACTTCATGTTTATAACGTTTGTCTTAACACTTCCACAACCCCTTTCCCGTTACCTTCGTCGCCCGCCATTATCAGGTGGCGCGTTTTTAACCAAAAAGATAAACGCTTATAATGTTGTTTTTGCAATAAGTTACCAGCATTTTGTTGCACAGTAAGTTAGAATCAATGCCGGTCGGTCGTTGTTTTTAGCTCGCGCCATCATCAGAAAGCTCCGATAATACACCCTTGCGGCTACTGTAAGGGATTGTAAAGGCGGCATATGTCAAATTTATGATGGCCCGGATAATCCGGCGCTAACCGGCCTTCCGAACCCGATCCTGGCCACCCGTCGCACACAGAAAGCGAGAGCGCAGAACGGGTTCAAAAATAAACAAGCACGGCTAATGATTGCATACTTTTTGTATACACTTTTCACTACAGGCTAACAGCATATGCCGGATCCCTTTTCGCCTGACGGCGGCGAGCGGGTCTTAACTAATAAGAAACAGGGGTCAAACCATGAAAGAACGCCCGATTTTGTTTAGCGATCAACGGGTGCGAGCACTGCTCTCAGGCCAGCAGCGCCAGACCCGACGCATTATGAAGTCACAACTTTTTGGTCCAGGCCAGGATAACCATGAAGGATGCTACGGGATTGATGTTCTGAACAATCACTTGCAGGGCAACCGCGTGATGGGCATGGAGAACTTGAGCTACCACTGCCCTTACGGTCAGCCTGGCGATCGCCTGTGGGTAAGAGAGACCTGGCGCGGCCCGGTGGTTCCCGTAGAAGAGATGGCTAACTACGAGCGCAATCCGGCCCAGTTTAAATCTTCCGCCTGGTGCCGCTATCGTGCCGATACCAGCGAGTTCTCCAGCGCAGGCGAAGAAGACGAGCATTTTGGCTGGCAGGCCGGCATCCATATGCCACGCTGGGCAAGCCGCATTGATTTAATGGTGACCGCCGTTCGGGCAGAGAAAATTCAGGATATCAGCGACGATGATGTGCTGGCCGAAGGCGTGCAGACAGACTCCCATTTTCTGAATAACTTCTTCACCATGCACAACGAGGTCGTTTCGCCTAAGGATGCCTACCGCAAGCAGTGGGCATTGCAGTATGGCGGCACCAGCTGGGAAGTGAACCCCTGGGTGTGGGTTATTGAATTCGAGCGTATATAACGCTGCCCGCAGGCTCCGGCTGGTCTGGGCCGCCGGGGCCTGAATATCTCGCTTCGTCACAGAAAATCGCTGAAAAGCTTGCTTAAGTTCGCTCTGCTGTTCCATGCTGCTATGCCCTTTTATATGGCCTGCTCGCCGGAGACTGCGCCAAGCGATCCGCCGAAGCAGGGTGAGATTTTTCTGCTGTGGGTTGCATCATGATTAAATGGTTCCGGAAATCCAACGATGCTGTGTTCGACGCGCTGCCCTGGCAGCAGGCGTTAGCTATTCCGCTGCTTGGCGCGCTGAATGACGCCGAGCGGCAACAGCTTATCCAGCTGGCCACGCGCTTCCTACAGCAGAAACGGCTGGTGGCGCTACAGGATTTCGCGCTGGATGAGCTGAAGTCGGCCCGGCTGGCCCTGCTGTTCTGTCTGCCGGTACTTAATCTGGGTTACGACTGGCTGGACGGGTTTCACGAGGTGCTAATCTATCCCGCGCCTTTTATCGTTGACGACGAATGGCAGGATGAGTTTGGCCTGGTGCATCGCGAGAGTATGGTGCAGTCGGGCCAAAGCTGGCAGCAGGGTCCGGTGGTGCTCAACTGGCTGGACGTGCAGGATTCGTTCGATCTTTCCGGCTATAACCTGATCGTTCACGAGGTTGCCCACAAGCTCGACAGCCGGGGCAGCGACCATGCCAACGGCGTGCCGGCTATGCCGCTGCGTCACGTCGCGGCGTGGGAGCACGAGCTGAATGCCGCGATGACCAGTATTGCAGAAGAAATCGAACTGGTCGGCGAAAATGCCGCAACGATTGATGCCTATGCGGCCAGCGATCCGGCGGAGTGCTTTGCGGTCCTGTCGGAATATTTCTTCAGCGCCCCTGAGCTGCTGAACGACCGCTTTCCTGCGCTTTATCCGCATTTTTGCCGCTTCTATCGCCAGGATCCGCTTTTGCGCAACGGCGCGGGCGTAGTACATTAGCTGCGCGCCCTGTTTTAAAGATAGCCAGTTGAAAGGGCTGGACTTTTTTCCTGTTGACACGCCGGTCCGCCCTCGCTACTATGCGCCCCATCGAAACCGATTCCTCTGTAGTTCAGTCGGTAGAACGGCGGACTGTTAATCCGTATGTCACTGGTTCGAGTCCAGTCAGAGGAGCCATATTAAAGAAGCCCGCTCAAGGAAACTTGAGCGGGCTTTTTGCTTTTTTATAATCTGATCGGTTTCCGTCACTAATGTCTAAAGTCCCTCTTGAGCGATAAGCGATCCTGCATTGCGCCGGGTGCCAGGACAATTGGCTCCCAAGCTGAGACCTGACAACAGCGTAAAGATATCCGCACGGTGCTGGCGCTGAACATTACCTCGGTACAGCAGCGGGCCACTGAGCACAGTACACATACGCCGAATAACATGTTTATTACCATGTACTGGCATGGCATAAAATCAATAAAAAATAGCCGCTGAAACCACTGGCCGTCTGCCTCGTGACATCAGCGAATAGCCTGTTGCCATTCCTGTCAATAAGGATTAATGTGTAATATTGAAAATTAAAAGAGTAAGGAGTTAATAATTTGGACAATAAATTACTGAAATCATTTATTGTACTGGCGAAAAGTAAAAGCTATCGCGAAGCCGCAGAAAAACTTTTTATTACACAGCCTGCGCTAACGAAACAGATAAAATCCCTGGAGCAGGGACTACATTTATCCCTTTTTGTGCGTGATAACCATGGGACTAAACTGAGCATAGAAGGGGAAATGCTATATCGTAGTGCCCTTGTGCTGGATGAACAGATAAATCACTTTACATGTGTCGCCAAAAAGATCCGTACCGGAAAAACGGGAAGTATTAATATAGGTTACACCTCATCCTTTCTCAATATTTTCCCTGATATAGTCAGTGCATTTAACAGACAATATCCAAATATTAATATCAATCTTATTGAGATGTCTTCTGCACAGCAGGAAGAGGAGTTACTAAAAGGAAGTATTGACTTGGGGTTTATGCGAAAATCAGAAAATGAATCGCTCTCTTTTATGCTGCTCGGTAGAGACTATTTATGTGTTGTAGCACATCCTGACAATAGAGACAGGAAAATGAACATTGATGAACTTGTCGATGCAAATAACCTAATTTTACTGAACGAGACAAGCAATCCGGAACTTTACCATATTGTCAAAGTCTACCTTAAGAAACGTGACCTTCGCAAGAAACCCGCTCAGTATCTGACAAACATATATAGTATACTGGCTCTGGTCGGTTCAAGGACAGGAGTCTCAATCCTTCCATACAGTATTGTTTCTTTTTTAAAATCAGGATTTAGCTGCCAAGCTTTATCCGGATATGAGAGTCAATGGTTGCTAAGCCTTGCATGGAACAAACAACTTGAAATCCTTCCATGTATGGAATTTATCAAAAGCGTGGCCGAAAACAACCACAATGATGATACATAATACAGAATTTAAATAACCATGAATTTGGCAATTTAATCAACCTGTTATATTAAGAAAAGTTAACATCAGTGTAAGTGAAGAATTAATAATTATTTCTGATGGAACCTGCTGCTCTTCAAGAAGAGTTACAGCGTGATCAAGATTTCCGGTCCGAGTACAGAAATGTGAATCTGAGCCGACAGAAATATATCCTCCGGCATTCATTACTTCTGCGATAATTTTACGACAGTTCGGTAAACTCCCTTTACGTGCAACAGCGGAGCCGCTGTTTACCTCAAGGGCTACATTGTTTCTGGCTGCTTCAATAGCAATTTCCCGGTAATCTAACGGGAAATGTGGATTACCGGGATGGACAATGATTTTTATTGACGGATGGTTTATTACTTTCATCAGGCAATCCGTATTCTTGACAATATCATTACACGGTGGATAAACCGGGGAATGGAATCCTGCCATAACGTAATCCAGTTTATCAGCCATAATAGCATCGCAATCAATCTTGCCATCTTCAAATATGTTGGCTTCTATTCCTTTCAGAATACGCATCCCATCGATCTGTTTGGGAATGGCATTCATATTAAGGAAATGCCACCGGTGAGGAGAATCGTCAAGCGCAGGTCCATGATCTGTGATACCCAACGCCAACATATTTTTACGTTTTGCTTCCACTATATGTTCATATACTGAACTATAAGCATGTGCGCTTGCATGGGTATGGATATGCAAATCAATCAATAAATTCATAGACTCACCTTTTATTGTTACCTATATAAAACCTTTTGCTTTACTTGCTTTAACTAATAACAGGCATAATACCAGCAGAACGATCAATACCACTGGTAGTGAGAGTACTCCAGCCCATGCCAGCAATATACCTCCGACAAGACCACCTGCGGCAATAGCTATATTCCAGACGGTTACCATGAGAGACTGAGCTATATCAGCGGCTATACCCGATGTGCGTGCAGATGCGGTCTGAAATAAAGTTGCCCCGCCGCCAAACCCCAAACCCCATAAAAAAGCACCACTCATGACAAAATAAATATTGTGGTAAAAAAAAGATAAAAGTAACGAAGATAGCAAAAATATAGATAACCCACTTAGTACAAGAGACCGAAGATGTCTATCTATAAATATCCCTGTGATAACAATGCTGATAACAGCCATTACCCCAAATATAAGGAGAAATGTACTAATATAACGAACACCCAGTAATTCAGTCAGATAAGGTGATATGTACGTGTACATCATATTATGGCCAAGTGAGAAAATAAACGTTGCCAGTAATATGGTTTTGATACCAGGTATAGATACCACTTTCCCAACTGAAAAGCGCTCTGAAGGGGTTGCACCCGGTTGTTCAGGTAAGGTAAGCAAGCCGGCCAAAAATAATAGTCCCGCTAGCAGCGTCATAGCGTAAAACACGGTACGCCAGCCATAAAGACTTTCCAGAAACGTTCCTGCCGGAACTCCCAAAGAAAGCGCCAGCGGAACGCCCAGCATGACAATGGTTATGGCTCGTCCTTGGCGGGACGGCGTTACCATTCTACCCGCATACCCGGCAGCCAGTGCCCATAAGAGCCCAGCGAAGATCCCGGCCATAAATCGTGCTATCAGCGTGATGACAAAAGAATCAACCGCAGCGGTAATGCCGTTTGATACGGCAAATCCAGCCAGGGTCAATAAGAACATTTTTTTTCTTGAGCAGCGCTGCGTTGCAAGCGTTAACGGAACAGCAGAGAGTAGAGAGCCAACGGCATACAGTGTCACCCACTGACCTGCTTCGGAAGCGCTTATGTAGAAAGACTGCTCCAGAGAGTGGAGAAATCCGGCGGGAAGCGCCTCCGTCAGTATGGAAAGGAAGAGCGCCGCGCCAAGAATACCGAGCTGAAATACAGGTAATCCCGGTTTTTCCTCAGTCATATCTGTAAAACCCTTCATCCAGTTTTTACCTGTTTATTTAATCATGCCGTATGCTTTCATGAACTCCTCAGGATAACGTGTTCCCGAAGTTTCATGGCCTGAGAGTATTTCAGTAATCGTGACTATCTGATCTGGCGTTAACGTTATTTCAGCTGCCCGAATATTTTCATCCAGATATTGTGGTGTACGGGTCCCAGGGATAGGGATAATTTCGGCGTCGTTATTTATGATCCATGCCAGCGCAAGCTGCGCAGGAGTCATTCCATTGGCTGTAGAAAATATCATTAATTCATTAACGATATTATTATTTGCTTTGAGGTTATCTCCCATAAAACGCGGGAGATAGCGACGTGAGTCATTTTGGGAAAGTGCATTCAGATTCTGTAGCTTACCACTAAGCAATCCCCTGCTCACAGGACTGTAAGCTACAACCGAAATACCGAGGTCTTTGCATGTATCAAGGACGCCATTACATTCAATATCACGTGACATTAGAGAATACTCGGTCTGGATTGCACTCAGGCCAAACTGATTTCCGGACAATTCCATCAATAGTTCGTGCGCAAACCGTATAGTTTCAGCATTGACTTCTGATAAGCCTATTGCACTAATTTTGCTATCAGATCTTAACTCATACATGGTTGTCATTGCTTCTCTGAGTGAGTCCGGATTCTGAATCACCCTATGTAAATAATATAAATCAATCTTTCTGTTCAAACGCTCCGAACTCTTCTCAAAACAGTGCAGAATATAGTCGCAACTGTTATTAACCTCCCGATAAAGAGGATTATTAACATCCCTAACAACCCCGCATTTAGTTGCAATAACAACCTCATCCTCCGGGTAGTTTTGCAGAACTTTCCCGAGAAGTTTTTCATTGTTTCCGTAACCATAAATATCAGCGGTATCCAGAAAGTTAATCCCATTCTCAATAACACTATGAAGAATTTTCTCTGCATCATATTCTGATGTCGGACCGTAAAATTCTGACAGTCCCATGCAGCCATAACCTTCTGCTGTAACGCTGAGCGCAGAATGCCCAACTTTGTTTTTTTTCATAATCAGGAACTCTCTTTATTGTTTACATTCATAACCAGAGGTTATCTGATGCCAGCTCGCTGTCTATTTTAGTCAGCATATCTCTGGTAATTTCAGCTACTGAGGGTACTAGATGTTTCACGCCGGTATCCTGCATTTGCTCTTTCTGATACTTCGTTACCGGTGTACCGATAAAACCGGTTCTGTAATACCTGGAAACCTCAGCCATGCGGTTTATGTCATCAATGAATAACACTTCATTAAAATCCAGTTTAAATATGTCCTTGGTAATTTCCAACAAACCCGGTCTAATTGAATTGGTATCTATATAAGGATTATCCTCATCGAAAAATTTTTCAAGAGAAGGCATATACTTGTCAAATATGTACGCCTTTGTTCGGCCACCGTAACAAGTTACCCTGACATTAAAATCCTGTAACAATCCCAGGAAATTTTCTGCACCCGCAATAATCTCTATTGGATGCTCTTTTATATATTCAGCATGATGAAGAAAAAATTTATCAATAGTTTTTTGTGCTGACCAGGGCAGTTTACAGGCCAATGACATGTTGTGACCACCTGCAATATGAGGTGATCCCCACACTAGTCGTTCAAGCTCAGATGTGTAAACACCTCCATGTTTCTCAACAAATGATTTGATTGCCGGACTATATGTATCAGTTAAAAGTACACCATCGACGTCAATAGCAACAAGTTTTATTTTACTTAAAGTAGTCATATTTTACCTAATTATTAGAAGAAATAATAAGCGCACCATTATGACCACCAAATCCCATTGACAGTTTTAATGCATGGCGGATATTAAGTTCTCGCGGCTTACCAAAAACAATATCAAGGTTAATATCAGGATCAAGATTTATCAGATTTGCAGTGGGAGGGATAATACCATGTTTAACAGAAAGGATGGTTAACACAGTTTCCACCGCTCCGGCTGCTGCTAATGTGTGCCCTATTGCACCCTTTAATGAACTAACCGGAGCATGTCTACCAATTTCTTTTTCAATGACTCTACTCTCAGTGATATCATTGAGTGGTGTTGACGTTCCATGAGCATTAACATACTGGATATCTTTTCCTTTTAATCCAGCATTTTCTAACGCCTGCTGAATGGCCTCAGACAGACCCCGTCCCTGAGGTTGTGGCGTTGTGACATGATATGCATCTGTTGAAGTACCGACCCCACTGATAAGCGCCAGAATTTCCTGCCCTCTGGCAGAGGCATGTTCTTCTGATTCCAGAATCATAAAACCGGCGCCTTCGGAAATAACAAAACCATCCCGATCGCGGTCAAATGGCTTACTCGCATGCTTAATATCAGAATTTTTCGACAATGCCCCAAGCCGATTCATGCTACTAACAATTAAAGGAACAATGGGTGCTTCTGTAGCACCTGCAATTACCACATCACATCGTCCTTCTTTGATCAAGTTGCAGGCTGTATCAACGGCAGTAATACCGGAAGCGCATGCTGTACTTACTAATAAACTGGGACCGGTAGCATGGCAGTCAATAGCTATCTGGCCTGCGACCATATTCATCATTGCACCTGGAATAGTTGAAGGTGATACCATTCGCTCACCTTCAGACTCAAGAACATGCTGCTCAGACAGAAATCGTTCTATACCCGCCAGCGAATTTCCTACCACAACACCAATACGTTTACCATTCCATTTAGCTGGATCCAGCCCGGCTTCTGCTACAGCTTGACGATAAGAAACCAGTGCCAACTGGATAAATCGATCAATACGCCTTGCAAGACTTCGTCCAAGCAACTTATCCGGATCGAAATCAGTGAGGCTGCATGCATAATCAATTTCAAGCCCTTCAAGCTGCCTGCATTTAGCTGCTGATGACTTACCGCTAAGAACGAAATCCCAGCTTGTAGGCACATTCATTCCGGCAGGGCATACCAAACCAGTCCCGGTAACCGCAATACGAAGTCTATTTTCAGCCATGACGTCATACCCTTTTGTGAATATACTCTGAAATGTCATTGACGGTAAAGCCAGGCAGAATATCACCGTCTGGAATTTTAATGCCGAACTCCCTTTCCAGATCTAGCTGAATCTCAATCACTATGATTGAATCAACGCCCAGTGTTTCGAGACTTTCGTTAGTTTTGACATTCTGTTTATTAAGTCCGAAATTATCAACAAGAATATTTGTCACTTTGTCTGCTACAACTGTCATATAATAACCTTTTTTTATATATCAATCATTTTGAATAAATACACCATTTCGGCAATACTTTTCCCTTTCTGTACCAATAATACATTAAATTCTATTTCATCCCGCTGCATGCCGGGTATTTCCTCCGAAATGATTTGAATGTCCTTATCAAGTTCTGCATAATGGAAAAACTTGCTTTTCATTGTAGTTAATATCGGAGTCGAATTTAATTTAGTTATGTAAATCAAGATTTGGCAGTTCTGCTTTCCAGCTTCCATTAAAACCATCGCAGGATAATGATCCTGGGGATGGTCAAAATAGGCCGTATTATTCATGTTCACTGTAAGCGAGGATATTACTTTATGATTTTTAAATTGTGGCGCTTTAATAACAATATTATTAACATTACTGCGATATACATACTCCGGTGATACATTCATGCTTTGGTTAAAAATAAACTCGCTTTGATTCTGCGCATTTTTATTTATTATGTTACGTATTTTACGGTATGCTTCATCCGTCATATACTTAACAGACATATAAATTGTTGCCATATCAACATGGCCTAGACGCGCGTCAACCTTGTATTGTTGCGAAAGAATTTTATTCTGGGCACGGCGTGAATTATATGTATTTATAGTAAGATTAATATTTTCATCCAGTAAATCAACAGTCGGCGTAAAATACCCAGAAATACTACTTGACCATTCAGTTAAAATAAACCTGGTATCAGCTGATTGATGTTCATACTTGTGTAAAATATAAGTTTCAGCTTGCCTGGCGCATTCCAGTATAAACATTAGATCGGTTAGTGGCTTAATATGATCGCAAAAGTAGGAATGTTTAGATAACCGTGCATTAGCTTTGTATCCTGAATCAAAAGGAATACAATTCAACAAAAACATTTCATCCTTATGTAATTTATGAACTAAAGAAATATCAACTGTTGATTTTGCGTTTACTTTGTTGTTATTCAGGTTCATTACTTTATGCTCTTAACATCAGTAGTGCTTTAAATTACCCCTGTTATTATCACTCTGTGAAATGAAAAATTTCTATAGCATGATAACCAAAAGATATCGCAGAACCTTTTCATTAAATTATTTTAAAACGAAATTAAATATATATTTCTGTTAAACGATGTCAGTTTCATCAGAATAATCACCCTGTACGCTAAATGCAGGTGTTGTCAATTTAGTATTAATTATCGTGTACTGAAAGATCAGAAGAAAGCGAATTCATGGAAGTAAAACACTATTAACAGAGGGTATTTACATACATCAAGGATGTCATCATATGCCTTAAAATAATTACAAATAAATGGGCGTCAGGTTTGCCTTTTTCAACAGATTACCTCCTGCCCCTCCATCAAAATGCTTTCCTGTCTGTTGGCTTCACGTTACGCCCGCTGAAAATCCAACAACTTTAGCCGCCAAAATTTAACAAAGGCATCATACTTGCTGTCAGAGCACAGATGCGTTCACCAGTCGCTCAGATCGCGATAGCAGGACGTTTTTTTAGCGGCAGCGGGCTGACAGGATGGCTTTTTGCGCCCCTGGCATCGAGAATAGCGCCCTGAAACAGTCATTCACGGAATAAAAAGAGGTTATAACATGCAACAAGGACCCTTAACGGCTGAAGAGCTGGAATGGCTCGATAATATTCTGGCGCAGTACGGCACCGATGACGCGGTGCTTGATGCCTCAGAACTGGATGGATTGTTAACCGCCCTGCTCTCTTCGCCGGAACCTGTCTCCGACGAGCGTTTGCAGGCCATTATTTGGGGCGGCGAAAACAATCTTCCACTTTGGAATGAAACAGACCAGCAGCGTTTCACCGAACTGGTGACGCAGCATCAGAACGATATCGCCGAGCGGTTGAAAGAGTATCCCGAGCAGTTCGAGCCGCTGTTCGGCACCAGCAGCGAGGAAGATCTGGAAGTCACTATCGTGGAAGAGTGGTGCATTGGCTATATGAAAGGCGTAGCGTTAAGCGACTGGTCGGCGCTGCCGGATCACCTTAAGCCTGCGCTCCATGCCATTGCGCTACATGGCAAGGAAGAGCACTTTAG
Organism: Erwinia sp. PsM31; assembly: GCF_030433775.1. Taxonomy (NCBI): domain Bacteria; kingdom Pseudomonadati; phylum Pseudomonadota; class Gammaproteobacteria; order Enterobacterales; family Erwiniaceae; genus Erwinia; species Erwinia sp. PsM31. The sequence continues at coordinate 52,219 of NZ_JARUWZ010000003.1, forward strand.
CGAGCTGGAAAAAATGACGGCGGAAGAGTTTGAGCAAAGCGTGGAGGCTATTAGTCACGCCGCGCTGGAGCTGGCCGGCAACTGGCCGCTACACTAAAAGCGAAGACGTGCCGCGTTGCTGAAGACGCGGCACGCTAAAGCGCATAGCTCGTTCCAGTAGCTGTAGCGCAGCGTCAGGCGGTAGCGATTATTTTTCACCGTAGCCCCTTGCGCGCAGCCAGCTCATCTCAAAGCCGTACAGCTGGCCGATCGGCAGCAGCGATTCGCTCAGCCTTGACGGATCGATGCTCTCTTCGGGCGTAACCGATGGTGTAAACCAGCCGGAAAAGGCGGCAAGATACTTTTTCAGACGAGACATAAATTTCTCCTGCAAAGCGGATGGATGCGTTAAGCGGATTTAACCGCAGGTGCGCCTGGCAGGGAAATATCCACTTCTTCCAACCTTTCCCAAAAATCAGCTTAGGGTTTTATGGTATTCTTGTCCGCTTCAGCCGCTCAGGCTCTGGATCACGGATTAACTGATTTGCTATGCCCGCACTTGCCAAACGAAAAAACGACCCGGAAGGGTTAAAGAAACGTATTCTTGCCGGCGCGCTGGCTACTTTTGCCGAATTTGGTTTACAGGGCGCGCGCATGGAGCAGATCGCCGACCACGCCGACACCACTAAACGTATGGTGGTCTACCACTTTACCAATAAAGAAAACCTGTACATGGCGGTGCTGGAACAGGTCTACCAGGCTATTCGCCAGCACGAAACCGAGCTGAACCTGACCGAACTGCCGCCGCAGCTGGCGATGCAAAGGCTGGCGGAAGCGAGTTTTGACTATCATCTCTCCCATCCCGACTTTATGCGCCTGGTATGCAGCGAGAACCTGATGCGCGGCCGCTATATCAGCCAGTCTGCGCGCATTAAGACGTTAAATCAGAGCGCGCTTAACGTGCTGGAAGAGATCTTAACGCGGGGCAAAGCCGACGGCGTTTTCGACCCCAACGTCAATACGGTGGACGTGCACCGCCTGATTAGCAGCATCTGTACGCATAATGTCTCTAACCGCTACACCTTCAATACGCTGTTTGGCGATAACGAAAGCGAACAGCAAAGTATTGCCCGCAATCGCCAGCTGGTAGTGGATGCCACGCTGCGCTATCTGCGGCCCGGTGCCGCATAAGGTTGTACAACTTACAAATATGTTGTACAACTTTTTTACCCTGAACCGCTGTTGTTCCAGGGTGATTCAGCTACGCTTACTGAGGTTAACCCCTTTAGTTCGTCCCGCATTTTATCTTTTGAAAGGCCTCACGCCAGGAGTTGCCAATGGCAAGCGAAAATTCCGGTTACCCACGCCGTAAGCCGGATGCCGAAGAAGGCAAAATAATGAACTGGGCGCAGAACGCGACGCTGGCCGACAGCCACGCCGTCAGCGCCCCCAAAACGGAAGAAGAGCTGTGCCGCCTGATTGCTGCCAGCCGCGGTAAAATCCGCGTAATGGGCAATAAAATGTCGCCTGGCCGCGTGCTGAAACTGGTCGCCGCAGGCGATACGCTGCTGGATCTGCGTCATCTGCGAGGATTAATCGCGATGGATGAGCACAGCGCGACTTTTGCGGGCAGCACGCCTATGCATGAGATTTATGAAATACTGAGCGCCGAAGGTAAAATGCTGCCCGCCTCCCCTGGCGTTATCGCCGCGCAAACGCTGGCGGGCGCACTGGCGACCGGTACGCACGGTCAGGGTCTGCAGCAAAGCTCTATCGCCGACGAGGCGCTGAGTATCCGCATGGTGCTGGCCGACGGCACGGTGGCGGATTTCGATCGCGATCATCCTTTCTTTCACGCCGTGCAGCTGGGCGTGGGCGCGCTGGGCATTGTGACCCAGGTAACGTTGCGCACGCGATCTTCGCTGATCTACACCTGTTATAAAAATGCGGTCAGCGGCGATACCCTGGAGCAGGATATCTATGACTGGAACCATAACTATGCGCTGAGCAAAGCCTGGTGGTTCCCTAACGAAAATCAGGTGCACGTCTGGACGGCTCGCGAAGCCGATAGCGAAGAGATTGCGCAGTATCGCGCCAATAATAACGATCTGGTGAAGCAGGAACAAACCAGCGATGCGATGAACGAAACCATCGACCAGACGCTGGAACATATGCGCAGCGATACCAAAATCGTGGATGAAAACGGCAAGCCGTTCCGCACCGTCACGCGTTTTAAAGATTTCTCCGACGTAACCGGCGACGTTTACCAGGTGTTCTGTCGCGGTATCGCTACGCCGCAGATCAACGTTGAAATCGGTATTCCCATGTCGCGCGTGGGCGAGGTCATCCGTAAGATTAAAGACTGGCACAGCGAAACGCAGCCGCATATGCACTACCCGATTATCTTGCGCTGTACCGGCCCTTCCGCCAGCTGGCTCAGCCCGGCTTACGGCGTCGATACCTGTTTCTTTGGCTTTGTGGTTTATTACGCCGAAGACGGCTCGCTTTCTGAAGAGGGCGTCAGCTTTTTGCAGGCCATCGAGCGGGTGCTGGCGGCGGAAGGCGGCAGACCGCACTGGGGCAAATACTTTGACGAGTCGCTTTACCACTGGCCGGAAATTTACCCGCAGTGGCAGGCGTTTCGGCAGGTTCGCGAGACGCTGGATCCGCAGCATAAATTTGATAATGCGTTTACCGCAGCACTGTTTGATTAATTAAGGAGAATGCCAATGAAGGCATGGGCAACCCTGTTGACGCAGCCGGGCTATCTGGTGGGCGTCAGCGCGTTGAATCGCTCGCTGAAAAAAAGCGGCAGCCGCTATCCGCTGGTGGTAATGGTCACGGAAAATATCGACGCCCAAAGCCGGCAGATCCTGGAGCAGGAAGGCTGCCTGGTGCGTGAAGTGCAGCCGATCAGCCCCGACAGCAGCCTGGCGCAGCACTACGCCAACGCGCGCTTCTCCGAAGTGTGGACCAAGCTGGCCGCCTGGCAGCTGACGGAATTTAAGCGTATCGTTTTCTTAGATGCGGACATGCTGGTGGTGCAGAACATGGATGAACTCTTTGCCCTGACGCTGGCAAAAGAGAGTATCGCCGCGTGCCACGCCTGCCGCTGCAATCCTAACAAGATCCCGAGCTACCCGAAAAACTGGACGCCGGAAAACTGCTTCTATAGCTACTGCCGGGGCGTGGATCATACGGAGCAGCCTGACGAAGTGGATAATTATCTGAACGGAGGTTTTCTGGTGCTGACGCCGGATCGCGCCGTCTATGACGATATGCTGCAAAAGCTGGCGGAGGTGAAGGATTTGTCGCGCTATCTGTTTGCCGAGCAGGATTTTCTTAACGACTACTATCATCAACGCTGGCGGCCGCTGCCCTATATCTATAATGCGCTGAAAACCCTTCCCTTCCAGCACAGCGCCATGTGGCACCTGCCTGAAGTGAAGAATATTCATTACATTATCGATAAGCCGTGGGAGCGTCAGCCTAATCCTGACGATCGCTACTACTCGTTGAATAAAATGTGGTGGGAGATTGCCGGTTAACAGACCACAACGTTGGTGGTGTGCGGCAGCGCCATCATCTGATCGCCGCAGGTAAAAATCAGGTCGATCGGCTGAGGGAAAGAGTGTACCCGCTCACGCAGGTAATGCAGAACCGCTTTCGGCAGCTTTGGCGCAACGGCGCGAGACTCACGCAGGGCCGGGCCGCTTAAGCGCAGCGTCAGGCCGCCGCTTAGCGCAGGCACCTCAATAATCACGGTGGCGGGCGCGTCGCCTGGCGAAAATTCCGCAATGGCCATGTCGGAAGCGGCATGAAGCAGCGCCACCGACGCTTCCGCTTTGGCCGTGGTTCTGGCGCCAAAACGCTGTAGATTTTCCAGCATCGCCTCGTCGCCGAGCGAGCTGTCCAGCCAGAACGGCGTTTCCCGATCCACCAGCGTCATTAAAATAGCCGTTGCCGCAGGCGAAGCGTTGCCCCATACCGGGATTTGCGGCAGCGTCACTTTTACACCGGGTTCGCTTATCGCTTTCAGAATAAGGCGGAAGGCGCGCTGCGAATCGGCAAAAGAGTGGCTGAAGCTGGCAATCAAAGTCATAAATTTTCCTGTGAGATAATAGGCTGGTTGGTCGGCCCGCAGAACGGACGGCAACGGAATAGCCGTTAAGTTTTTAAGCATGGCAGAAAAAAATGACAGCGACGTTAAAAATGCGTGGCGTTCTGATGAAAATCAGACTGGGCCGTCCCGTCAGCCTTCAGCGCTGCGCATCCGGCGTCAAAAACAGCATTCTTTCGCGCTTTCTGCGCGGCAGCAGGAGATTGACCAGTTTGCCCGCTCTTTTCCACAGCAGAAAAGCCTCTGCGGCTTCCTGATAGTGTTTTTCATTCAGTTTTTTTCTGACCGTGGAATTAACGAAAGCCGTTACGCCAATATTAAAAATCAGGCTGCAAAGCGCGTCATATTGATTCTGGCTAAGCGGCACGGCGACATGCTTTGCAATAGCCTGCTCGACGACCGCTAAATCTTTGCGCAGCAGCTCGGTGGATTTTTCCGCGCTGATCATCATCTCTTTGCTGACGGCAACGCCATCGACGTGGCCGGTATGCCCTACGCCAATCGTCGCTATCCCCACCGAATCCAGATAGCCGCTCAGCTTCTCGCCCTCCTCCTCTTTAATAAAGCGGATACCTTTTTCGCTAATATTCATTCTGCTTTCCGTTCTCTGTTTGCTGATTAACGCTGTTGCCTGTATGCAGCGCTCGGCTGGCTGATTAATGACGGACAAACCGACGTGATTTTTAATACGCGCGGCTGTTAAATGGCGAAGGCGTATTAAAAATCACGCTGTAGTAGCCGTTAACGACTTAACAACGTGATTTGATTTAATTTATGTCAGGCGAACGGGCCGCGTCCCTTTGGCCCGCAAGGATAAATTAACGTGCCTGACGCCACAGGGTTTCTGCCAGACCCGGCGCCCAGTCAACGGCGTGGGCAACATGCGTCTGGATACAAACCCAGTTTTTACCTTGATGGGTAACGATATCGCCAGCGGTGTAAGATCCGCCCAGCACCCATGCCGGATACTGGCCGTTATCGCCGTTGTCGTCGTTGCCGTTGTCGTCGTTGCAGTTAGCCAGAGTGGTGATGCTCAGTACGTTGCTCGGAACGGAAAGCAGATCCTGAGAATCCACAGCGGCAACAAAGTAACGGTAAGTGGTTTCTGCACGCAGGCCGCTGTCGGTATAGCTGAGCTGAGAAGCCGCCACGCGAGCGATTTCATCACCTTCGCGGTAAACGATGTAGCCGGCAATGGCGTTGCTGCCTTGAGAAGAACCCCACATCAGCGCAACGCTGTCTGCGGTCACGCCCATGCTGTGCAGCTGTGCTGGCGCAGTTGGTGGCGTGGTGGAGGCGTCAGGATTTTTAGTGGTCACGATAACAGCTTCGCTGCGAACGGATTCTCTGCCTGTAGCGCTGACCGCGCTGATGGTGTAGCGGTAAGCGGTGTTTGCCTCCAGGCCGTTATCCACAAAGCTCAGCTGGGTACCGTTGAAGATCATGTTGTTGTCACGATACAGACGGTAAGAAACGCCTGCGGTTGAAGAAGCGTTCCACGCCAGCGCAATGCTGCTGGTGGTGATATCGGTCGCGTGCAGGCTGGCTGGCACCGCAGGCGCAGTTTCGCCGCCGTTGCCGTTGCCCACGAAATCCAGATCGATAACCTGGTAGAACGCGTTACCGGTATCGGCAACTTCCCATACCGCCAGCAGCACATGGTAGCCGCGACGCTGTGGCAGCTGGATTTCATGCGTGGTTGGGCCGGTCGGACGCAGCGTGGCGCCGTGGCTCCAGTAAGGCTGCTCGGTAAATTCCGCTTTAAAGAACGGCGTGGATTCAAACTGCGCGCGGCTCAGCGGCTGGTTTGGATTCCAGTCTTCGCGGGTAATAAAGTAGTTATAGCGACGAGTGGTGTGAGCTGCGGTATAGGTCCAGACGAATTTCATGATTTCGCCTGGGGTTACCGTGTGTTTTTTCCAGTGGGTGCCTGGCTCATCCAGGAAGCGACCGTCGCCCTGGTTGGCGCTGGCGATTTCGCCGTCGCGTGGTGGCACAGCATTCGGGCTGTCGTCCGGCGCTACAGCGTCACGCAGACCGCTCTGCGCAGCCGGGAAGAATTTACCCGCTTCGCGCTGGTTCAGCTGACCGGCGTTCAGTTTGCCTTCCTGCCATGCAAAGAAAGCACGTGAAGCTGGCGTGGCGATATGACCATGGCGCAGTGCCGGACCGATGTTATTTGACATTGTTTTAAATTCCGTAGTGGTTTTATTGGTGGAAATTGGCTGCCAGAGCGATGTAGCCAGCTCAGGCGTCCAGAAAAGGTTAGAGTCATGCTGCATGACGCAGATATAGTTACGTGACAGCCAGCTCACGCGGGCACCATCGATATAACGCACGCCCGCGCGCCACTGTTCAAACTGCGGTTCAGGCGTTGGCTCTGGGGTTGGTTCCGGAGTTGGCTCAGGCGTTGGTTCCGGGGTTGGTTCCGGAGTAGGCTCAGGCGTTGGTTCCGGAGTTGGCGTCGGCCCAGGCACCACGCCATCACCGGCCAGGTAGCCGTAGCGACGGATAAATTCCCAGTTGTAAGGCACGTTATCGCTGGTAAAACCGGCATCCCAGTTAACGGACCAGGTCATCAGACCCGCAACAGGCAGACCAGCGGCCTCAAGGCGAGCCAGGGCATTTTTCACATCCTGTGGATTAATGACATAACCGGTCGCTGCCGCATCGTTATTGGTTGGCAGGCCGATAATGAATTTTTCGCTTGGGATCTTCAGGAAATTACGGGTACCGGTGACCAGGCTTTCAGTCAGGTAATAGAGAAAATCTTCTTTAATCGCGTCGTTGCTTTGCGACACCCATTGGTTGATTTCATCAACCCAGACGCCGTCGCCGCCCTGGTTATAGAACTGCGGCGCAACGTAATCGTAGTAGCCTTCCAGGCCGATGATATAAGGGCTGTAATGGCCGCCATTGGTCAGGTAAGGGAATTCTGGCGCCATGCTGATGATGAAGTTCTTACCGAACTTGCGGTAGTGATCTTTCACCACGCGCAGCGCAGCAGGGATCACCGTCTGGTTATCGGCAGCGGTAATCGCAGACTGCTCCAGATCGATATCCAGGCCGTCAAAGCCATATTTATCGCTCAGCGCGATAATACGCTCGGCCAGCGCCACTTCGTCCCCGGCGTGCATTTCGATATGCGCATCGGCGCCGCCCATGGAAATCAGAACCTTACGGCCCTGAGCCTGCACTTTCGCGATTTCGCTGCGGAATTCAGCATCCGTTCCTTTATACGGTTTGAAATCAGGGATGCGGTCGCTGTCATCCAGCACTTTCATAAAAGCGACGGCGATAATGTTATATTGCACAGGAATTTCGGACAGGGTCATTTCCGTGAAGCGGCCCTGTTTATAACCCTGAGCGCCTACGGCTGGCCAATTGTGCCAGAAGCCCATAACGATTTTATTTTGCGCGGAGCGGTTTCCGGCAATCTGACCTGCCGATAAATTTTTAGAAGCTGGCATAATTCCTCCATATGCATCTGCCATGATGCATATTTCATTATGTAAAATGTTCTTTTTGTTATGCAGCCAGCAAGCAAAATAATGCGCTTACTGCATGCGTTCTATTTTATTCAGCCAAGAAAAACAGACAAACCCAATAATTGCATTCAGCTATTAATAATTGAAAAGCCTTTGTTTTATATGAGTTATTTATAGAAACACCTCGTCATTTAATTTTATTTAAACCCTGAATAAACACCTTTGATTATTCTATTTACTTTTAAAATTACAGTATAAGAACGTATATGTTTAGCCATTATTTAATTTTATAACCTTGCGCAAATACCAGCAAAGGCATTCCATTACATCGTCATTTCATTTTGGTAATTAATCAGGGAAAGGAGCAGTAGATGCGGCCAGAGATTCAGGTGGGTAAATAAAATAAAAATAAATATTGCGTTATTTTATGCAAGGGTAACATGAAAAAAACCGGCCATATTAAGGCCGGTTTTTCACTAATGGGCATTAGCTGTTTATGGGTTTTAGTTCAATCGCGTAATCAAGACCGTTTACCCTTACCCGCAGGCATTCTCTGGCCGTACCAACCGACGCGGTGCTGACCACGCGGCCACGCATAATCAGGTCGTTATTATTGTTGTAACCATAGCCGACCCGATCCGTTCCTTCCCAGTGCTGCAAAAATGCCGTTACCGGCTCGGCATCCAGCACGGCCGCTTCCGCAGCAGAAACCTGCGTATAAGACTTGATAAAGCGGAAATGAACGCCGCGCGAGAAACGATCGTGGCAGTTAGTGGTGATCAGAGCGATACAGAAGCCGGTGTATTTAGCCAGCTTAACAAATATTTCCCCTCTGCTGCTGCCCAGCGATCTCACCCTGACCCGCGTCACCGGGCACGATCCTTCCGCTGCCCAGGAGGCGTTAAAGCTGCCGTTCACGTTCTGAATAGAGATTATCGCTTCGCCTTCCGGCGTGCGTGACGTGAAGTCGATTTGCGTTTCCGGCATCGCATTAAACTGAGAGGAACCGATAATGCGCATCTGCATCTGCGTGGTCCATTCCGGCATCTCAATCTCGCCCACTTTAAACCAGGTTTCCCGATCCTGACGGTTATCCATACGTTCCTGGGAAGTGATGTACTCGTAGTTCAGCGAACCTTCAATACGCGCGCCGTGGTTTTCAAGGAATATCTGCCCTTCTTCATATACAGGCAGCCAGCGCTCGCCGCTGTCAGAGAGATCCAGCCCCTCGCCGTTATGCACATTCAGCATGGTAGAAATAAGGCGCGTATGATGGCACTTGAGCGGATTTTTATTGCCTTCCAGATTCAGCGCATTGACCTTCCACTGGCCGTTGGAAAGGTCGCCGGGGAATTCGGTATGCTCAATCCAGCCGTTATGCAGCACGCACTGCGTCGCGCGCGGCAGATCGATCATTTCAGACTTCACGCCGTACTGGATATTAAAGTTGCTGAGCTCGATAGCGGTAAGGTGATCCCAGGAGCCAGCGGCGCGATCGGACCAGCGGCCATAGATAACGCTGCCGGCGCAGCGGGTGGCGTACCACTGATCGATCTTACAATCCAGCGTATCGAGCAGATCCAGCGCGCGGCCGCCCAAATCCTGGAAATGCACCCCGGTCACGCGCAGATACTGACCGCCGGGGATGATATTTTTAAAGAAACCTTTGGTTTTAGTGTTGTCCTGCCCGTTAACGATAATGCCGCTGATATAGGTCCAACGGGCGTTGACGGTAAACATGTATTCGCCGTCTTTCTGGTCAGAGAAAAGACGGGTGTTAGGGAAGTAGCCGAAGTTGACGTGGGCGCCAGAGAGACGGAAACGGTTTACCTCCTGGCCGGAGAAATCAAATTTAGAGATAAAGAAGTTACCTGCCGGAAAGCGGATGCCGACGTTTTCATGGGTACGTACATTGTTTTGACGATCCATGATGCGTGACCAGTGCCACATGCGGGTAACGGCTTCCAGACAGTCCGTTTTGCCATCCGGGATAGCGCCAAAATCGACCACGGTTACGCCCGCGTTATCGGTAATATAACGTTTCCAGCGCATATTTCGGGGAGTAACGATAGTCATGCCGCCATCTTCCGGCGCCGTCTTGTCGTTAAAGTCACTGATAAAAATACCGCCGCCGTAGCCGGTTCCTGCACTATAAGAAAGCACAATAGCCAGTTCGCCGTGGGCGGCAGGCTCGTGCGCCCGTAATTCATCAATAGAGTTCAGCATAGAAAAGTTATTTTCTTCATTAGCTGAATGCGCAAGATATACAATTCTGTCGAAGTCAATAGCTTTGCCATCTTTATCAAGTACGTTTAAGTTCCTGACCATTTCATTTAACTTAACCTGTTGTGATGTTAAATTATCCTGGTTGTTGTCACCAATGACACTCATTTAAAGCCTCTTTATTAAATATATATTATACGATGGTTGCATTTTCTGATGGGTTGCAGGCTTGCATTTAATGTTGGTTTAGGTTTCCACCAAAAAACGCGGTTTAAACCATATTTCTTGCTTTAGTTTTTAGAATTGACAGGATAATAATTGAAGGCCATTCATACAATTTTAAAAAATGATGCTCACGCGTAGAAATTAGCATCTCTATGATTAGCAAAATAAAAACAGTCTTATTTTGTAAATACCCCCCATCCAGAGCTTTCGTAAGTATGCTATATTTTTCATAAATTTACGCTAAGTTAACAGTTGTTAAACGATCTGGAGGTTTTATGTTTCTGTCATCTAATCTGAAATGCTTTATTGTGCTGGCGAAAGAGAAGTCATTAAAGAAGGCTTCTGAGATATTATTCGTTACCTCTTCCCCTATTTCTCGCCGGATAAAAATATTAGAAGACGAGCTGGGATTTAAATTATTTTCACGCACGGACCATGATTTCACCCTGACCAAAAAAGGGCTGGAACTCTACGATAAAATAATGCCGCATTACGATAAGATGACGGAACTGGAAGACTATTTTTCACGAAAAAGAACCAACGTTAATATTCGCCGTGGCCTGATGATTGGTGTAGAAAACCTCAATCCCTTTTTATTCAACCTGCTGGTAAAAACCCGCAAGAAGACCGAAAGCGTCTCTTATTGTTCCTGCGATACCAAAACTTCGGTGGAATCGCTGCTTTCCGGCGAGATCCACGGCGTTATTTCCCATCGGGAAATCAACGATAACGGGATCCTGTCGATGAATTTTTTCAGCGAGCCCGCCTGCTATCTCTATTCTAAAAAGTTCCCCGATTCGCAGCTTAGCGATATAAAAAACACGCCCGTCATCATTCCTACCAATGGCTTTTACGAACACTATGTGAAAAACGCGCACGCCAAAATCCTGACTATGTGTCCTACGGCGCAGGTTATTATCGTGGATGATATTTATGATTATATTTCGCTGATTGCCAATGGCGAAGCCGTTGGGCTAATCAGTGAATCAATGGTGTCATTTTATCAAAGCAAAATAAGCAATTTCAGTGAGTTAAGTTACAGAGTCGAAAAATCATTCCCGGAGCTTAAAACCTATATCTACTATCTGAAAGAACGTGAGTTCTCTTTGAAATATGCGTTAGACACCGTTGACGCCGCACAGGTAAATGCGTGATAACAGAGACAGGATGTCTCTTTTTTAACATTCTTACAGGCTGAGGGACAACGGGAAACGCATCGGGAAAAAACTTTTTCCTGATCTGGCGGGTAAAGCATGGCGCCAGAATTAATGACTGGTATCATCCGCGACGGTGAAAAGCGAACTATCCCTGGCGTATCGCCAACCAGGGAAAATAAGAAAGGATAACGCCCTTCATAACATTTTTGCCGTCATTATGTCCGACAGCCATCAGAACTCCATCGTTTGACGAAAGATAAGCGAACGCAGCGGCACGCTGCTTTTCAGGATCGGCGATTTAATAACAATGTAGCTAAAGTATTTATCTATCCCGATTTTAGCGTCCAGAACGCTTTCAATGACTTCCTGGTAATGTTCGATGCTGCGGGTAATAAAACGCAGCAGATAATCGTATCCACCGGTAATCAAATGACACGCCATCAGTTCGTCCACCTCCCGGAGCGCGTTTTCAAAACGCATAAAGTCTTCGCGCCGGTGTCCGGCCAGCGTAACCCCGGTGAAGACGGTAACGGAATCGGTAATTTTAGGTAAATTAACGTGCGCCTCGTAACCGGTAATAAACCCTGCCGTTTCCAGACGTTTTACCCGCTGTAGACAGGGACTGGGTGAAAGCCCGACAGCGTCGGCAAGGTCTACATGATTGATGCGACCGTCCTTTTGCAGCTGTACCAGAACAGGGATATGTAACGCCTCGCCGATATCCGGCTACTGGCGAAACACCGCTTACGCCGCCGGCTCCGCCACCAATGCCGCCCGGATAAGGCCGCGCTCCGGCTCTGATTGCTGGAGGATATTTATGCCATTGCCTGGCTCACCAGCGCGAACGCCCGCACGTCCTGCGGCTGCCAGGGGGTGCCTTTATACATGGTGATGGGCTTGTCAACCTGAACCATACCCAGGGCGACGAGCCATTCGCCCAGCCCGCAGGCGCTGTCGGTATCGATACGGACGAAGGCGCCTTCCAGACCGGCAAGCAGTTCGCTGACCAGTACTTTCGCCTGCTGTAGACTGGCACAGATAATGGGGCCGATAGCGAAGCCGTGCCCGAAGCGGCGCAGGCAGGCGAATCCCGCCGTTTGATCCTGCTCTTCCAGTACCAGAAAGCGGTCTGCGCTGGCAAAAAGCTCGGCGATCAGTGCCGGACGATGCTGCCCGTGCGCCCTGGTTTCCAGCTTGCTCAGCGCCGTCAGCTCTTCGCGGCGAGCGGGGCGCAGGCTTTGCGACGCCTGCGGTAGAACGCGTTCGCCCGGTGCCAGCGCGCGACATTGATGCTGAGCGATCGTTCCCGTGACCACAAACCCCAGCTTTTCATACAGCCCTTTGCCCATTTCCGTGGCGTGCAGGCGCAGCTGATGCCCTTCCAGCGCGGCCAGCGCCGTCTGCATAAGCTGTTTACCGATACCTTTGCCCTGCGCGCTGCCGGCGACGTTCACCAGACCAAGGGTGGCGTAGTCGCCCCAGCGCCAGTAAAGCACGGTGCCAATCAGCTCGCCGTTTTCCATCGCCGCCAGGCCTTCACCCAGCGCCAGCGCCTGCTGCCAGTCTTCACGGCGGTGCGGCCAATGTAACCGCTGCGTCAGGGCATAAGCGGCATCAAGATGCTGCTCGTTCATCGTTACTATGTTCATCCTTTTCTCCTTAAATCATGCCTGGCTGTTGCTGGCCGCTGCCGTCTGTCAGCCTGGCATAGCGGGACGGCGTGGGATCAACCACCGGCGCAGAATCGGTCGCTAAATCAGCGGCCAGTCGCCCGGCACCCGGTTCTCGCAGGAAAGGCGTCAGGCCCCGTTCCAGCCTGAGGTTTTTGCGCCTGGTTTTAAACGTGGGATAAAACTACCGCGCATAGCGCAGCCTTTGTACGGCACAGGTCAGGACGCTCAGCCATATATGCCGCAGGTTGATGCTACGGACGCTCAGCCATTTGCAACAGAGGTTTATACTGTGGACGCGCAGCTATGTACAACAGAGGTTTATATTGTGGACGCGGCTATGTGCAACAGGAATTTATACTGTGGACGCGCGGCCATGTGCAACAGAGATTTATATTGTGGACGCGCGGCCATGTGCAACAGAGGTTTATACTGTGGACGCGCAGCCGTGCGCGGCGCAGGTTTATGCTGCGGGCGGAGATAACAGGGCTTAAGCGAGCCCAGAAAAATTATGATTGGCCGGATAATGTCAGATATTGCACAACTACATTTTATGCGCTGAATAAGGGAAAGCTTATTTGGGGGCGATTATCGGGCCGCATCATGGCCCGATAATTTTCTCCGTTCATTTTTATAAATTTTCAAACATACTTTCCGACAGCGGTCAGGCCGTTGGCGCTTTACCGCCGCAAGCCTGGCTATGGCGTTGAGAACGTCGCCACATCCTTCACCATATCGTCAATAGCGCCCTTCACGTCCGCCGGGGTAATTGGCACAGTGCCGTTCGCCACGCTTTTACCGTATCCTTTACGGATAATTTTAATAACCGGCTTGCCGGTAGCAATATCAATCGCTTCCGCCTCGATAAATAGCTCGGCGTTCTGGCTGCGATGCCCGGTGGCGGCCATCGTGCCTGCTACCACGGCGGCGACCGGCACCACCTCATAAAACTGGAGATCTTTGTTTTCAGCGGTTACGGCAGTAATGGCCGTTTTCACTATCAGACCGCCAGGCTGAGGGGTGTCGACAATCTTCTTACGCCCGGCCAGCGCGCTTTTAAGACTGGATTCGGTATAGCTACGGATTTGCTCCAGCGTGGCGGCAGAGACCCGACTGTTGGGTAACGCGCGAGGATAATAAGTAACAGGCGCAAAATAGAGGCTGGTATAACGATCTGACTGATAATCGGGCGCAATCCAGCGCAGCGTTTCATGCCCGCTTGCTGTGTTTACCGGTTTTATCTCTGCATAGTTTCCTAAAAAGCCGGAATATTGCGACTGCTCGGCGGTTTTACTGGCACAGCCGGTCAATAGAATAGCGAGGAGAGCAAAAGGCAGCGTTCTTTTAGCAACAACCATACAACCCCCTGAGTGGATAAACCTGCTTTACAGCATAGTCGTTCGCCGTTGATTTACTTGCTGGCAGTGTTAACTATGCGATCGCCCCGCCGCTTTGCTTTCAATAACATGCTGTACGGCGATAGCGCGCCTGGCCAGGCGCGCTAAAGGCTATTACCACTATGGATCGCATCCAATGAATAAAACCCCACCATAAAATTTTTTTGCTGCACGACACCGTACGCAAGCTACCCAGGCCCAGGGGCAAAAACAAGGCAATATTGCCGGGCGAACGGCTTTCTTTGCTGTTCTTCGGGACGCCTCTGAAATTTTAAATCTGAAAATCCAGCACCGGTTCTACCGCGTCATGCGTGGAAAGCGCCTTGCGCTTGATCTCTTCCAGCGACAGGTTGGCGTTGCACAGTTCCAGAAACTGCCAGACGTAGTTGCGCTGTAGCTGCCCACGCTTCAGGCCCAGCCAGACGGTATTGGATTCAAACAGGTGTTTGGCTTCCAGCCGGGTCAGCGCGGCCTGCGCATCCAGCTGGCAGGCCTGATCCGCCAGCACGCCCACGCCCAGCCCAAGTTCGACATAGGTTTTTACCACGTCGGAATCCTGCGCGCTGAGCACGATATCCGGCGTCAGCCCGGCGGCATGAAAGGCGCGGTCAACGCGGGAACGGCCGGTAATGCCCTGGCGATAGGTAATTAAGGGATAGCGGCTGAGCGCCGCCAGCGAAACCGGCTGCTCCTGCTCCAGCGGATGCCCCTTTGGCACCAGCAGCGCATGATGCCAGCTGAACCAGGGAAAAGCCGCCAGCGACGGATTATTGACGACCTGTTCGCTGGCAATACCGATATCGGCTTCGCCCGCCATCAGCATGGCGACAATCTCCTGCGGCGTGCCCTGATTTAACTCCAGGCGAACACCGGGATAGAGCGCGCGAAACGCTTTGATCACCTTTGGCAGACTATAGCGCGCCTGGGTATGCGTGGTGGCGATGGTCAGCACGCCGCTGGATTCGTTGGTAAAGACATCGGCCAGACGGCGCACCTTTCCGGCTTCATCCAGGATGCGTTCGGCAATAGTCAGCAACGCCTTGCCTGGCTCGGTCATGCCGAGCAGCCGCTTGCCGCGACGGATAAAGATCTCCACGCCCAGCTCATCTTCCAGATCGCGTATATGGCGGCTGACCCCTGACTGGGAGGTAAAGAGCGCATTAGCCACTTCGGTCAGGTTAAACTCGCAGCGTGCCGCTTCCCGGATGATTTTAAGTTGCTGAAAATTCACGTGCGCCTCTCCCTCTGTTATCTGTTGGTTTCAGCCATGTTAATAAGGCACATTGATAGCAACAAATAATAAAAAGAGGTTTTATATGCTTTTTAGCGATATAGGAGTGAGGCGCGCCGACGCGCGCCCGCAGAAAGGCATTAGCTCACCAGCATCAGTTCACGCTCTTCAATCGTCGGTTTGTTGAGCAGCGACAGCAGGATATTTTTTACCGCCTGCGCAGAAGGAGAAAGCGGCGAGCGCGCCGAAACGTTCAGCGACAGCGGCAGGTTCAGCGTTGGGCTGTTGATGCGCGCCATCCAGGCATCGGTGGAGCTGACCAGCGCGCGCGCTGCGGATTCCGGCAGTACGGTGACACCCATGCCGCTGGAGACGGCGGCGGTCAGCGTGGCGATCGATTCAATTTCGCCGATAATGCGGGCGCTCAGGCGGCGCAGCGAAAACGCTTCGTCAACGCGTTTGCGCACGGCGCTGTAGTCGCGCGGCAGAAACAGGTTCATTTTGGCCACGTCGGCTAAATCGATGTTTTGTCCAGGGCAGTCGGTTGCGCCAACCAGATAAAGTTCTTCTTTCATCAACGGCAGGCTGGTGATGCCGGCGGACGGCGCGCGGTCGTAAAGTACGGCCATATCAAGCTGCCCATCCATCACTTTTTCGTTTAGCGATGCGCCGCTGTTTTCATGCAGGTAAACCAGCACTTCCGGAAACTGTTCGCGCACGGTTTGCAATAAAGGCATGGTCAGCGAAGAGGCGGCGGTTCCCGGCGCCAGACCGATTGAAACCTGACCGGTCAGCGTCTGCCCGGCGTTGATCACCGCCGTTTGCGCCTGTTCGCACTGCCGTAAAATGGTACGGGCGTGGGCGTATAAAATCTTCCCGGCTTCCGTAGGCGTCACGCCGCGCTTGGTACGGATAAGCAGCTGCTGGTCCAGCTCGTTCTCCAGCGTGGCAACCTGCTGACTGAGCGCAGGCTGCGCAATATGCAGCACCTCTGCGGCCTGGGTCAGGCTGCCAATATCGACGATTTTTACAAAATATTTCAGTCGTCTTAAGTTCATTTTGCCTCCGTCACGGGACGCCATTGTTACTGGCGCTAAAAAATAAGTTTTCACTCTGGTGCGGGTTAAGAATTGCAAGTGACGTGCCAGAAACTTCCGGCTGCGCTTTCAGCCCATTTGTTTCAGGCTAAGCGCCGGTAAAATAAGAGAATCTGATTACCTCTAAAGGAGTAGCGCTTTTTTTTAATGCTTTCACCAACCGCTTGCCTGCACCGATGAGGTGCAAAATATGCTGTCAGGCTGTGCATGGTAACGTTTACATGGCATAAAAAAGCGGCGGCTGAGAGGAATACAGGGGCCGGCCTGGCTCCTGCCCGCTAGCGCTTTTTACGATTGCGGTACATATCCACTGAAACGGCGCTGACGATAATAATGCCTTTGATAATGTCCTGAACGTAGGCGTCCACGCCAACAAAGGTAAAGCCGCTCTTAATCAGCCCTAAAATCACCGCGCCGATCAGCGTACCTGTAATCCTCCCTACGCCACCCATCAGGCTGCTGCCGCCGATGACGGCGGCGGCAATCGCATCCAGCTCATAGGACATGCCCATGCTGGACTGGCCGCTGCTGACGCGCGCCGCCAGGACTACGCCAGCCAGGCCGGAAAGCCCGCCCGCGATGGTATAAACAATCACCAGGTATTTATTGACGTTAATCCCGGAAACTTTCGCCGAGGTCATATTGCCGCCAATGGCGTAAACGTACTTGCCATAACGGGTGTGTTTCAGCGCGATATGGAAAATGACCGCGACGACCAGGAAGATGACTACCGGCATTGCGCCCTGGCCGATGGCGGTAAAACTGTCGGAAAGGAAGCTGATCGGGTTGCCCTGCGTGTAGTATTGCGCCAGCCCGCGCGCGGAAACCATCATGCCCAGCGTGGCGATAAAGGGCGGAATACCGGTTTTAGTGATCAGCACGCCATTCACCACCCCGCAAAGCAACCCCACGCCGACCCCGGCTACGATCGGCACCGCCGCAGGCATGTTGACCAGCGACGGGAACATCGGGGAAAGGCTGTCGGAGGTTTGCGCCAGGCTGGCCGCCACCACGGCGGTTAAAGCAATCACCGAGCCGGATGAGAGATCAATCCCCGTGGTAATAATCACCTGGGTCACGCCGACCGCAATAATGCCGATAATGGCAACCTGCAAAATAATCAGCACCAGCCGGTTTGGATTAAGCAAAAACGATTGATCGCGCACGTACCAGCCTGCCGCTTCAAAAATCAGCGCGATGGCGACCATCACGATAAAAATGCCGGTATCCTTCGGCATCTTTCCCTTAAAACTGCTTAAAAACGTTGCCGAAGACGGCTGTTGGCCACTCATTTTTACGTCGCTCATGGTTTCAGCCCTTATTCAGACGCCAGTGACAAAATGGATTCCTGATCGGCCTCTTCTTTATTGAGGATGCCGGTGATGCGGCCGCCGTGCATGACCATCACCCGATCGCTCATGCCGAGTATTTCCGGCAGTTCAGAAGAAACCATGATGATGGCGACGCCGCGATTCGCCAGTTCGCTGATTAGCCGGTAAATTTCCGCTTTCGCGCCCACGTCGATGCCGCGCGTCGGCTCGTCCAGGATCAGGACTTTGGGCTGTGCCAGCAGCCAGCGGGCGATCAGCACCTTTTGCTGGTTGCCGCCGCTGAGGTTATTGATGATTTGATCCATAGTGGGCGTTTTGATGTTCAGCCGACGGATCTGCTCCATGCAGTCCTTCGCCATCTGGATATGGCTGACAAAGCCCGCGCGGCTGCTGTATTCCGGCATATTGACGATGCTCATGTTTTCCATCACCGACAGCACCAGAAACAGCCCGGACTTTTTCCGATCTTCAGTAAGAAAAGCCAGCCCCTTTTCTATCGCCGTGGCAGGCGAATCTATTTTTACCGGCACGCCGTCTATCAGAATTTCGCCGCCGTCGGGGCTGGTCATGCCAAACAGGCTTTCCATCACCTCGCTGCGGCCCGCGCCGACCAGCCCCGCCACGCCCAGAATTTCACCACGGCGCACGCCGAAGCTGATGTCATCAAACACGCCTTTACGCTGTAAATGACGTACCGTCAGCACCTCTTCGCCAATGGCCGTGTTGAACTTGGGAAAAAGCTGGGTCAGCTCGCGCCCGACCATCTGGGTAATCAGCGACTGCCGCGTATAGTCCGCCGTCGCGCTGCTACCGACCCAGGCACCGTCGCGAAATACGCTGACCTCATCGGTAATCGTAAAGATTTCATCCATTTTGTGGCTGATATAGATGATGGCTTTACCCTGCTCTCTGAGATCGCGAATGATAGCGAAAAGATGCGAAACCTCGGTTTCAGTCAGCGCGGAGGTTGGCTCATCCATGATCACCACATCCGCATTCCAGGATACGGCTTTAGCGATCTCTACCATTTGCTGCGAGGCGATGCTCAAATCGCCCACCAGATCGTCCGGCGCAAGGCGAATGTTCAGCTTGTTTAACAACTCGCGGGTCTGGCGATGAAGGCTGCCGTGATCGACAAAGCCATATTTCATCGGCTCGCGGCCCAGCCAGATGTTTTCCGCCACCGTCATATGAGGCACCAGGTTAAGCTCCTGGTGGATCATCGAAATG
The DNA here is from genome assembly GCF_030433775.1 of Erwinia sp. PsM31. Classification (NCBI taxonomy): domain Bacteria; kingdom Pseudomonadati; phylum Pseudomonadota; class Gammaproteobacteria; order Enterobacterales; family Erwiniaceae; genus Erwinia; species Erwinia sp. PsM31. The sequence goes on from NZ_JARUWZ010000003.1 coordinate 71,367, forward strand.
CCTGCGCGCAGCGCGTCCAGCGTGTCCTGAAACGCTACCGCCTCGCCCCTGACGCGGATTAAGCCTTCATCCGGGCGATAAATTCCTATCAGGCATTTCATCAGCGTGGATTTTCCCGCGCCGTTTTCGCCCATCAGCGCGTGTACGCTGCCGGGCCTGACCCGTAAAGAGACGTTGTTCAGTGCCTTTACGCCAGGAAAAAACTTGCTGATGCCTTCGGCTTCAAGCGCATATGCGGTCATGATGCACCCCGGCTATTTCTGGTTCAGGCTGGTAAACTTCGCCATGTTTTCTTTGGTGATCAGCTGGAAAGGGATATCGACGTTCGATGCCACGTTTTCACCTTTTGCCAGCTTCACCGCCGCCTGTACCGCCCCCTCGCCCTGGCCTTTTGCGTCCTGAAAAACGGTAGCGACCATTTTGCCGTTTTTGATCATTTGCAGCGCGTCCGGCGTGCCGTCAACCCCCGCCACCAGCACGTGGTCGCTGTTTTTTCCCAGCGCCTGAAGCGCGCCAATCGCCATTTCGTCATTATTGGCAGCGATCGCCTGAATATCGTCGCCAGCGGTGAGCCAGTTACTGACCACATCTACCGCATCGTTACGCATAAACTTCGCGGTCTGCTCCTGAACGATTTTTAAACCAGGATATTTCGCAACAATCTCTTTCACGCCTTTGGTACGTTCACGCGTCGATTCATTGGCCAGATCGCCTAACAGGATGGCGACGTTGCCTTTGTAATTCATTTGTTTAGCCAGCGCTTCCATCTGCAAACGCCCCGCCAGCTGCGAGTTGGAGCCAACATAGGCCATTTTGCCCGTCAGTTCGGCTGCGGGACGGCGGTTAATAAAAATCAGCGGGATGCCCGCCTTGCTGGCCTGATCCATAATCGGTTTAACCGCGTTGGTGTCGACCGGATTGACGATAATGGCGTCCACGCCCTGCCCGATAAAGTTCTGCACCTGCTGTAGCTGCTGGGAAACATCGTTTTTGGCATCTTCTACCTGCCCTTTAACGTTTTCTTTTTGAAGTTCTTTTTGCATAGAATTGCGAACGATGGTGAGGAAGTTGTCGTCAAACAGCGCCATTGAGACACCCATCTGGAGATCTTTTGCCAGCGCGACAGCAGGCAGCGAACAGACTAACAGTAACCCTGCAACGAATTTTTTCATGATAGAGCCCTTATGTGATTAGCTTGTGCGGCTGGCTGGACCTCGAATGAAAGATATTTTTTACATTCACACAACTTCACCGGTGCCTGGATAACATTTTTAAGCGGTGAAAAAGCAATGTCTTAGTCAGATTGCTCCTGGTTATTAACAATATTTATCAAAAGCTTAATTTAGTTTTTCAGTCTTTATCGCTTCGACATATAGCGGCCGACTGACTGATCAGTGCAATTATTCCATAATTAACATTTTTGAAACTTTTTACATAAAAGCACCGAAACGCACGTTTTAAAAACGGCAAACAACAAAATTTTGACACACCTCTAACATCAGCAAGGCATTCGCCGTAAAGTGCGATCTGGCGCAAGAGATTGAATTTTGCCCGAACGGGCGAGAAACAGAGCGGGTTGCTGATTTTGCGGCCGAACGCGCGGCAAAATGGCATTCGACCTTTGACACGCCCGGACGCGGCCGTTACTATGCGCCCCATCGAAACCGATTCCTCTGTAGTTCAGTCGGTAGAACGGCGGACTGTTAATCCGTATGTCACTGGTTCGAGTCCAGTCAGAGGAGCCATATTTATGTTGTCATGCATCTTCACGAATCTTTATATTATTAAGATTCAACAAGCTAGCGTGAAAACCTACCCAATGCATTTTCATTCCCCCTCTGCATTGGGCAAGATTTGGGGTCATTTCAGTTTTACTATGGAGTGACCGCCCAGTGTTTCTGAACGTCACTAAAATCCACAGCTTTAAGCCTTCTGAAAATCCCTTTACGCTGACCGATTCTCATCTCCTGTATTTGCTTGTCGATTCAGGCGGTTAAAACCTCTGGTATTTCAAATATCGCTTTAACCGAAAGGATCTTCCCTTGCTCTGGATGCATATTCGCAAGCCTCGCAAAAACGAGGGCGCTGTATGTGACAGCGCCCTCGTTCAGGTGGCCTAAAAAACATTAGCTCAACATGGCCTCCAGGCGGGCCAGCACTTCATTCACAACGACGTCAGGTATACGTTCCAGCCGCTTACCATTTCGGGCCGCCATATCAATGGTTCTGGGCTGGTCGCAGCGGATCACGCCCGTCGTTTTTGTTCCCGCCTCGTCCAGTGAAACGGTAAAACCGGCTGTTCGGGCAACGTTTCCGCCGTGGGTAACGGGAACAATAACGGGTAGCCGGGTCAGCTTGTTAAACGATGCCTTCGATACGATCAGTACCGGACGTTGTCCACTTTGCTCGTGGCCGGCAATCGGATCCAGTGAAACAAGCCAGATTTCCCCTCTGTCCATTTACAGGATCTCCTTGCCCATCGCAGGCGCATCAATCCATTCACGATCCTCTTCGCTCATTTCGGCGTGCGGATCGCACTGCGCCAGCAGCTCCTCAAGCGAATAACGGGGCCGTTTTTGGGGTTCAATAATCAGGCAGCCATTATCAATGGTCATACCTACTTCGCTGTCCGTCGACAGCGCCAGCGTTTTCAACACGGCAGGAGGAACCGCCAACATGACGGATCCGCCGACCTTTTTCAGGCGAGTGGTATACATAGAGCACCTCCGGATATTATATTTTAATATAACATCCAGGGCAGGCGATGCACAATTATTCATCAGATTCATTGTGATTTCCTTAGCGTAAGAAAGCCTTAACCCATCGAAGGACAGAGCCGGTAGTCTTCAAAGCGGCATTGCCGGTAAAACGGCAAGCATCCTGATACATCAGGCGTTTCTTTCAGATCCTAAAGCATGCCATGCAGAGAGGAGCTTAATGCGCGACAAAGAGGGCCGATAATAGAAAACTGTTTTTTCGGTGCAAAGATTTATTACGAATCGGATAAACAAAATGCGGCATATCTTCCGTATTCAGGCTGCGCCGGAGGGTTATCAGTGATAGCACGAAGGCCGTTTTTTCAGGCGCAGGCCCAGCACTTCCGCTATCAGCTTTTCGCCGTGGGCCAGCGCTGGTTAAGAGCGTTGGACAGCGTGGAGGACGCCAGCCCAGCGTTACGGGAAACGGCCGCCAGCGACCTCTCCCTTTTTTCAGCGACGCAATAATATCGGCAGGATAGCAGTCGGTTGCGTCATGCGGTCACCTTATTGATAAACATCACACCGTCGGCAGTGCGTATCTAACGCGTTGATTTAAGTTCGGCGGAAAAAAACCAAAGCAGCTCACCGAAAACCCGTTCTGCTACAGAGTAATTTATCAATTTTAGACAACCCTGAGGTTGGCACCTTAGCTGCGCCGTCTTTTTACGCGCTGCGTTTTTTCAGCAAGGTCTGATAATTAAACAGGCGGCACCCCAGGCGCCCTCGCTGCCTTCATCATGGATATCGGAAATAATCTGTTCGACCCGATAACGATCGGAGATATTCTCGCTGACATAGGTTTCTACGCGTTCGAATTTATTAAGCACTTTCTGCGCCCCGCTGAGCAATTCGCCATCCGCTGCCGAATAATAGTAAGCAAATACGCCAAATTTTATGGATGAGGCGTCGCGGTTAATAGAAAGCACTGAGGTTATCCTTTCAATATCGTGATACCAGCCCGACGGGCCGCCCGGCTGGTTTTTGACTTCGATTACCGCTCGCGGCTGGGCTTTCCCCCACCACAGCAGGAGATCGAAACGGCCGCTCAAACGCGCCTTAACCGGCTTTGGCCCCGGCGCTATCGCGCCCGCGTGATCCATTGAGCTAAGCCCATTGCTTTCAAGCGTCACGAATTTAGCGCCCGGCATGTCGCTTAGCGCTTTGGCAATATAGGTAGTGAGCATATATTCCGCAGCCGTCCAGACCCAGTATCCGCCGGACATTTGACGATAATCTTTATGCGCTTTTTCTATACCTGAAATGATAGCGCCACTAATTGTTTCAGTTGAAACGGCAGCCATTTGGTCATCCTTATAAAAAAAAGATAAGCCTATACCGCAGGGCCGTTTTTTATGGCCTTAATAACGTTAATTATTAACCTTAGTTCGGAGCTTAAAGATAAACCTTCACAGGGAATTTTGTCATGCTGCTTGTTCTTTAGCCGGGCGCTGTGTTTTTTTATTCCTTTTTGGCGCCTCAAACGGTGAACTTATTTTTTTTGCCTATATTTGAATCAGTCGCATCCAAAAATCACATTTCCCCTTTGATAGTCTGCTGCGTCTTCGCTATGATTCGCCCTGTTTCAACAATTCCTCTGTAGTTCAGTCGGTAGAACGGCGGACTGTTAATCCGTATGTCACTGGTTCGAGTCCAGTCAGAGGAGCCATATTAGAGAAGCCCGCTTAAGGAAACTTAAGCGGGCTTTTTGCTTATCGACCTTGTTCTGTCTTTTACTCTTTACCTGTCGGCGTTGCGTTTTCATCAATTTTGGTTTCGCCCTGATTATGCAGTGATTCGGGTAAAAACTCTGCGCCCTGGCTCAGCAGGGTGCCGTGCCAAAAGGGTGCCGGTAAAGTGCTGACTGCATGGCGCTGCCGCCCAAGGTTAAGCATTCTCTCGTTAGCCGATTGGTGTCATGCCCCTTTATCAACGCTACTCTTTTAACCTCATCACATCTGCTCGCTATTGTTCCACAGCTTAAGGAACCAGGCGGTTTTTCTGTTCACTTACTCTTTCTTACTTTGCAGTGAAGTCGGATCGGGCTGCCCTTGCCGTGCCGGTTTGCTACCTGAGACAAATAAAAAGGAGGATTTATGTCAACAACCTTTAATAGTGCTCTTATTCCCTTGTTCAATTACCTCAAGCTAACGCCTGAGATGCGGGGCGATGAAGAAGCCTTTGAGTTAGTGATGTGGTCAGATTTATCGCTGCGGCTTTTGCATTATCCCGGTAACCACATCACCTTTAGCTGCCTGCTTCCTTTCAGGACGGCTAATGACATCACCACTGAGCTTCTCTGGGAACTTCTACAGGCAAATTTGATGAACGAAGATTTCCCTCCCATTGTGCTGGCGGCTTCGGCAAACAGTGACGAGCTAGTGATATGGTCGCGTTTGCCGATGAACACGGCAGATCCTCAGGCCCTGATTGCCCTGTACGAAAATATGGCTTTTTATACTCATACGCTGGGACAGCGTCTGGGCATCATCAGCCAGCACCTTCCTGATGAAGTCGGAGTCTGATTATGATGCGTATATTTTCTTCTGGCAGCAGCCGCCAGACCCAGCAGAGCCAGCCCGCTCATCAGAGCCTCAGCGCGACACAAATGCAGGCATCCGGCCCCTTTCAGCATCAGGTCAGGGTGGTTTCACCACAGACGCTGCAAAGCATGGATCTGGCGGCGCAAGTCCAACAGGAAGTGCGTACGCAATTAGGGCGTGGTGGTAATCAGTGGTTGCCCCTTGTGGCCGATAAGGGAGAGAGTGCGATGCGCGGTATCATGGCCGTGCGCGCTGCGGACCGCTTTAGTCATGAAGCCAGTGAACGCTTTACACAACGGTTTCCTGACGCGGCGACAGGCCTGGATCGTGCTTATGCGAGTGGACACAGCGCCCTGAGAGTGCAAGGAGGACACTGTCAGGAATTTGCCGATCTGGCCTACACGCAAGTGGCGGCCAGAGGAGCCAATAAGCCCGTGTTTAATACTCTCTACAATAATGACCACGTCCTGGTGCTGTTAGGAGACAAACGTCAGGAAGATCCGGTAGTGCTTGATGCCTGGCAACATCTGCCGATTGTGACCACGCTGGAGAACAGCAGGCTCGATCCAGGCAGGCTTGACGTTATCCAGCAGCGAAACGATCCCCGCCCCGATCCGCACGCCCAGTGGGCGCTGCGCCATGTACGTACCATGCCAATGGCGGAGATCGAGGATATATTAACCTCGACTACCTATCCGCCAGTGGGGAAAAAATTTGTCAAACATATGGTAGAAAGTGCGCGGGCGAAGGAACCCGGACGTTATGACGTACGCTCGCTGGCGAAAGATCCCAGTACCCGCTTCACTGACGATCCCGCCCGGGCGGCGAAACCTTTTGACGTCATGTCTGCCTCATCCCTATCCAGTACCCGACGAACTATTGAAAAATATGAACAGGCTGCAGCCGCCGATCCCGGGGGCTATGGCAAGGCAAAGCGTTTCTGAATACAGCATCGGTGATCGGCGCTTTGCGCCTGCGTAAGTGCGCCTGAACCCAACCTCTTCTGAGTAAAAAATTTACTGGTCAGCCAATAGATTACGACACAGGTTGGGCTCATTCCTGTAACAGGCGGAGTGTGCAACCGGCTAAGGGTTGCAGCAATCTTACGCAGGATCATTCGTGCTTTTGCAAGATTGGGTGTATGCCGATCCAGGGTGGACGCTGCAATAGTTTTCGCTGCAAGCTATGGGCCTTTTCTTTCTCTCGCTCAGGTTTCATACCTGAACGCCATCGCTTTTTCTTATGGAAAATCGTCAATAATCGAGATGAAAATCTCAAAAAGGTTAATATATAACCATAAGAAATTATGAACTGTAACAATTCAACATTTCTACACCTTTAGCAGTTCAGAAGAAAAATAAAATCCTGACCAACAAAAAAAAACATAATTATCAATTAGTTGAAAAGAGCACATTCTCTCCATAAAAGATACACACCAGTTTTACTAATCAATAATCAATGATTTATTGTGATAACACTCACACTTACATAAAAATGTATTAACATAAAATTATCAAATTACATTACTTTTAAATCTCCGGTGACATTTACTTAATTTTCCTTACATTAATTAAAGATCACTGCGTTTACATTTTTGTTTAACAACAATCCAAGTCAAATTACAGGAGCAATAACCATGAATGATTTCGAAAGCAAAGAGTTTCGTTCTTATGTATCTCCAACTGAGACTCAAGATTTTGATGTTGAATTCAAAATTGAAAATGTACAGCTGGCTGAGATTGAACTGGATAACGAACTGTTATTAGCAACTCACCGCTGCTAATAAGATCGTCGGGTTCTGGGGGCAACCCCAGAACTTAAATTTATAACTTATCGTGAGAATTCTCTATGAGCGTATTCCGGCCACATGTTGAAGATGTCGCAAGTGTTGAAAACCACCAGTTTGAAGAAACATTTTTCAATAAGACCCAGCCCGTGCAGTATGCAAATTTGAACAGCGACATGCCTGCCTATAAAAAATGGAGTTTTGAATTTTTTAAAGCGCGCTGTAGCGAGATATTATGTCAGGTAAGTGATAACTTAGAGGATCCGGCAAACATCACCAGAAAGATTTCAATATCAGAATACATTGATCTGATGAAAAATGGCGAGCAATGCCCCTATATGACAGGCTGGAGTTATCAAAAAAGCTTGCCTGGGCTGGACGAAGATATCTTTTTTCCAAAATTCCACCCGGATGATTTCATCGATCGTTTGCCAAAAAGAATGCAATTCCGCAGACGATGGGTGTTTTTTGGAAAAAAAGGAATAAATTGCGATCTTCACATTGACTGTTTTTCAACCAGCGCATGGTTAATGATGATTGAAGGTCAAAAAACATTCCGCGCTATATCTCCACTTCATCGTCACCATATTGAAATGGGGACTTCATTATTTAATGAGGAAGTCGTAGCACATCTGGATGAATTGAACGTTGAGATCGTTGAATTCACTCTTACTCCCGGGACTATTCTCTACGTGCCGACTGGATGGGTACATGAAATCCGTAATGACACGGATAATATCATGGTGACAGGTGGTTTTACCTCCAGACAGCATGCCATAAGATTTTATAAAAATTATCACTCCTATATCTCCCGAGATTCAAATGAGAGTGACATTGCTTTCAATGATTACCTCGAAGTGCTTACAGAAAATAAATTAAAAATATCGGATGAAGTCAGGAATTCTATTATAGAGGAGGTCTCTTACACTAAAGAAAAAATAGAGATCTTGCTTAGAAAACAAAAAATGTATGAAGAGATGATTAAGACAACCGCTTAGGTAAACGGCCTGAATATCATGAATAATTTAAATATCGCTGTTGATGTTTTCCCTTATAAAGAAGATATCTGGTCGATCTGTGATTACAGCGGAGAGCAAATTTACAGCAAGCTTGCGCTCCCGTTATTCTCTTTGGAAAAGGGCGAAGTCGAGCTCTTAGGTGCCGAATCCTTCCAACAGACGGCTGACTCCCTCAGAATAACTATCAGAAAAGATTTATTCTGGAGTAATGGCGATAACGTGAAAGCTGCGGATTATGTGCGGGCGATCAGACATATCTGTTATGATGAGAATAATCGTTATAATAAGATCCTTGCATCTGTAGCGAAACTGGGTTCAGAAACAGAAATCCATAATGACCACAGCTTCACTATTCAAACCTCATGGTATGACCCCTTTATTATTCAGTATTTATCTTTATTGAATTTCTCTCCCAAACACGAGCATAGTGATGACGTTTCTGCCGGACCTTATGTTCTTTTGAAAAAACAGGATAACGTTTATCAGCTGGTTGCTAATAAATATTTTACACTTGATAAGCACCTGCCTAATGTGGAAAAAATCAATTATCTTCTGGTTGAAAAAGATCCGAACGGCGAGGCCTTTTTTGACGGTAAAGTGCATGTCAGTTGCAACACTGCCGTTAACCTGAAAAATTACCGTACCTTCACGGCTAAGCAAAATTTTGTGGCTACTGAAGGGAACTTAATGATGATACTTTCTCCCGGAAGAAAATTTGATAAACTGCCAGACTACGTCAAAGAAATTTTAACTTGTAAAATTAATCGCAGCTCAATTGCAGCACGTTACGACAATATATTAAAGCCGGTTACGTCATGGATGTCTGTGTATTTTGATGGTTCTTATCATCCGCTCAGGGATACTATCACCTACTCAAAAAACAGCTTTGTTATCGACATATCTTACGAAGATTTCTATCCAAATGATGAAATTCTTGAAGATATTGCTGAACAACTCTCTTGCTTTAATATTGAGGTCCGCAAACATCAGGACAAATATGGCTACTGGCGTTCCGAATCCCATTTACGCTTTGAAATTCGTAAAATTCCTCAGCGAAATCCTGTACAAATCATTCGATCTGATTTGAGTCATGTATCTACGAGTCATGTAAAATTTGAGAAAATAAAAAAGCTGTATTCCTTGCTTTTTACTGAAGCGCTATCATCTCAACAACCAGAAATATTCAAAGCTATTGATTTTTATTTGCGGGAGCAGTGTCTTAGCCTTCCGTTATTTATCTTTCCCACTGGTTTTTTTTGTCACAGTTCAATTCTGGAAAACACCTTATATGCTCCGGGACGTAAGGTTCTCATAAAGGAAACCGTGAGTGAAAATTAAACTGAATGCCTCGATCATAAGATCCGATGATAAAATCATATTTTTGGGTAAAAAAAATTACCAGATGACCGACATTATTGGGCCTGAGGTGGAATATTTTTTAACCAGGCTTGAAACAGGCCTGGACGAGACAGAATTACAGTCGTGGCTTAAAGATGATTGCTGCTATGCACTTTATAAAACAATGTGCAGCTTGAATTTGCTGGTACTGTCGGAAAATAAATATAGTGGCACCGTTTTAGAGAAAACCTATGATTTCCTTAATTTTCATTTAGGAACGTTACACTCACCGTTTAGCTTCAAGAATGATATCCATATAGCCCTGATTGGATGCGGTGGAACAGGATCAAATGTAGGGCTGTGTCTGGCCTCATCGGGGATCAAAAAATTCACGCTGATCGACTATGATAAAGTTCAGATAAGTAATCTGAACCGCCAGTTTGCTTATGATTCTGCCGATATTGGCAAAAGCAAGGTGCAGTGCTTAAAAGATAAATTGCTCAGAATAAATGCTGAGGTCAACGTTTCTTTATACGAGCGTAAAATTACCTGCTCAGAAGATCTGCATTGTCTCCCTGATGATGTTAATTTACTGGTATCCGCTATCGATACGCCTGCCATTAAGTCATCCCTCTACATCGTTGAATATGCTATGCGCCACAAAGTCCCGGTTATCTTTGGATCTGCAGGATACGATACTATTACAGCAGGCCCTCTGTTAACCACTGAAGCGGCCAAAACCGAATTCCTTAGCCTTTTGCAGAAGAGTTCACACGCAGTAACAAAACCTATAACAGGATCTATCGCATCCACTAATTTACTGCTGAGTGCAATATTGGCTAACAATATTACCAGCCTTTTTTATCCTTTTAGCAAACCCGACTTGATTAATGTGAGAAAAATATATAATCCTGTCAGCATGATTACAATGGGGGAAATAAGCTATGACAATAACTAAAAGAGATATTTTTTCCATATATTTAAACCGGGAAGTTGTTGAACAAGAGTGTACACTCTGGCGTCAATTTGTTGCCTGTAATAAAAAACAAACCATTCTTAATTTCCTTACAGAAAACCACGCCTACGCTCCCTGGCCCGAAAAGGTTGTTTGCTATCAGGCAGCCAATCGTGACGATTATCAGGCAGTTCTGAAATCAGTTGCTGCGGAAATGCAACGTCAAAATGAAAAATTCTCGGCAATACATTACTCTGCAATGAACAGTTACAGAGAAAATATTCTGGCAGCGATTGAATTGCTCTCTACCAACAGTGCCGTGATGGATTATACCTTGAGGAATCTTATTGGTCGTGTTGTTGTTGTCAGTTGCGACTCACTTGTAGCAACCAGTTCCGTGCTTTTTTTAGGTCTTATTGTTATCTCGCCTAAAGAAGACTGGACGCTATCTGATTATGTCGAAAATATTATTCACGAGATGTCTCATATTGAACTCTATATTAAGCAACTGCTCGATCCCCTTGTATCGACAGGAACTTACCTGAAAAGTCCTTTTCGTGATCAACCCCGTCCTGCCAACGGGGTCTTTCATGCTGCATTTGTTTTAACTCGCATTATTTTTTATATGCGAAACCTTACCTTCCCAGGAGCACATAAGCAGTCTGCCGCCGTCAATATTAACAAAGCATCGCTGTCATTGCAGGAGACACTGGCGCAGTTTGACCATAAGAATTGCCTTACGGCACAAGGCAGTAGCATAGCAGAAGAAATGTGTTTGGTCTTATCTCAATTTCAGAAAGAGGATGCAGCCAGTGCAATTATTTAAAAATGAGCAAGCATTTTTGGAAAACTGCCGCATTAATGATTTGACAGGTACATGTTTTCTTATTCATGAGTATTGTTTTCACTGGCCATTGTTTACGCAGGGCAATTTTTCTTTTATTGAGAAAAATTACGGTAGCGATAAGATATTTATTGAGGAAGGAATAAATAAATCGGGCAGAGTGGAAATTACGGTAAGTGATTATATCAAGCGTATTCAATCTGGCGTTAAAGGCATGGGTAACTGGTCATGGCAGCCACATCTTTCCCACGCAAAATCACTTAACGACAGTTTCACCGTGCCCAAAGCCATTACATTAAATAATATTGAGAAATCGTTAGTAGGCGAGCTGGTTCTTGCACCCTGGATTTTGATGTCTGCGCCTGAAACAGTCACCAGCATGCATCAGGATATGCTCAGCGTGAACGGCATTGTCGGACAGTTGCAGGGCGTAAAAGAATTTACGTTAGTGGCACCGCAGTATGCGCTTGAAGAGGGTAAATTTTACAGCACATACGAGCTCGAAGCGTTGGGTATTCCTTTTGAGTGCGTAGTGCTTCATCCCGGTGATTTTCTTTACTTTCCTGCGCACTGGTGGCATCAGGCAAAAACGATTGAATGCTCGGTGACCTTCATTCATAGTACAGTAAATCTGTACAATATGACCGCCTTTTTGGATGATGCCATCTCTCAAATGCCGGCCTTGATACAAAGAGTGCAGTCAGCAGCGAAAAAACGTGGCTATTTCGGCGACAGAATTAACTGGTTGTGTAATGGATTCCGGTCATTGGGGTAAGAGAATGTTTAGAGCAGAAGTAAAGGAACGGCTGGCACTGTTTGAAAACAAGAATTTTTTGTTTTTCACCGTGAGCGGCCTTTTTGCCACTTTTGGCAACGGATTAAATTATATTGCGCTTTCCTGGCTGGCCTATAACAAAACCAACTCTGTTAAAGGCGTGGCGATAATGATGTTTTGCATCTGGATGCCCAGTATCCTTTTCGCCCCTTTATTTGGCCTGCTTGCCGATCGTTACAATCGTAAAGCACAAATCATTATCTCAAATCTGGTCAGGGGGATGGTTATCGTTGCATGGGTCCTGATGTGGGAAATGAATATTGAGCCAGATCTGATGATTTTGTGCTCTCTGCTTGGGGTGTTTATCTCATTTTACATGCCTTCCGCGGTGCCTTTTATTCAAAGTATCGTGCCTGAAAAGGAGCTTGTTAGCGCTAATGCGACCATTGATATGGTTTACGAATTCGGCACTATTATGGGAATGGGTTTAAGTGGCTTCATACTGGCTGTAGCAGGCATCAAAGGCACGCTGCTTATCGGTGGTATACTTTTTATTATCGCCGGCCTTTTCAACCTTGCCATGCGTACGGTAGCAACGGCAGAAAGCGCAAATAAACAAAGTGAAGGCTGGTGGTATAGCTATACCTCTTCGCTGAGATACTTTAAAAGTAAGCCTGCGCTTTTTATGCCTTATATGAGCCAGATGATAATAATGGTTCTTTTGATGACTATTCCTATTATTTTAGTTCCTTATACTCGTGAAGTGCTGCATGCGAGCACACGAGTATTTGCCCTTTATGAAGCGCTCTATTCGCTGGGAGTTTTGGCCGGCGGCTTTTTATCACCTGTGCTTTGTAAAAAAACCAGCATCAGGAAAACGCTGGCCTTGCTTTTATTGGTCATGGCTGGCGGTTTATATATTCTCTCTGTAAATGATGCTGTTATTTTGGTATTCCCGGTTTATTTCCTTATTGGTTTTGGGATTTCCAGCTGGGCCCTGTCGATATCTCTTTCACAACTTCACTGTGAGCCTGAGTATCAGGGGAGACTTCAGGCTACTTTTAACGGTCTGTCGGGAATACTTATTCTTGCCATGTATCTTCTTATGGCAAAAGAAGGGAATGGCTTATCCTCGCAGGGGGTTTACCTGACTCAGTCGGTTCTTGCGCTAGCGGGCATTGTGATTGTGCTTTTTTATCGTAAAGGGGATCTTCGTGAATCGTAAAGAACAAGTTTTCCTCTCAACTAATCAGTTGAGTTACCATAATACAACCCATCTGTTGTTTAGCGATGTCTCTCTTTCATTAAACTCCGCTGAAAAGGTGGGCTTAGTTGGATTCAACGGTGCCGGTAAGTCTACCCTGCTACAGCTGTTGACTAAGAAGCTGGAGCCGAGTTCAGGCCAGGTTACTCACGCCAAATCGTTACGTTATTATCTGGTGGAACAGCGTTTTCCAGAGCACTTATTATCTTTGACGCCAGAAGAGGCTCTTCTTGATGTTTTAGAAAGTGATGAGCGCATAAGTGAAAGCTGGCGCGCTGAAGTTATTCTTGAAAATATTGGTATGGGGCTTACCCAGCGTGACACGCCGTGTTCAGAACTTAGCGGTGGCCAGCAGACGCGCCTGTTACTGGGTAGAGCGCAGCTCTCTGCTCCCAATGTTCTTTTACTTGATGAGCCTTCAAACCATCTTGATTTGCCGACGTTAATCTGGCTTGAAACCTTTTTAGCAGACTGGCGTGGAAGCTTAATTCTGGTTTCCCATGATACCCGCATGCTTGATACTGTCACCAACAGTACCTGGATTATCGCTAATGGCGGCGTGCATCAATATCGACTCCCCTGCACGCAAGCTTTAGTGCAGCACGAACAAAGCGATCTTGCCTGCCAGCAGCAATATCAGGATCAGGCAAACGAAATTGAGCGCATTGAAGCCAGCGCGCGTCAGCTGGCGGTGTGGGGTAAAGAGCAGCACAGTAAAAGCTCGGCAAGAAAAGCGCAGTCCATGTTCAAACGTGTCGACAAACTCAAGCTTGAGCAAAATACTTTACCAGAGCCTTATCCCTGGAATCTCTCCTTTCCCGGACAAATGCTGCCGGCAAAACGACTCCTGTTTTGCAATGAGGTCATGGTCAGAGCGCCAGGGCAGACTACAATCCTGTACGCAATAGATGAGCTGTTGATTCAGCCAGGAGAAAAAATTGCTTTAATCGGTGCCAATGGCATGGGTAAGTCGACTCTGCTGCAGCTTATCTGGAAGAGTTATCTGGAACGGGATCGGGCCATTACGCTGCATGACTCGACGGTGATGGCCTATTACGATCAGCTGCAAAATGGCGTGGATAGCGAGCTGGATATGATGAATGCATTATTCAGTTTCTGCAGTACGTCGCGCGTGAATGCCAATAATGAGCAGCTGAAGCAGGCGTTACTTAAAGCCGGATTCCCCTGGGAACGTCTGCAGAGTAAAGTCAGAACATTGAGTGGGGGAGAAAGAGCAAGATTATTATTTGCAGGTATATCCCTTATCAACAGTCATCTGCTTTTGCTGGATGAGCCCACTAACCATCTGGATATTTCAGGTAAAGAGGCCCTTGAACGTCAGTTAGCAGAGTTTAACGGCACTGTGCTTCTGGTCTCGCACGATCGTAGTCTTATTGAAAAGGTCTGCAAACGCTTTTTAGTGATAAGCGATGGAAAGCTGCACTCTTTCAACGACTACCACAAGGCTTACAGCGCCTCACAAATGACAGTTGAAGGTTATCTACTGAGTAATGCGTCATGATCTGTTGCTGAACAGAGCCTGTCTCATTCGATATTGGGGCTTTACCCGCCCCTCGTCTGTAAAGATCATATTTCACCCGGTATTGTGGCTTTACCTGTCCCTCCCACCAGCATTTTTACTCCTGCCGCCTCTGCTGCCCGGGTCATCTCTTCGGCATCAGCCACATCAGCGCCAGCGGTTTTTCTGAGAAGACGTGCTTACCGTGGCGAATCGCTTCCAGCGCCATCTCCTTGTGCAGGCAGTTGGGCGCGCAAATATCCACCCCATCTCTCTCAGGCTCGGCAACCCGTTCACGCCAGTCGCCTGTTGACCGTTTGAACCCCAGCAATGCAGCCCGCGGTTTCGCCACCTCAAGGTTCACTTCCGCCACCATTTCCCCCCTTTAACGAAAAAACGGTGGAAACCTGTGCATAAGCAATTGCGTGGCAGCGTCCGATATAGCCGCTACCAATCAGTCCAACTCTGACCTTTTCCATTCTTGTTCCTTGCCGGTGAGCGAAGCGCGTGCATGGAATGCATATTTCAAAATAAGAGGCGGCAACCACGAAATGAAATAAACGTAATTATTCTGACGTAAACGGCTGTTATGCTTGTTGCCATTTGTCAGAGACCTGCGGAGCATTCCGCAAAGAACAGAGATGAGGAACACCTTCTAACCTGAGGAAATTTCAACAAAATGCTGATTTATTCAGCAGCCGGTTAAAAAGGTGCAATCAGGCTTTGACATCCCTCTGCCCTCTGGATATTATGCGCCCGTTCCAACAATTCCTCTGTAGTTCAGTCGGTAGAACGGCGGACTGTTAATCCGTATGTCACTGGTTCGAGTCCAGTCAGAGGAGCCAGATTAGAGAAGCCCGCTTAAAGAAATTTAAGCGGGTTTTTTGCGTTTGTGCCGTCAGTTATTCTGCGCGAAGGGAATGGACTGGCGGCTGCCCTTGTTCATTCTTTAACGGCCGGCCGCTGGCTCGGTATCTGAAGGCGCCTGCATCGTAACCACCACCTTCCCTTTTGCATGTCCCTGGCCAAGCCAGGCCAGCGCCTTCTTTGTTTCAGCAAAGGAAAATACTTTGTCGATCGTTGGTTTGATTTGTTCAGCCTCTATTAGCTTGCCAATTTGGGTCAGCTGCTCCCCCTCCGGGCGAACAAAAAGAAAAGAATAGGTCAGACGTCGTTTTTTGGTGAGGCGCGTGATTTTTCGGCTCATCATTTTCATCACAAAAGTCAGAAAAAAGTTTATCCCTCTGTCCCGTGCGAAGGCGGCATCTAAAGGCCCGACGAGAGAAATAATCTGTCCTCCAGGCTTAAGGATCTGCACGGATTTTTCAATCGTATCGCCTTTGAGGGTGCCCAGAACGATATCGTAGCTGCTTAAAACGTTTTCAAACTTTTCTTGTTTATAATCTATCACTTTATCGGCGCCAAGCTGACTAACCCACCCGACGTTAGCCGTGCTGGTAGTCGTGGCCGTCGTGGCGCCCAGGTGCTTAGCCAGCTGGATAGCAAAGGTGCCAATGCCTCCCGAGCCTGCCGGAATGAAAATCTTCTGGCCCGGCCGCAGTCTGCCCCGCTCCGTCAGCGCCTGCCAGGCCGTGAGGCTTACCATCGGCAGCGACGCCGCCTGCACGAAATCGAGATTTGCGGGTTTTAAGGCGGCTGCACTTTCAGGCACGGCTGCAAATTCGGCAAGAGAGCCTGTTCCACTGTCGAACAGGCTGGCAAAAACTTCATCGCCTGGCCTGAAGCGCGTGACCTGCTTGCCCACCGCAATAACTACGCCAGACAAGTCGCTCCCCAATATTCCCGGAAGTTTAAAATGCAGAACCGGCTTAAATATTCCAGTGGGGATCATATTATCTATGGGGTTCAGCCCCACCGCGTAAATTTTTACCAGAATTTCATTGGCGTTGATCGCTGGATAATCGACTTTTTCGAACCCCAGCTCAGGATGTTTGCCATAGCGTTTAAACGTGAAGGCTTTCATCGTTTTATTCATTTATTATTTACCTGCAACGGCCGGTTGCGAAAATATTCTTTCCTGGCAAGCTAAGGCTATTTCGGCTTTGCCGGGTAATTTCGCCGGCGCACGGCTTTTCCGTGAAAAGAAAAAGACCCTGCGCCGACAAAACAACTCAAGGGATATTGCCTCGTCCTGCTGGCTCCCTCGCTTTGGCTAAAGCGCTTTATATCGCTCCGCCGCTTCCGCCTGTCTGATATCCGCCATCAGAGCCTGACGGGCAGCATCAAGGGCATCCCAGCGTGCCGCATTATGTAAAGGCGGAATGGTGACAAGTTCCCGACGGTCAAAGCCAACCAGCGCGGCATCGACCAGCTCGCCCACTTCCATCATTTGGGGCAAAGTGCGGGTATCAATGCCTGTCCGCTGCCAGATTTCCGTATAGGTTCCGGCAGGAAGCACCGCCTGCACGTAAATGCCTTTGGAAGAGAGCTCGTGATCCATCCCCTGCGATAAAAAGAGAACAAAGGCTTTGGTCGCGCCATAAACCGACATGCCAAATTCAGGGGCCAGGCCGACAACGGAGCCGATGTTGACGATCGCGCCTTCACCAGCTTCAACAAAGCGTGCCGCTGCCGCCCTGGCCAGTCGCGTCAGCGCCGTTATGTTAAGCGCGATAAGCCGCTCGATCGCATCAGGCTGCTGGCCGATAAAGTTACCCGACTGGCCGACGCCCGCGTTATTGATAAGAATACCGATCCGCGCGTCATCACGCAGACGAGCTTCGACAGCCGTTAAATCCTCTGCCTGGGTGAGATCGGCAGGCAGAACGTCGACGGAAATCCCCCTTTCATGACGCAAACGTTCTGCAAGACTATCCAGTTTTGTCTTGTCGCGAGCGACCAGCACAAGGTTGTGGCCCCGTGAGGCGAACCGCTCCGCGTATACAGCACCAATCCCTGTAGAAGCGCCGGTAATAAGAACTGTCGATTGGGTCATAAGTTATTCTTCTCTGTTAAAAAATAAATGAGAGCGGCGCCAGGCGATACAGACAGAATCGGGCGCTGGCAAGGTTATGCGTTAACGGCGCCATCGAGGCCCACAGGGGGGAAACAGGTGCTGGCGCTTCCCCTGCCAATGAACGTCCGATGACGCAAATTAATGATGGTGATCGTAATCTAAAAAGTCAATCAGTTTGATTACGATCGTCATCAATGTATACTGAGCGTGGAAATGACAGGTGGAAAGGGTAAACCGATGAAGGTGTCGAAAGAGCAGGTTCGTGAAAACCGCAGGCGCATTGTCGAAACGGCTTCGGAGCTGTTTCGCGAGCGGGGCTACGACGGTGTGGGCGTTGCGGAGCTGATGTCAGCCGCCGGTTTAACCCACGGTGGGTTCTACAAGCACTTTGGTTCCAAAGCTGATTTGATGGCAGAGGCGCTGGGCTGCGGTTTTGCGCGCTCCGCCGAGAATGCTTCAGGCGCCGGTCGGGAACAATTTGTTGAACACTATCTGTCACGGCAGCATCGGGATGCGATGGGAAAAGGGTGTGCGATTTCGGCGCTGGCGGCCGATACGGCGCGTCAGCCTGAATCAATTAAGGCAGTATTTGCGGCGGGTATTGAAAACCATCTGGCCCGTTTAGCGCATGAAGAGCAGGCAAGCGCCGAAACCCGTGCCGACCTGCTTGCTACCCTTGCACAGCTTGTCGGCGCGCTGGTGCTGTCACGTGCCTGCCCTGATGATTCTGCTCTGGCCGATGAGATTTTGGCTGTTAGCCGCTCGCGTATTCTCGGTCAGGAAGACGAGGCGAAATAAGGTTTCGATTTAAAAAAGCCCGCTTTTACAGCGGGCTTTTTGCTCTTCCCCTTGCGGCAAGTGGCATCAGCTACAGTAGATCCCGCCACGTCATAATCAGCTTCGCCGGTAACGGCTCCGCCAGCAGCGCCGCGTCCGGCTGCCAGCTGTCCCAGGCGCGGAAAGCGCTGAAATCAAGCCCGGTCAGGGTTTCCAGCGCGCTGACGGCAACCCGGTATTCATCCACATTGGGCACCGCTTCCGGCTGCGCCTGCGGCAATACGCGGCGCGGTTCGTCCAGCAATTTATCCTGGCTCACCAGCAGTGCCGTAGCCTGTGGCTTGCCCTGCGGCCCGATGCGCAAAACGACCTTCCAGAACATCAGCGGCACCGCTAAATCCGCATATTGCCTGCTTTGCTCGTTAAGCACCGGCCCGGTCAGCACGCTGATCCGCTGCTTTGACTGCAGGACGCCAGACTCAAGGATGTAGCGCTCAACGCCCTGCCAGTACTGCAAACTCTGATTAAAGCGGAAATGCTGCGGCGAGCAGTTGGTAAAGTGAAAAGTATCTTTATTGGCGCGAACCGCTTCGGCCGCGCTGCCCCAGGTGGGATCGCTGCGGCGGGTCAGATGGCCCCGATCGAACCAGCGGCTGAACTCGCTGTAAAACGCCTGACCGGTGACGAAACGGCTGTCGATGCGGCTGTCTTCATACCAGCGGTCGCCCT
Organism: Erwinia sp. PsM31; assembly: GCF_030433775.1. Lineage (NCBI taxonomy): Bacteria > Pseudomonadati > Pseudomonadota > Gammaproteobacteria > Enterobacterales > Erwiniaceae > Erwinia > Erwinia sp. PsM31. The sequence continues at coordinate 90,649 of NZ_JARUWZ010000003.1, forward strand.
CCGGCAGCAGCGAAGGCTGTCCGCTGTCGCGATCGATATTGATATAGCTCGCGCCATCAATGTTGGTGGCGGTAAAAAAGGCCAGCCGCCGCTCACCGCTCATCAGCAGAGAAAAGTGCTGATAGTCGAGCCTGGCCTCTGCGCCTTTGCTGCCGTCGCGCAATGGGGCGACTTCCGCCGCGCGCGGAGCGATAATCTCCGCCATATCAATATGCGTACCGGCAAGAAAGTCGGCCTGATAACCATCACGATTACCATAATTGCTCTCCGGCGCGGCGGCGCTGGCGACGGGACGCAGCGGCGTAGCGTCCGAAGTTAACGCCTGCATCAGCTGTGCCTGCATATCGGCGGACAGCTGCGGCAGCTCGCCTTTCAGCCAGTCGGTTAAGGCGCTGAGGCGTATGCCTTCATTAACCCATTTTTCGCCGTCCTCAACGGCACCGTGGTGCAGCGCCACCAGCTGCCAGCCGTCGTTGAACACGGGCGCGCCGGACGATCCGCCCTCGCTGTCGGCTTCGTAATGCAGAAACTGCTCGTGCCGCGCCAGCAGCGCATTATTACGCAGCGTGAGCTGCTGTGGCGCGCCGCCCGGATGATGGATAAGGTTCAGGCTGATACCCAGCGCATGTTTATCGTTGCGATCGTTAAGCGCCAGCGGCAACGGCGTCTCCCCGCTGCCGCTAAGGGCTTCGCCCAGCGCAATCAGCGTGCAGTCGAACGCCTCTGTCGGGCTGGTCAGCCAGAAACGCTCTGCATCCAGCGTGTAAAGCCGCCCGTCGCTAATTTCGCCAGTCTCGCTCTGACGGAAGCCGAACTGTACCGTCACCGTGCCTGAAGCAGGCGGTTCAGGCAGCACGTGATGGTTGGTGATAAACAGGCCGCCGTGGGTCAGAAAGCCGCTGCCCTCAGGAATGCCGTCTTTGCGGATCAGCCCTACCGCCCGCGCCGAACTCAGGCCCTGCTGCAAAAAAGAAACCGGCAGCAGATCGCGCTCGCCAATAATCAGGCTCTGCCGGGTTCGCTGCTGAAAAGCATAGCGCTGCGCGCGTCGCCGATCCGGCTCGGCCTGCTCACCCTGCGCCAGGGCCGCGCGGGTTTGTTCTCGTTGCTCTGCGGTCAGCGCCAGTCTTGCAGCAATCAGCTCGTTAATTTTCATTCGCCTCTCCATGCCAGGGATATGTGCCTTTTAACCATAGCTGCTGCCTGTGACGGAACAAGCGCTACGCTGTTACGCCCTCGTCATGCCGTTCCGGCTGCTGCGATATTTTATCGGCGTCATAGCCAGGTTTTGCCGTGAAACGGTGCAAAAATATTGCGGCGTGCTGTAACCGCACAGACGGCTGATTTCGGCCACCGGCAGCGAGGTGGTTTCCAGCAGCTCCTTCGCTCTGGCAAATTTCTCATCCTGGATCACCTTATGGATCGTGGTGCCCAGCTCGGTCATAAATTTTTTATCCAGATTGGAACGAGAGGTGCCGACCGCTTCCAGAACCTGTTCAACGGTGGCGCCCCGGCAGGCGTTTTTACGGATAAACCCCATCGCCTTCACCACCATAGCGTCGATAATCGATCGGTAATCGGTAGACTGCCGGGCAATTACGCTTTCCGGGGCGATTATCACCGGTTCGCTACTTACGCGACGGCCTGAAAGCAGATTGTCCAGCAGCCTGGCCGCTTCGAATCCCATTCTGCGCGTGCCCTGCACTACCGAAGAGAGCGAAATTCGCGACAGATATCGAGTTAATTCTTCATTATCAATGCCGATCACGCACAGGCTTTCCGGCACCGCAATGCCGATATGCTCACAGGTTTGCAGGATGTGCCTGGCGCGGGCATCCGTGACGGCGACGATGCCGGTATGGGCGGGCAGCGAATGCAGCCATTCGGCCAGCTTCTGCTGGGCCGTTTCCCAGGTGTTGCTGTCCGTGACCATGCCTTCATAAAGCATGCCGGGAAAGGCCATATCGCAGGTCAAACGCCGGAACGCCGCGGCCCGCTCCTGCGCCCAGCGTTTTCCTGCCTCGGCGGGCAGGCCGAAAAAAGCGAAGCGCTCAATGCCTTTCTCGGTAAGATGATGCAAAGCCGCAGCCACCAGCGCCTCGTTGTCCGTGGCGACATAGCTGACGCCGGGATAGTCTTCCCGATTACTGTAGGAGCCGCCCACGCCCACAACAGGCATAGCGATCTGGCTAAGCTGTGCGGCCAGCTGCGCGTCGTCAAAGTCCGCAATAATACCGCTGCCGGAAAGAATGTTCTCGTTCAGGTGATGAACGCTGAAATCTTCTTCTATATAGATATCCCAGTCGCACTGCGAGGCGTAAAAATACTCGCCTATCCCCTCAATGATCTGGCGGTCATAGGCTTTGTTAGCGTTGAACAGCAGCGAAATCCTGGCGTGCCTGGCGGGAGCCTCATTTTTCTTCATATTCAGACCCTGAAACTAAAGCGACCGCTTCAATATGAAGAGTTTTTTTGTAAAGACAAGGGATTGGGGGGAGCAACCGTCAGGTCTGCTCGGGCGATCAAAAAAATGCGGCGCGGCTTCCTCCCGTTACCGCGAAGAAGCCGCTGACTGCCCCTTAAAGCAAAGCGGTGGCGTTGCTGCCAGAACGCCAGGCTTGTCGATAAGCTGTGGCCGCGCCTTAAAGCGAGGCGGTTTGTTGATAAAGCGCGCTGAACAGCCTTTGTCGCTGGCGGTAGAAGTCATGGCGATCGGCGCGGGGCGTATAGCGGGACTCCAGCGGCAGCACCGGCAACAGCTCCGCCGGTGAAACGCCCGGATGACAGCTCATGCGGGCAAGCCTGGCGGCACCCAGCGCCGGGCCGACATCGCCGCCCGTGCGGTATTCCATAGTTACGCCGGAGATATCCGCCAGCAGCTGCCGCCAGAACGCGCTGCGCGCCCCGCCGCCAATCAGCGTGACGGCAGCCGGCCTGACGCCCGTCGCCTGTAGCGCGGCCATTCCTTCCGCCAGCCCCAGGCTGACGCCTTCCAGCACCGCCATCGCCAGATCTTCCGGGCCGTGCTGATGGGTGAATCCCCAGAACACGCCGGTAGCATCAGGATTATTATGCGGCGTGCGCTCACCGGACAGATAAGGCAGAAAACAGGGCGATTTATCTCCCGGCTTCGCCTTTTCGGCCAGCGCCAGTAGCGCCGCTACCGAAGGCTGCCCGGTCAGCCGCGCCGCCCAGTCCAGACAGGAAGCGGCGCTGAGCATCACCGACATCAGGTGCCAGGTGTCGGGCAACGCATGGCAGAAGCTGTGCACCGCCTGGTCGGGATTGCTGAGAAAGCGCTCGCTGACCGCAAAACAGACGCCGGAAGTGCCCAGCGACAGCATCGCCTGGCCCGGCTGCCAGATCCCGGCACCAATCGCGCCGGCGGCGTTATCTCCCCCGCCCGCCACCACCGGCAGCTCAGAGGGCAGCGACCAGCGCTGACTCAGCTCTGCGGTTATCTGTCCCGTGACTTCGTTGCCTTCAAACAGCGTCGGCATCTGGTCGCGCGTCAGTCCACAGGCGGCCAGCAGCTTATCGCTCCAGGCGCGCTTGCCGACATCCAGCCACATCGTGCCCGCCGCGTCGGACATATCGCTGGCGAAATCGCCGGTCATCCGCCAACGTAGATAATCCTTCGGCAGCAGAACATGCGCTATCTGATTAAAGATCGCCGGCTCATGCTCTTTTACCCATAGCAGCTTTGGCGCGGTGAAGCCCGGCATCATCAGATTGCCCGTGATCTTTCGCGCATCCGGCACGCTTGCCTCCAGCTGCTGGCAGGCCCGCGCGCTGCGGCCGTCGTTCCACAAAATAGCGGGCCGCAGTACCTCATGCTGTCGTCCCATCAGCACGGCGCCGTGCATTTGCCCGGTCAGCCCGACAGCCCGAACCGCCTTCAGCGACCGCTGTGCGGCCAGCGCCAGCATCACCCGATCGGTGGCCTGCCACCATGCCTGCGGATCCTGCTCCGACCACAAAGGATACGGCCGTGAGACGGTCAGCTTCTCCGTGTGGCTGGCTAATACCGCGTTGTTTTCGTCCAGCAATACGGCTTTTACGCCGGACGTACCCAGATCGATTCCTATATACATGCGTCGCTTCCTCTGGCGTGAGGCTAAAAGACACTAGCGGTAGAGCGCCTGGTTGACAATATTTTCCAGCCGCTCCTGATGGCCGCTGCGGTGTTCCGGAAAGAACGCTGATTTTTCCGTATAGTGCGCCAGCTCCTGCAAAGAGAATTTCCCGGCAAGAATGTCCTGGCCCAGCGGGCCCTTCCAGCCCGCGTAGCGTGCTTCGCGAGCCTGTTCAAGCCGTCCTTCTTCGATCAGACGAGCGGCAATCCGCAGGCCCTGTGCCATCACATCCATCCCGCCAATATGGCCGTAGAACAGATCGTAAGGATCGGTGCTCTGCCGACGAACTTTGGCATCGAAATTCAGTCCACCGGTGGTGAAGCCGCCCGCTTTCAGGATCTCATACATAATCAGCGCGTTTTCCTCCACGCTGTTCGGGAACTGATCGGTATCCCAGCCCAGCTGCAAATCACCCCGATTGGCATCCACAGAGCCAAAAATGCCCAGCGCTGCCGCTGTGGCAATTTCATGCTGGAAGGAGTGCCCGGCCAGCGTCGCGTGGTTAGCCTCTACGTTGACCTTGATTTCGTTTTCCAGCCCGAACTCCTTCAGGAAGCCATAAACGGTTGCCACATCATAATCATACTGGTGTTTGGTTGGCTCCTGCGGCTTTGGCTCGATGAGCAAGGTGCCGGTAAAACCGATGCGGTGCTTGTTCTCCACCACCATCTGCATAAACCGGCCAATCTGCGCACGTTCCTGTTTAAGATCGGTATTTAACAGGGTTTCATACCCTTCACGACCGCCCCACAACACATAATTTTCACCGCCCAGCTTTTGCGTGGCGGCCATTGCCGCATTAACCTGCAAAGCGGCCCAGGCAAAGATTTCCGGGTCCGGACTGGTCGCCGCGCCCGCACCGTAGCGTGGATGGGTAAAACAGTTCGCCGTGCCCCACAGCAATTTCACCCCGGTCTGCTGCTGTTTTTCCGCCAGGATATCCGTCATCACCGCAAAGTTATGCAGGTAGTCTTTGACGGAGTGGCCCTGAGGCGCCACGTCGGCATCGTGAAAGCAGTAAAACGGCACGTTGAGCTTATCGAAAAACTCAAAGGCGATATCCGCTTTCGCTTTTGCCTGTTCCAGCTCGTCACCGCCCTTAAACCAGGGCCGATCGAAAGCGCCCGTGCCGAACATATCGGTGCCGGCCCAGCAGAAGGTGTGCCAGTAGCAGGCGGCAAACCGCAGGTGTTCTTTCATGGTTTTACCCAGAATGACTTCATCCGGATTATAAAAATGAAAGGCCAGATCGTTCTGGCTGTCGCTGCCTTCATAAGCAATTTTGGTAATGCGATCGAAATAGTCTGCCATGGTCATTATCCTTAAAGATATGTTCAGGAATTAGCGGGAACCCCATCACTATGCAAACAACAAAGCGCGACACTCAATTATAAAATTTCACAAAGCAGCGCTGTAATATCCCAACCATGACCTTAGTCACAAAGTTGCTACCGGCGTGAACGAAGACACCCGTGATCCCTCTCATAAAAAGCAAAACGGGCATAGCGATTACAAAAAATTGTAATTTCTTTGGCGGGTCAGGAAGATTATGTTTACCTCGCGACATTGGGAGTTCAAAAAATAAACGCGTGGAAGTCTATAAAAAGCATCCGTCTTACCTCCAAATATAAACGCGTTTTATCCTGTTCCTTTCTACCCAAGAGGTTTGTTATGGCAATAGCATCCGAGATGAAGGCCAACAATCGTTATATAATCTCTGTCACGCTGGTGGCGACATTAGGCGGGTTATTATTTGGTTATGATACGGCGGTGATCTCCGGCACCGTTTCCTCCCTGGATAAAGTTTTTATTTCGCCCAGAGGATTAAGCGAATCGGCGGCCAACTCCCTGCTGGGCTTTTGCGTCGCCAGCGCGCTGATCGGCTGTATTATCGGCGGCGTGCTGGGCGGCCCGTTAAGCGCCCGCTTTGGCAGAAAGAAAACGCTGCTGGTGGCTGCCGTGCTGTTCTTTTTATCGGCGCTGGGTTCAGCTTTCCCTGAAATCGGCCACCGCGCCGTCGGTACTGACAGCGGCGTGCCTTATTACCTGTCGGGCTATCTCAGCGAATTTGTGATCTACCGTATCGTCGGCGGGATTGGCGTAGGCCTGGCCTCTATGGTTTCCCCTATGTATATCGCGGAAATTACGCCGGCGAAAATTCGTGGCCGTATGGTTGCCTGTAATCAGTTCGCTATTATTTTAGGGCAGCTGTTAGTTTATTGCGTGAATTACAGCATTGCGCTGTCCGGCAATGCCGACTGGCTGGATACGATGGGATGGCGGCTAATGTTTCTTTCCGGCGCCATTCCTTCTTTATTATTTTTCATTTTATTATTTGCCGTCCCGGAAAGCCCGCGCTGGCTGGCAGTCAAAGGTATGAATGATAAAGCCGCCGCCATTCTGGAGAAGCTTTTTGGTAAAGCGCAAAGCCAGAAAGAACTACAGAATATTTTACAGTCGGTTAATACCCGTACCAGCAAAAGCGCTCCGCTGTTTTCTTTTGGCGCTGGCGTCATTGTTATTGGCATTATGCTTTCCGTTTTTCAGCAGTTCGTTGGTATTAATGTGGTTTTATATTATGCGCCGGAGGTCTTTCGCTCTGTTGGCTCCAGTACGGATGTTGCTCTGTTACAAACTATCATTGTGGGCGTCATTAATTTAATTTTTACCACTATTGCCATTATGACGGTGGATAATTTTGGCCGTAAGCCGCTACAAATTATCGGCGCGCTGGGCATGGCGATCGGCATGTTTACGCTCGGCACCGCTTTCTACAGCAAAATGTCCGGCGTGGTGGCGCTGGGCGCAATGCTGTTTTACGTGGCGTCCTTTGCCATCTCGTGGGGGCCGGTCTGCTGGGTGCTGCTGGCGGAAATTTTCCCCAACCGCATCCGCAGTAAAGCGATGTCGCTGGCCGTGGCGGCGCAGTGGGTGGCAAACTATCTGGTTTCCTGGACCTTCCCGATGATGGATAAAAACAGCACGCTCAATGCGCATTTCAACAACGGTTTCGCCTACTGGCTGTATGGCGTGATGGGGCTGCTGGCGGCGCTGTTTATGTGGAAGTTTGTGCCGGAAACCAAAGGCAAATCGCTGGAAGAGCTGGAATCCCAATGGAAAAAACCCGCTTCAGCCGGGCTGAGTGAGAAACTGGCGGACTGACCGGTTCGTGCACGGGAGACGGCCCATCTTCCCGGGCGGAGTGATTACGACAGCCAGCCATGGCTAAAAAGAATATCAGCTTTGCCATAAAGAACTGCACCTTACTCAGTTGGGTGACCAACTTTTAGGGTGCAGCCCATTTACAACGGGCCTGTGGTTTTTCTTACCGGCGTTTTGTCAAAGGCACAGGCATCGGCTGCTATTTAACCGATGCATTACTTTTCAGCTGCCTTATTGCCGGAACCAGGCTGGTTGCAACGGTAGCGATAACCACGGCAGCAGCGCAACACAGCAGCACGGCGCTATTGCCGTAGCGGATCGCCAGCGGCCCGGCGGCCAGCTCGCCTACGGGAATAGCAACAAAAGACCCCATAGCGTCATAAGCGTAAACGCGCGCCAGCCTGTCACGGGGAATATGCGTTTGTAGCGCATGCGCCCAGACCACGCCAAACTGCCCCAATCCCATGCCCGCCAGGCAAAACCCGCCCATCAGTGCCAGCGCCGTCGCGCCGGTCGCCAGCTGCAAAACAGGAACGGCACAAAGCGCCACCAGCATGACGCCGATAAACATCGCGCGCTGCGGTCGCCAGCGCAGCGCGACGCACGAGCCGAGGATCAGTCCGATGCTTTGCGCGGCAATCATCATGCCCCAGCGGGTGCGGCCAAAAGAGGCATCGGCGATCACCGGCCCTAACACCATTACCATGCCGGTAAAAGCGGCGTTCACCACTGCAAACTGCACTACCACCGCCCAGACCCAGGCGCGCGCCGTAAACTCGCGCCAGCCGTCGCGCAGATCCAGCCAGAGATTACCCGGCGCATCGACAGGCTGATAGCTAATCCGGATGCACCGATAGAGCGGCGCGGCGGCAGCGAACCCCAGCGCATCAACGGCAAGCCCCCAGCCCGGCCCAACCGCGCTGGTCAACACGCCGCCGAACGACGCGCCAAACACCGTCCCGATATAGATGCCGACCTGAATAAAGGCGTTAGCCTGACGCAGCGTTGGCGAGGGGACGGTTTGCGGTACAAGCGCTGAGGAGGCAGGCAGCGCAATACCGGCCGCCGCGCCGTTCACCGTGCCGAGCAGAACCAGCAGCGGAATAGTCGCCATCCCTTCCAGCACCAGCCATGCCACCACGCCCTGCGACAAAGCAGCCACGGCGGAGGAGGAAAAAAGCACCAGGCTGCGCGAATAGCGATCCGCCAGCACGCCGCCGAACAGCAGAAAGGCAACGTTGAAAATGGAGCGCGCCGCCACCACCAGTCCCAAATCCGCTGCGGATCCGCCCATATCCAGCACGGCGAAAGCCAGCGCAACGGGCGCAATGCTGTTGCCCAATACGGTAAGGAAACGGGCCAGAAAAAGGTTTCTGAATGGCGCATAGCGGAACGCATGTTGTCGGTGCGGGAGTGCGGCTTTAGCGTTCAAACCTGCCTCCCTGCGCACCGCCTTGAGAGCGATTTCGGCTCAGGCAGGGACTGGTGCGATCCCCGCCTCCCCCTGCGCAGCCTTGATACGGGCTGTGGTTTGACGCCGCGCGCCCTGTGATTTTTCTGCTCATGCCGCCAGCTATCGCCTCCCTGCTTTTGCCTTTAACCCTGAAAAAAAGAGGGTGAAATAATAACGGCTGGCTGGCCCGTTGCCTATGCCCTTTTGCCTGCGGGTTTACACCTTGAATCCATAGTGCGAGCCGTCCGGCAGCTCAATATTCAACTGCAGCTTGCCGCCCGCCGCTTCGATATAGCGTTTTAGCGTGGAAAGTTTGATATCGCGCCCCGGCTTTTCCATGCCCGCCACGGTAGGCTGTTTTACCCCCAGCGCCTGCGCCATCTCGCTCTGGGTTTTCTGCACCCGCTCACGCAGTTCAGCAAGCTGAATATCCAGCTGTATCTCTGCGGCCAGCTTTTCCGCTTCTGCCACGACATGCGGTGCTTCTTCCGCCAGCATTTGTTCTAATGTACGCATACGTTACCTCTGGTCCTGTTCAGATAGTCAGTAAACTCCCGATCGGCTATCGGGATCATCACGCGATAAAAACGTTTTTCATTGCCTGTTTTGCCGCCTGCGCAAAGCAGCACGCCGGTTCTCTGTGGGTCAAAAGCGAAAAAGATCCGTATCGGTTTGCCACGGCACTGCACGCGAAGCTCTTTCATATTGCTGTAGCGCGAACCCTGAATGCTGTCGGCCCTGGGACGTGGCAGCTCCGGCCCTCATGCGCGCAGTACCAGCAGCGAACCCAGCACGGCTGCCCGTTCGTGATCCTGAAGCGTGCTGAACCACCAGTCAAACCTGTCCGTTGTTTTGAGCAACCACATATGCGGCCTCCGTTAATATAGCTCCAGACCTATATAGGTGTAAAACTATAATGACGGCTTTTTTTGTAAGATGCCGCTGCCTGTTTGCTAAAACCAGAAGCGCTTTCCTGAGAAAACGTGCACGTATGCCTTGCTTGCAGTGTGAATGCAGCGCCGCTCGCAAAACTGTGCCTCGGAAAGCGCAGTTTTCTGCCTGTAACGAATTCTTTTGCGGCCGATCAATAAGCGTTAGAAAGTAACTTATTAGCCTTGAGCAGCGGCTATGTTGGCTGCGCGCGATGCCAAACAGGCTAAGGGTTAAGATGACAACTTTTGAAAAACGCATTCAGGTTAATTTCAGCCAGAGCCAGATGTATAACCTTGTCGCCGACGTCGCCGCTTATCCCGACTTCTTGCCCTGGTGTCGGCAGGTCGAGATCCTTGCCAGCCAACCGGAAGCAAAAATGGTGCGCATCGGGTTGCGCTTTCAGCAGTTTCCTGAACTTAGCCTGACAACCCGCGCCACTTTCCATCCCCCCTCCTCGCTGCATCTGCGGCTGGTAAGCGGTTCCTTTCTGTCGCAGTTTGAGGGCGACTGGTTTTTTGAGGCTACGGGAGAAAAAACCTGTACCGTGACTTTCGCGGTGAAATATCGCTTCGCTAACGGCCTGCTGCGATTGACCCTCGCCCCTTTTTTCAGCCTGATGGTCAGAATGCTGCCGGGCGTATTTATTCAGCGGGCGGAGGAAATTTATTCGCACGCCTGAAGCCAGGATGCGGCATCTGCGCCTGCAAACTGCCGCGCGCCCTTTTTCCCAAATCTGACTATCCTTATCTTTCCGATACGCTCCTCTAAAAAGAGCGATCGCATTCACCTTTTCAGGCGTGCCTGTATTCCGAGCAATGAGGCAGTGTCGACATGAGTAAGCGCTGCGCACACTGTCAGTGACCTCCCCAATCTGGAGACGACAATGACTCAACTTTATCCTTTGCAGCTCACCGTCAACGGTGAAAGCTGTCAGCTGATGGTCGATCCGCGCACTACCCTGCTGGATGCGCTGCGGGAGCACATTGGTTTAACCGGCTCGAAAAAGGGCTGCGACCAGGGGCAGTGCGGCGCCTGTACCGTGCATATCGACGGCGAACGCGTGCTGAGCTGCCTGACGCTGGCGGCCCAGGCGGCGGGCAGAGATATTACCACCATTGAAGGTCTGGCCGCGCCGGACGGGACGCTGCACGCGGTGCAGGCCGCTTTCCTGCGCCACGATGCCTTCCAGTGCGGCTATTGCACCTCCGGCCAAATTATGTCGGCCGTCGCCTGCATCAAAGAAGGTCATGCCCGTTCCGATGACGAAATCCGCGAATATATGAGCGGGAATTTATGCCGCTGCGGCGCCTATCCCAATATCGTCAAAGCCGTGAAGGACGCGGCGGCCAGCCTGAGCCAGGAGGCCACATCATGAGATCGTTCAACTATCAACGCGCGACCGACGTCAGCCAGGCCACGACGCTGGCCAGCCAGCCAGAGGCGCGCATTCTCGCCGGCGGCACGACGCAGCTGGATCTGATGAAGTGCGGCGTCGAGCGTCCCGCCACGCTGGTGGATATTACGCATTTGCAGGATCTGCATGATATTACGCTCAGCGACGGTGAGCTGACGCTCGGCACCCTGGTAAAGATGAGCCAGGCGGCCGACAGCAAAACGGTAAAAACTTTTGCGCCCGCGCTGGCGGAAAGCCTTTCGCTCGCCGCCTCGGCGCAGCTGCGCAATATGGCCTCGCTGGGCGGCAATATTCTACAGCGCACCCGCTGCAGCTATTTTCGCGATCCGCAGGCCTGGTCCGCCTGCAACAAGCGCAACCCCGGTTCCGGCTGCGCCGCGCTGAACGGCCTGAATCATAATCATGCGGTGCTGGGCACCAGCGACAGCTGCATCGCGCTCTATCCCGGCGATTTTGCGGTGGCGCTGACCGCTTTCGACGCGGTGCTGAACCTGCAAAACAGCGCGGGCGAACTGCGTTCCGTTCCCGTTACCGATTTTTTCCGCCTGCCGTCCGATCGTCCCGATCTTGAACACCAGCTCGCGCCTGGCGAGATGATCGTCAGCCTGACGGTGCCGCGTAGCGCCGCGCTGGCCCGCTCGCACTACCTTAAAGTGCGCGATCGTAGCTCCTACGAATTCGCCGCTGCCAGCGCGGCCGTAGGGCTGGAGATGGAAGAAGATAACCTGACCATCAAAGAGGTACGCGTCGCGCTGGGCGGCGTGGCAACCAAACCCTGGCGCGCTTACCAGGTAGAGCAGGCGCTGAAAGGCCAGCGGCTGGAGGAGAAAACGCTGCGCAAAGCGGCGGAAAAAGTGACGGAAGGCGCCATTGCCCGCCAGCATAACGGGCACAAAATTATTCTTGCGCCTCGCGTTATCGCCAGGGCTTTGATGACCGTGGGAGGTCTGGTATGAGCACGCTCGAAACGTCTTCGATCGGTCGTCAGCAGGCTTTAGGCAGCCCGCTGGATCGCGCCGACGGCAGGCTGAAAATTCAGGGGCTGGCGACCTACGCTGTCGAAAAATCGCTGGATAATCTCGCTTACGCGGTAGTGGTTCAGTCAACCATCGCCTATGGACGTATTACCGCGATGCATACCGAGCGAGCGCGCCAGTCGCCCGGCGTGTTGGCGGTGTATAACCACGAAAGCGGATTAACCATTCATTCAGCCAAAACCTTTGGCGAAGGCGGCGCGGCGGCGCAGGCTTTTCTGCCGTTGCAGGACGATAAGGTTTTGTGGAACGGTCAGCATATTGCGCTGGTCGTGGCCGAAACGCTGGAGCAGGCCACCGAGGCCGCCGCGCTAATTGAGACGGAATATGAACAACAGCCGCCTGTGGTGCATCCGACCCACCCCAACGCTAAACCAGAAACGGTGGATGCGTTAACGATTGACTGGGGCGACGCCATCCCCGCGCTGGCCCAGGCGGAGGTGCAGGTAGGCGGCATCTATACCACGCCCAGAGAATATAACTCGCCCATTGAGCCGCACGGCTGTATCGCGCACTGGCAAAACGGCAGCCTGACGCTGTGGGAACCGAGCCAGTGGCCGGGCGGCGCGCGTCAGGTAGTATCGGAATGGCTGGCGATAGATCACGACAAGGTGCGCGTGATTTCACCCTTTGTCGGCGGCGGCTTCGGTTGCAAAGGCGGGATACAGCCGCATAGCGCGCTGGCCTGCGTGGCCTCGCGCGAGCTTAACCGGCCGATTAAACTGGCGCTGACCCGGCCGCAGACCTTTACCGCTTTCGGCGGCAGGCCGCGCACGCATCAGCAGCTGGCGCTGGGCGCCAACCGTGACGGGCTGTTACAGGCTATCGTGCACGACAGCTGGAACGAAACCGCGCTGAACGATGTGCACAAGGAGCCTTGTAATTCCGTAACGGCGCTGATGTACGCCTCGCCAAACTTTTTATCGCACCACAAGCTGATCCACCTGAATACCGTCAATCCAAGCTGGATGCGCGCGCCGGGCGAAAACCCGAGCGCCTTTGCGCTGGAAGTGGCAATGGACGAGCTGGCGTGGGCGCTAAAAATGGATCCGCTGGCGCTGCGCCTGAAAAACTATGCGGAGCAGGATCCGCAGGCCAGGATCCCCTGGAGCTCTCGCCAGCTGCGCGAGGCTTATCAACAGGGCGCCGACGCATTTGGCTGGAGCAAACGTCCTCTTGAGCCGCGCAGCCTGCGCGAAGGCCGCCAGCTGATCGGTTGGGGAATGGCTTCCGGTACCTATCCGGTACGCCGTACGCCCGGCGAGGCGCAGATTGTTTTGTCCGCTGACGGCAGTATTGAGGTGCAGAGCAGCGGGGTGGATATCGGCACGGGCACCTACACTATTCTGGCGCAGACGGCGGCGGACGTGCTGCTGGTTGCGCCGGAAAGCATCACCGTGTCGCTTGGCGATACGCTGCTGCCCCGTGCGCCGGTTGCGGGCGGTTCGCAGCTGGCGAATTTGCTGACTGGCGCGGTGCATAAGACCGCGCAGGCGCTGCGCGATAGGCTGATAACGCTGGCGACTGCCACGGAGAAATCGCCGCTGTGGCAGCAGCCGCCTTCCGCCCTCTCGCTGGCCGACGGTTATCTCTGGCTGAGCAACAGCCCGGGATTACGGATTAGCTTTGCCGAGCTGCTGAAGCTTAGCGGCCGCGAAAAGCTGGTGGCGCATCAGGATACCTTCGATAAAACCGCCAGCGAGGAAGATCGCAACAAAGCGGATCGTACTTCCACTATGATGCTGCCGCCTACCGATGGCGGCGTGTCGGCTCACAGCTGGAGCGCTATCTTTGTCGAAGTCGCAGTAGATGAAGACTTCGGCACGGTGCGGGTTAAAAGAATGGTCGGCGCCTTTGATTCCGGCCGGGTTTACAATCCTAAGCTGGCAGAAAGCCAGTGGATTGGCGGCATGGTGATGGGCATTGGCCAGGCGCTGCTGGAGCAGGGACAGATAGACGATCGCGACGGCTGGATAGCCAACGCCAACCTGGCCGACTATCTGATAGCGGTCAACGCGGATATCCCTGAACTGACCACGATTGACGTTGGCAAGCCGGATTACCTGGCTACCGTGCTGGGCGGCAAAGCGGTCGGCGAGCTGGGGATCGTCGGCGTGGCGGCCGCCATATCCAATGCGGTCTGGCACGCCACCGGCAAACGCATCCGCGATTTACCCATCACTCAGGACAAGCTGTTATAACCGCAGGCGGGCTGGCAAACGGCCCGCGATTTTTATGCGGCGCCAGCGCTGTTTCGGCTGGCGTTTTGCTGCCGATCGCCAGCCCTACCGGCGCAAACCGCACCGCCCCCGTCAGCGATCGGCAGCGATCCCACTGCCCAAGGCGACGATCCCCAGGTTTTGATGACGATACAGAGCCAGACGGGCCGATCTTTAGTCCAGCTCAGCGCCTGGCGCATAACCCGATCGTTGAGCGACAGCAGGGCTCTCTCCTGCTGGCAGCTGTGAAGGCAGATCGATATCCTGCAAAATTGACGCATCCTGTAGCTCAATCGTATACAGGGGAAACTGCACCAGCAGGCTGCGTGCGCCCTGCTCATCGGTCAAGGCGCTGAGCGCCCTGAAAGCGCAGCGGCCAAACCCCACCGGATGCCCCGGACTGGCGCGAAAAACGGGGCGCACGATCCCCTCCTCAACCACTTTACTGGCTACCAGCCGCAGCGTGGCCGCAGAAATAAAGGGCATATCGGCCAGATGGATCAGCCAGCCGTCCCATGCCGCCGTCTGGCGAACGCCGGCGGCGATCGATTCGCCCATGCGGGTATTTTCCACCAGCACCGTCGGAATGCCCTGCTGCTCACAGTAGTCGCGAATGGCCTGCTGCGCGGGCCGCGTCACCACGCATACCGGCAGGCCGCTCTGCTGCGCCGCCTGGCAGCTGTGAACAAACACCGATTTTACCTGCCCTGACGCATCGGCGAACGCCGCCTGGAGCTTATCGGTTGCGCCACCCGCTTCGGTAAACCGCTGTCCCTGACCGGCCGCGATAACCAGAACGCCGATCGTTTTTTCCCTGTGCTCATGCTTATCCATATCCCATTCCCCTTATTAACGTTCGGGGCTACCAGCGTAGCGCAAATTATCCCCTGTGGGGATGAATTCAGACTGCGCCTGAGCGCGCACGCTTTATTTCAGCTAACATGCTGTTAAGAAAACAATAACCGCCCAGGAGAGACTTATGACGCGGCCACCATCAGGATTAACCGTAGACGAGGCGCTGGATAAGCTGGATGCCCTGTACGAAGCAGCGGTCAGCGCGCTGCGCCAGGCGATTACCACCTATGTCAGCGAAGGCACCTTGCCGGATGCGGCCAGCCGCGCCGCCGGCCTGTTTGTTTACCCGGAGCTGCGCGTCAGCTGGCAGGGTGATGCGGCGGGCCACAAGCTGTCGCGCGCCTTTGGCCGTTTTACCCGCCCCGGCAGCTATGCCACCACCATCACCCGCCCCGCGCTGTTTCGCCACTATCTTTCCGAACAGCTTTCCATGCTTTGCAGCGAGTATCCGGTAACGCTGGAAGTCAGGCCTTCGCAGCAGGAGATCCCTTTCCCTTACGTTATCGACGGCTCCAACCTGGGGCTGGATCGCAGCATGAGCGCCGGGCTGGCGCAGCATTTCCCAACGACCGAGCTGGCGCAAATTGGCGATGAGAACGCGGACGGCCTTTACCAGCCGGGCGAAAAGTTCCCTTTGTCGCATTTTGACGCGCTGCGCACCGACTTTTCACTGGCGCGGCTGCGTCACTATACCGGCACGCCGGTCGAGCATTTTCAGTCGTGGGTGCTGTTTACCAACTACACTCGATACGTTGACGAATTCGTGCGCTGGAGCTGCGAGCAGATAGCAGATCCGGATTCGCCTTACGAAGCGCTTTCCTGCGCGGGCAATATCTGCGTGACTGCCGAAACGCCGGATCCCCAGACCACTATTTCCGGCCTGGCGTGGAAAAACCACCAGATGCCGGCCTGGCATTTAATTGCCAAAGAGGGCCAGGGCATTACGCTGATTAATATCGGTGTTGGCCCCTCAAATGCGAAAACCATCTGCGATCATCTGGCGGTGCTGCGTCCGCATGCCTGGCTGATGATTGGCCACTGCGGCGGCCTGCGTGAAAGCCAGACGATTGGCGATTACGTGCTGGCTCACGCTTACCTGCGCGACGATCACGTGCTGGACGCGGTACTGCCGCCCGATATTCCGGTACCGAGCATTGCCGAAGTGCAGCGCGCCCTGTTTGACGCCACCAAACAGGTTAGCGGCATGCCGGGCGAAGAAGTTAAACAGCGCCTGCGTACCGGCACGGTGGTGACGACGGACGATCGCAACTGGGAGCTGCGCTATTCCGCCTCCGCTCTGCGGTTTAACCTCAGCCGCGCGGTAGCGGTGGATATGGAAAGCGCCACCATCGCGGCCCAGGGCTATCGCTTTCGAGTGCCTTACGGCACGCTGCTCTGCGTCTCCGATAAGCCGATCCACGGTGAGATCAAGCTGCCCGGCCAGGCTAACCGTTTTTACGAAGGCGCGATCTCTGAACATCTACAGATCGGCATCTGCGCGATAGATCTGCTGCGCGCGGAGGGCGATAAGCTGCATTCGCGTAAGCTTCGCACCTTTAACGAGCCGCCGTTCCGCTGATCAACAGGGCGGAGGTAGAAGCCTCCGCCTGTCAGAGACTGATGTCGCCAAAGCCAGCAGCTGGTATCGCTAAAGTAGTCATTCTTATCTCCGGCGAAAAAGCATAAAAACGCCGCGTTAAAACCGGGACGCGCCCTGCACCTCGATCCAGCGACGCTCCAGCGCAGAAACGGCTATCGCCTCCAGCACTTTCGATACCTGTAGCCCTTCGGCAAAGTCTGGCCACATCGGATCGCCCGCCGCGATGCCGTTGATTAGATCCCGGATTTCCACCGTTTTTTGATCGTTAAAGCCGATGCCGTGTCCGGCAGAAATGCAAAAGGCAGCATAATCAGGATGCGCCGGGCCGGTCAGAATGGTTTTAAACCCCTGTCGTCCGGCGGCATCCTCATGCTGATAAAGCGCCAGTTCCGCCATTCTCTCCTGGCTGTAGCGGATCGCTCCTTTCGTGCCGGTCACCACGTAGGTCAGTCCCATTTTGCTGCCGCAGGCGATACGCGACGTTTCAATCACGCCGTGCGCGCCGTTGGCAAAGCGCAGCAGCGCGCTGGCCTGATCTTCGTTTTCTACCTCGCGCAGCACGGCGGGATTTTTTGCATCGGGACGTTGCCCGATCACCGTCTGCATATCGCCAGAAACCTCGCGGATTTCGCCTACCAGATAATGCGCCATATTAACGATATGCGCGCCCAGGTCGCCAAGCGCGCCCAGCCCGGCCAGCGCCTTCTGACAGTGCCAGTCCAGCGGTGCCTGCGGGCTGGCGAGATAATCTTCATTATGCGTGCCGTAAAAATGCACCACCTCGCCTATCTCGCCGCTGGCGATAATCTCTTTCGCCAGCTGGCTGGTAGGGTTTTTCATATAATTAAAGCCCACCAGCGTTTTCACCCCGGCCTGCGCGGCGGCCCGCGTCATCTCCTCGGCATCCGCCACGCTCAGCGCCAGCGGCTTTTCAGAATAGACATGCTTGCCGTGGCGGATAGCCTCCAGCGCCATTTCTTTGTGCAGAAAATTGGGCGCGCAGATATCCACCACGTCGATCGCCGGGTCTGCCGCCAGCTCGCGCCAGTCCCCTGTCCAGCGGGCAAAACCCAGCGCCGCGGCCTGCGCTTTGGCGACCGCCGGGCTGACCTCCGCCACCATCTCGCGCACGATCTCGCCTTTCAGCGCAAAGACGGTGGCCGCCTGCGCATAAGCAATCGCGTGACAGCGTCCGATATAGCCGGTGCCGATCAAACCTATCCTGACTTTTTTCATTGGGGTTCCTTACGGGTGAACGAGGCGCGTCGATGGAATGTATATTTCAAAATCCGTCTGAACAATGTGAAAATGAAATAAACGTGATCATGCTGACGAAAATTGCTGCGTTATTCAGTGGTTACATTCACGGATTGCGAGGCGCTACGCAAAGCCTGGCCGACGGCGTTTTTCGCGTCGGGCGATGCCCGCCGCTTAATTGCCGATTAATGCAGCAGTCAGCGAAAAAAGTGCAAACAGGCTTTGACATCGCAAATCGCTATAGATATTATGCGCCCCGTTCCAACAATTCCTCTGTAGTTCAGTCGGTAGAACGGCGGACTGTTAATCCGTATGTCACTGGTTCGAGTCCAGTCAGAGGAGCCAGATTTGAAAAGCCCGCTCAGGGTTACCTGAGCGGGCTTTTTGCTTTCGGGGATTTTCCGTTGCGGCTGGCGGTTACCATCCCCCCATTCTGTCAGTGAGAACCGAAATCCTGCGCCTCGGTCAGCAATAAAGCCTCATTAAGCGCTGATGCCGTGATGGTAAAGGGCAAATGGTCCAGGCTGGCGGCGGGAAAGTGAATGCCGGCGGCAATCTGTGCAAGGCGGGCGGCCCGATCTCCCTGCAAGGCAGGCAAACGCAGCGGGCTGCGGAAATGACGCAGCAACGCCAGTAACGTGCCGTCGGGGCGATCGTTATGGTTCGCCACCAGCGACTGGATCAGCAGGCTGTATCCCACCTTTTCGCCATGCAGCCAGTCATGTAATTCGGGCTGATGGGTTAGCGTATCGTGGATCACATGCGCAAAGCCTGGCGTATCCAGCGAGCCGCGCACGCTGTTCGCCAGCCCGGCCAGCACGATATTGGCTTCAATCACTTTTTCCAGCGCCTGCGTAACCTGCTGCTGCTGATTATCACGTACCGCCACCTCGCCCCAGCGTTGGAATACCTCCACGGCCTGCCACGCCGCCGATACCTTCACATCCAGCGCAAGCTGATGCGGGTTGTGACGCTGATAAGGCTCAAACTCATACCATTTAGCCAGCGCGTCGACGATACCGGCGCGCAGATAGCGCACATCGCTTTGAGCAATCACCGCGCTATCGACCAGGATCAGCGCCGGCATGGCGTCCAGCGGCTGGCTTCTGAGGTGCCCGCCCGCCGCGTTATACACTATCGCCAGCGGCGACCAGGCTGCACAGGTTGCGGCCAGCGTCGGCAGCGCAATCAGTACGCGATCGCCCAGCGCGGCATTCACCGCTTTGGCCGTATCCAGCACGCGCCCGCCGCCAATCGCCAGAATGCCTTCTGCGCCCTGCTCCAGCAGCCTCTGCTGAAAGCGGGCGATGTTGTCATCGGTACATTCACCGGATAAATAGTCGAGCTGCCAGCGGATCCCGGCGCGCTCAAGGCTTTCGCTTAGCGCCGGATTGACGGCCTGCCAGGCACGCGGCGAGGTCAGAATGCGTAAGTGAACGGCCAGCGGGCGGATAAGCTCGCCCGCCTGCTGACACAGCCCGGCCTGCTGCACATAGCCAGCGGGTGATTTGATAGTAAACATATAAAAGTCCTTGTGATTCAGCGACGCCAGCTTAGCGAACGCACCAGGCGATCGCCCGATTTCTGCACCAGCAGCACCAGCAGCAGCAGCACCAGCACCGTTGCCGCCATCAGGGTGTTATCGAAGCGTTGATAACCGTAGCGAATAGCCAGATCGCCCAGCCCGCCGCCGCCCACCACGCCGGCCATGGCAGAGAAGCCGATCAGCATGACGGTGGTCAGCGTGATGCCCGCCACCAGCGCAGGGAGCGCTTCCGGCAGCAGCACACGGCTGACGATATGCCAGTGACTCCCGCCCATTGCTACCACCGCCTCGATGCGGCCGCGATCGACCTCATCCAGCGCATTTTCAACGATGCGGGAAAAGAAAGGAAATGCGCCAAGCGTAATGGGCACGACGGCGGCGGTGCTGCCCAGCGCGGTGCCGACGATCAGCCGCGTCACCGGGATCATGGCAATCAGCAAAATCACAAACGGCAGCGCGCGGCCAATATTCACCACGCAGTTCAGCACCAGAGAGAGGGGGCGATTGGCAAGTATCCCCTCTTTACGGGTAAGAAACAGCAGGACGCCAACCGGCAGCCCGATCGCTACGGTAAAGAGCGCCGCCAGCGCCACCATATACAGCGTTTCCAGCGTGGCATTGATCATCAGGTCCTGAAAACGATCCCAATTTACGCTACGCATCGCGCACTCACCTCCGTATATTTTGCCAGGAAAGCCCTGTCTGCTTCGCCATCCTGCAATAGCATCTGCCGCAGCCGCCCCCCTTTGTGCGCCATAATCTCTGCAAGCGAGCCGCTTTCAACCAGCCTGCCCTGCTCAAGCAGCGCGGCGCCGTGGCAAATTTGCTTCACCACGGCCATTTCATGGGTAATCAGCACGACGGTGATCTTGAGCTGCCGCTGAATGTCCGCCAGCAGCTCAAGAATGGAACGGGTGGTTTCAGGATCGAGCGCGCTGGTGGCTTCATCACACAGCAGATAGTCCGGCTCGGCCGCCAGCGCGCGGGCGATGCCGACGCGCTGCTTCTGGCCGCCGGAGAGCTGCGAAGGCCAGGCATTGCCAAAATTTTCCAGCCCGACCAGTTGCAGCAGCGCGGCAACCCGCGCCTTTCGTGTTTTTACCGGCACGCCAGCAATCTCCAGCGGCAGGTCGATATTGTCGTTGACGCTACGGGAATGCAGCAGATTGAAATGCTGGAAGATCATGCCCGTCTGCCGACGCTGCTGGCGCAGCTGCTTTACGCTGAGCTGGCCGATATCCTGCCCGTTAATCATCACCCGGCCGGAAGTCGGCTGCTCCAGCCGGTTCAGGCAGCGTAGCAGCGTGCTTTTTCCCGCGCCGCTGCGGCCCACGATGCCGAAAATAGTGCCCGCCTCTATCGTCAGCGAGATATCCGATAAAGCTGGTGCGGCTGCGCCGGGATACCTCTTACTGATTTTTTCGAGTTTAATCATGCTTAAGCCCTTCAACCGGGATCACCGAACCGCTGTAGTTTTTACGAATAAACTCAGCCACCTGCGGCGACTTCAGATCTTTAGCCAGCTGCACGATGCGGGGATCTTTTAACAGCTCGGGCGTCGTTACCAGCAGGTTGGCATACGGATTGTGGTCGGCCGACTCCAGCGCCAGCGCGTCTTTGGCCGGAACCAGGCCCGCTTCCAGCGCATAGTTGCCGTTGATGATTGCCGCATCGACATCGTCCAGCGCGCGCGGGATCTGCGGCGATTCAATCTGCACTATTTTAAGTTTTTTCGGGTTGTCACTGATATCGGCCGGCGTCACCAGCGTCGATGCGGCATCCCCCGTGGACTTCAGCTTCAGCAGGCCGTTCTTCTGAAGCAGCCACAGCGAGCGGCTCAGGTTTGGGGCATTGTTGGGTACGGCAATGCTGGCGCCTTTCGGGAGTTCCGCCAGCGACTTTACTTTGCGTGAATAAAGCCCCAGCGGCTCAATATGCACCGCCGCCGCCACGCTGAAAGTTTTGCCCAGCGCTTTTTCCTGATCCTTTAAATAAGGCAGATGCTGGAAATAGTTAGCATCAACTTCGCCGGAGGCTAATAATTCATTCGGGTTAATACCGCCGCTGCTCATTTCAATAATTTTTAAATCCAGCTTCGGATCGAGGGTTTTCACATATTCCAGAATTTCCGCATGGGGAACCGGATCGGCCGCTACGCGTAATGGCGCAGCATGGAGCGTCTGTGCAACAAATAAAGAGATCCCGGCTAAGGTGTAAAAAGCAGCTTTCATCATTTTATGTTCTCAATTTTATGGGTGTTTTTCGTGATTCAGATAGTCGGAATAGAAACGGTCAGCGACTTCAGGATGCGAGCGAAGGCGGCCTTTTAAATAATTCCAGCCCACCTCGCGTAATAAGGGATTTAACGGATCGCTGGTCGGTCCCTGGGCAAATTTCGCCAGTGACGGAGAGAGCTGATAAACCGGCACCACCGCGTCAAGCTGCGCGCCGAGGAAAAAGGCCACCGAGAGGCGTTCGCGTTCAGCCTGCGGCGAGACCACGCGGTGTACGGTCGCACGCAGATAGCCATTGGTCGCCAGCTCCAGCAGTTCGCCGATGTTGACCACGAAAGATCCGGGCAGCGGCGCGGCATCTACCCAGTTATCCGGCGTCACTTCCACCTGTAAGCCGGCCTGGTCGTCCTGCAACAGCAGCGTTAAAAAGCCGGAATCTTTATGCGCGCCGACGCCCTGCCGGGATTCGCCCTCCGCACGGCCAGGATAGCGGATCAGTTTGACGTGCTCGTTAGGGTACTCGCCATATAAGTCGTCAAAAGCATGGCGCGGTAGCGACAGCGCTTCGGCAAACGCGCGCAGCAGCGCCAGCGCCACGCCGGTCATCTCCTGCTGCCAGCGCGTTAGCAGGCTGCGCAGTTCAGGCAGGCTCTCTGGCCACTGATTCGGCCCCTGCAAGCGTTGCCAGGGCGCGTCAGGATTTCCAATGGCCGGGCGTTCCGCGCCGATATCAAACTGCTCACGGTAGTCCGGCTGGCTGCGGGTGATTTCGGCACCCGCACGGTTATAGCCGCGAAAATGCGGAGAGTTCGCCATTTTCACGCCCAGCTTTTCCTGCTCCGTCAGCGCAAAGAACTGGCGGGAAACGCGTTGTACATCCGTTAACAGCTGCGGAGAAATACCGTGACCGATCAGATAAAAGAATCCGACTTCACGAGCGGCATAATTTAAAGTTTCCAGAAAGTCCTGACGCTGCCGGGGATCGCCATTTAATTGAGAAAGATCAATCACCGGCAGGGAGAGCTGTTGCGCTGTACTCATTTTGTTTCGCCCTGCTTATAGAGAAGGTTTTACCTTGCCATTTCGCTCAGGGCTGTACTACGAAGTTATCTTTCTTTCGATATGCAAAAGCCGGCGACAAAATGCGGCGGCTGCCAGGCGGTTATTTCCGGCAGCGGTAAATCAAAGCGCTCAATTTCAACGAAACAGGTTTGCGCGCTGCATCCCTGCCCTAACCGTGAACTGCCGATATCGACGGTTAATACGTTGGGATTACCCTGCTTATCCAGCGAGTGTGATTGGGTAGGATCCAGCGGATCGTACCAGGCGCCCGTGGCTATCTGCACAACGCCCGGCAGGATATCTGCCGTTACTCTCACCCCAGCCAGCAGCGCGCCGCGATCGTTCCAGACTTTGACGATATCGCGATCCTGAACGCCGCGCGCGGCCGCGTCCTGCGGATGCATCCACAGCGGCTCACGCCCTTTGATCTTGCTCTGCTGGCTGATCAGCCCATGATCGTACTGGCTGTGTAAGCGCGTACGCGGCTGGCTGGAGAGCAGATGCAGCGGCCAGCGCCGTTTTTCCTCGCACTGCGCCGCCTGCTCCGGCTCGTGCCAGTAAGCATGTCCCGGCGCTTCCTCGTAACCCCAGGCGGCCACCGAGGCAGAAAACAGCTCGATCTTTCCCGAGGGCGTGGTCAACGGCGCGGCATCGGGATCGTCACGAAAAGCCTTAAGCAGCACCTGTGGCTCGTTGGGGCGCGCATACTCAAGCTTGCCCAGCGCCCAGAACGTGGCAAAATCCGGCAGGGTAATGCCCTCTTCCGCCGCACGTGGGCGTGAGTCGTCATAAATCTTTGCCAGCCAGTCACGTACGCTGCGCCCTTCGGTAAAGGCGCTGTCGAAGCCCAGCTTCGCGGCAAGCTCACTGAAAATCGTATAATCATCCCGCGCCTCGGCAAACGGCGGCAGGTGCTGGCGCATGGCGATCATAAAGCCGTCGTTGCTGGCGCTGCCGATATCCTCCCGCTCCAGCGAAGTGGTGGCGGGCAGCACGATATCGGCGAATTTTGCCTGTGCCGTCCAGTATTGTTCATGAACGATCACCGTGTCCGGCCGCCGCCATCCCTCAATCAGGCGATTAAGATCCTGATGATGATGAAAAGTATTGCCGCCGGCCCAGTAGATTAAACGAATATCGGGGTAGGTCAGCGTCTTACCGTCAAACTCAAAGTCCTTACCAGGATGCAGCAGCATATCGGCGATGCGCGCGACGGGAATGCGCGTACTGACAGCGTTCTCCCCTTTCGAGAGGCGCGGGCCGGAAAATCGCCGCCGATCGGCGCCCGCCAGATTGGTGGAAGCATAGCCAAACCCGATGCCGCCGCCGGGGGTGCCAATCTGTCCCAACAGCGCGGTAACGGCAACTAAAGCCCAATAGGCCTGCTCGCCCTGCCGGGCGCGCTGAACCGACCATGCCATATTGATCAGCGTCTTTTTCTGCGCCATTTGCCGCGCCAGCTGGCGAATGGTGGCGGCGTCCAGACCGGTGATCGGCGCGGCCCACTCCGGGGTTTTGGCTTCCCCCTCCTGCTCGCCCCGTAGATAAGCCGCATAGCGATCGAAACCTACCGTATAGCGTGCGACAAAATCGTGCTGAAAGAGATCTTCTTCAATAAGCACCTGACAGATCGCCAGCAGCAGCGCGGTATCGCTGCCGGGCCGGATCGCCAGCCATTCGGCATCCGGCAGGGTAGCCAGATCGTTACGCACCGGGCTGACGTTGATAAATTTGCAGCCGTTGTCGCTCAGCGTTTGCAGCCAGTAGCCGAGCGCATGTTCGTTGGCGCCGCCGCCGTTAACCTGCGCGTTGCGCTGCGGCAGGCCGCCAATGGCGACAAACAGCTCACAGTGCTGCGCCAGCTGCGCCCAGTGCGTATGCTGACGCTGAAGCTCGTCGAGATCGCCCAGAATATGCGGCAGCACGCGCTCGCCGGCGGCGATGCTGTAAGTGTTGGTACTGGCGGTATAGCCGCCAAACTGATTTAAAAACCGGTGCAGCTGGCTCTGGGCGTGATGGAAACGACCCGCGCTTGACCAGCCGTATGAACCGCCGTAAATCGCCTGATTGCCGTGCTGCTCTTTTACCTTTTTTAGCTCGGCGGCGACCAGCGTCAGCGCCTGTTCCCAGCTCACTTCCACAAACGGCTCTTTACCGCGACCTTGCCGATTCGCCGGTTTGCCCTGAAGATAGCCAAGCCGCACTGCCGGTCGTTTTACGCGGCTGTTGCCCTGGACGGCTCCCGGCAGCGAGAGGCCGATTTTTGACGGCTGTCTGTCCCACTCAACCGGCTCAAGCGCGGTCAACACGCCATTATTGGTGGTGACGCGATAGGTGCCCCAGTGGGTCACGGTAAGCTGATGTTCCGTAGCTGGCCCGGCGGTTTTGTCCGCATCGGCAATATGGCTTACCTTTGGCATAATTTTCCCTCTGGGGTTATTCACGACGCACCCGACGCGCCAGACGCGTGCCGAGAGTCTGTAGAAGCTGCACGATTACAATCAACACCAGCGCGGTGGTTAGCGTGGTGAAAGCGTCAAAGCGCTGATAGCCGTAGGTGATGGCTAAATCGCCAATGCCGCCGCCGCCCACGGTGCCCGCCATGGCCGTGGCGCCCAGCAGGCCGATAGTGGCGGTGGTCAGCGCCAGGATCAGCGAGGAGGCCGCTTCCGGCAGCATAAAGTGCCAGATGGTTTGCCAGGTGCTGGCGCCCATGGCGTTGGCCGACTCCAGAATGCCCTCGTCGACTTCCAGTAGCGAACTCTCCACCAGTCTGGCGATATAGGGCGCGATAAACACCACCAGCGGCACAATCGCGCCCGCCGTACCGATAGTGGTGCCGACCAGCCAGCGCGTCAGCGGCAAAATAACGATCAATAAAATAATAAAAGGCAGCGAACGCAGAATATTAACCAGCGGATTCAGCAACTGATGCAGCAGGCTATCAGGCAAAATACCGCCGGGACGGCACACCACCAACACGACGCCCAGCGGGATCCCAAGCAGCGATCCGAACCCCAGTGAAACGCCGATCATCACCAGCGTATCCTGCAACGCCAGCAGAAACTGTTCGCCGGTGACGGCGGTATCGATAAATTCAAACATCGCTGATTTTCACCCCTGCATCATGGAGATAGCGAATGGCCGCGTCAGTATTCGTCGCGTCGCCGCTGATCTGCACAATCATAAAACCGAGAATGGTCCTCTGAACCTCGGACATGTTGGCAAACAGAATATTCACCTCTACCGGAAACTGCCGGATCAGCTGATTGATAATCGGCTGCTGCGCCGTCTGGCCTATAAACTCCAGCCGCAGCGCGCGGCTGTGGCTTTGCTCTCTGATGCGCTTCAGGGTTTGCTCCGGCACGCGGTCGTGGATCGCCGACTGCACAAAACTGGCGGTGACGGCGTCCTGAGGCTGCCCAAACAGATCCAGCACGCTGCCCTGCTCCACCACGCGGCCATGCGCCATTACCGCTACCTTGTGACAGATTTTCTGCACCACCGACATCTCGTGGGTGATCAGGACAATGGTGATGCCGTAGCGCTGGTTGATCTCCTGCAACAGCAGCAGAATTTGCACCGTGGTATGGGGATCGAGCGCCGATGTCGCCTCGTCACACAGCAAGATTGACGGATTGGTCGCCAGCGCGCGGGCAATCCCAACCCGCTGTTTTTGCCCGCCCGACAGCTCATTGGGATAGCGCTGCGCTTTATCGCTGAGGTTGACGAAAGCCAGCAGCTCCGTCACGCGCTGGCGAATAAACTGTTTATCCCGCCCCTGCAAAATCAGCGGGATAGCGACGTTATGAAACACCGTGCGCGAATTCAGCAAATTAAAATGCTGAAAGATCATGCCAATCTCTTTCTTCACCGCGCTGAGCTTTTTTTTATTGAGCGATTGCAGCGAAACGTCGTTAATCAGCACCTCTCCCCGGTCGGGGACTTCAAGGTGATTAAGCAGGCGCAGCAGCGTGCTTTTTCCCGCGCCGCTTGCACCAATCACTCCAAATATTTCGCCTTTATTAATAGTCAGACTGACATTGTCTAACGCCAGCAGCACCTCTCCCTTGCGGGAGAAGGTTTTGCTGACCGAGTTAACGCTTATCGCCTCGCTCATTTGAAATAGTCAGGCAGCAGATAGCCATCATATTGATGGTGCGTGCGAATATAATTCTTAAACGCTTCAGACTGGTAGCCAGCCACAATATCTTTGGCAAAGGCCGCCTCTTTATTTTTTCCCGCAACGGTAACCACGTTAATAAACTGGCTGGTTGGCGCCTCCAGCTTTAACGCTGAAGCCAGTTTCATTCCGCTGGAAACGGCAAAGTTCCCCTGGATCAGGCCGAAATCAACGTCCGGCAGCGCACGAACCTGCTGGGCGTTATCCATCTCTTTCAGTACGATTTTATAAGGATTCTCGCTGATGAATTTTTGCGAAAAGGTGGCCGGATCGCTGTCGGGACGGATTTTCAACCAGCCTAAGCTTTGCAGCACCAGCACCGCGCGGTATTCGTTAGGCGCCTGGTTAGGCACTGAAATCACCATGCCGGGCTTCGGCGTTGCCAGCGTGGTAATTTTGCTGGAATAAAGCCCCATCGGCGGCGTTGGCACCTGCACAATCCCTGCATTATCAATACCCAGGCGCGCGTTTACCGACTGAAGATAGACCGGGTGCTGCATGATATTGGCTTCGATATTGCCGCGGCTCACCGCGTCATTGACCTGAATGCCATCGCTGAAATCTTTATATTCAATCCTGTAGCCTTTCTTTATTAACCAGGGCGCCACGCCCTGCTGAAACTGCTCTTTATAAGGTCCCGGATTAAAACCAACACGGATTAATTTATCGTCCGCATGTGAAACCGAAGAAAATAAAACAAAAAGCAACCCTGTCGTTAGCAACCTGCGCATAAAAAACATCTCTCTGTATAAATAATCAAAACGATTAAATCACAGAGCGATTGCCGGTAAGAAGCCAAAAAAAGGCTGTCCCTGTGACTTTATTACGCTAAGGTTATGCAGATTATGCTATTGCATTCGGCGAATAAGATTATCCGTTTTATTGCTTACTGCCGGGACGTGATGCTGTTTTATGCCGTGGCCCACTGTGCGATAGTGGCACCCTCCTTTTATCTGTTCGGAATAATAATGCCGGTATTTTCTCCCTCTGCGCTGGTTAATGAATTAGAAGAGAATCTGTTCAGCGCGCTCGAAAAAATGGCCGCCCAGGTGGAGTCCTTGCAGCGTCCGCTCATCGATCTCTCTTCCGGCAGTCCCCGACAGCCCACGCCGCCAGCCGTGGTGGCCAGCCTGCAAGCCGCTGCGGCACGGCCCGAAAACCACGACTATCCCTCTTTTTGGGGAAAATTTACGCTGCGCCAGGCGATTGCCCGCTTTTATCAACGCCAGTACGGCGTTGAGCTGGATCCTGAACATGAGATTGCCGTTTTTCACGGCGCGCACATTGGCGTTACGGGCCTGCCGCGAGCTTTACTCAACCCCGGCCAGTATCTGATTTCAACCGATCCCTGCTATCCCATTTACCGCTCTGCCGCCGTGCAGGCGCAGGCTGAATTTTATGGTATCCCGCTTCATGCCGCGCGCCGGTTCCTGCCTGACTTTATTGAAGTGCCTGAAAAGATCGCGCGTCAGGCCGGGCTGCTGATGCTGAACTATCCGCACAACCCTACCGGTGCCATCGCCACGCCTGGGCTGTTTGCAGAGGCGCTGGAATTTGTCCAACGCTGGCAGATCCCGCTGCTGCATGATTTTGCCTATGCCGCCATTGGCCAGCGCGCCGGGGAAAAACCGCTGAGCCTGTTAGCCCGGCCAGAGGCAAAGCAGTGGGGTGTGGAAATCTATACGCTGTCGAAAACCTTCCTGATGGCAGGCTGGCGTTTTGGTTTTGTCGTGGGCAACGCCTCGATTATCAGCGCTTTTAAAAAACTGCATACGCATAGCTACAGTACGGTGTTCGGGGCGGTGCAGGACGCTGCCGTGACGGCGTTGGATCTGCCGGAGAACGAGGTGACGCACTTTGCCGCCATTTATCATCGCCGTCGCGAAAAGGTTATCCAGGCGCTTCGCGCGATGCGCTGGCCGGTCGACGAGCGCCAGGGCACCTTTTTCCTCTGGCTCCCCGTGCCTGCGGGTTTCAGCGCGCAACAGTTTACCGAAAAGCTGCTGCGCGACGCTCAGGTACTGGTTGCGCCAGGACACGGCTTTGGCGCGGGCGGCGAAGGTTTTGTGCGCCTGAGCCTGACCGCCAGCGAGGAAGCCCTGGCGGAAGCGCTGAAGCGGATAGCGGCGCTGAAGCTGTTTGCTTAAAAATGCACGGGATATAATGCAAAGGCTCCTTTTGTAGTTCAGGCGTAGCGGGTTCAACCGCCACGGCTATTTTACACTAGCCGTGGCGCTCGATTTACGGTATCAGCCCGCCAGGTGCCACGCCTCTTGCGCTATATCAGCCACCGCTATTCTGCCCCCATCGGCCTGTTCAACCTCATTAATAAACAGGCGGCGGCGTTCGCCTGCGGGCAGCGAGACAGCCAGCCGCCGCCATGCCGGTTTAAACTGTCCCTGGCGGGAAAAGCTTACCCGTACAGCATCCGCCTCGCAGCGCATCTCCCAGTGCAGCAACAGCGCCCGGCCTTCTTTATAACCCCATGATTCGCCATCATCTTCAAAAAGGCAGCCGTTGGCAGTGCCGATCCCTCTGAGCGGAAACAGAAGCAGCTCACGGCGATCGTCGGCGCGGGCGTCAACATGCTGTAAACGCTCGCTTATCGGCAGCCCCGCTCCGGCACGTACCAGCAGCGGCAGCTTTTCCAGCGGCGCGGCGAGCGTGATCCACTGGCCGCCGCTGTACCACTGGTGCGTGTAAAAGTCGTACCAGCCGTTCGGGTTATCCGGCAGCCACAGGCGCCGCTCGCGCTGCCCCGGCTCTACCACGCTGGCCACCAGCAGGTCGCGACCCAGCATAAACTCGTCGCATTCCGCAAAGGTCTGCGCATCATGCTCATGATCGAGGAAGGTCGGCCGCAGCATTGGCTCGTCTTCGCTGTAAGCCTGCCAGAGCAGCGTGTAGAGATAAGGCAGCAGGCGATAACGCAGAGCAATGGCTTCCCGCACGGCTGGCGTGACGGCCGGATACATCCAGGGTTCGTTGACGGTGCCGTCATCGTTCCAGGAGTGAATTGTAAACCGAGGATGCATCACGCCGTTTTGCACCCAGCGCACAAAGAGTTCCGCGTCGGGCCTGTCGCCAGCGAAACCGCCCACGTCATGCCCCACGTTATACAGGCCGGAAAGGCTCATCCCCAGGCCCATTCGGATGTTGTAACGAAGCGACTGCCAGCTGGTGCGGTTATCGCCGCTCCAGGTCTGTACATAGCGCTGCATCCCGGCGCAGCCCGAACGTGAGATCAGAAAAGGCCGTTGATCCGGCGCGAAGCGCTGCTGCGCCTCCATTGAGGCCCGCATCATTAACAGCGGCATGACCGGACGAAGATGCTTAATGGCTATCGCTTTTCCAAAGCCGTAACAGCGCGCCTCGCCATCCCAGATTTCATATTCATTGTTGTCGTTCCAGCTGGCATCAATGCCTTTTGCCAGCAGCTGACCGGTAAGATTTTCCTGCCACCAGGCGATGGCGCCAGGATGCGTGAAATCGAGGTGGGAACCTTCATCGTCCCAGAACACGGAGCGTTCCGGCGCGTCGCTTTCTGAATCACGGATAAAGAAGCCCTTTTCCGCCACCTCCTGATAGCGGGGATGATCCTGTAGCAGGCAAGGTTTGATATTGGCCGCCAGCCGCAGGCCTGCCCGGTGAAAAGCCCCGGTCATCGCTTCCGGCTGCGGCACCTTGTCATGATTCCAGTGAAAGACATAGCGCTTGTTGTTAATCGAGGTATAGCCGGAAGAGAGCTGGAAAGAGTCGCAGGGGATCGCATGCTGTTGGCACAGCCGGATAAAATTTAACAGCTGGGCCTGCGCATCCGGCGCGTCCGTGTAGTGCATGGTAGAGCCGCTGTAGCCCAGGCTCCATTTCGGCCCGAAGCAGGTTTTTCCGGTCAGCCGGACAAAAGCTTTAGTGACGTCGACCAGCCGCGCGGCGGCAAAAAAGTAGTAATCGATATCGCCGCTTTCCGCCTGCCAGCGCCGATAGGGCGCATGATAATTATCCAGCTCGTTCCCCAAATCAAACCAGCTGCTGCTCAGGTTGTCGTAAAACAGCCCAAAACTGGCCCCGCTCCGATGGGTCAGCGTAAACGGCACGTGCTTATAAAGCGGATCGGTCGAGGCGGCGTTATAGCCCATAGCGTCCAGATTGCGCATCTCAAAACGCCTGCCGTTACGTTGCAGATCGCCCGCTTTTTCTCCCAGCCCATAATAGCGATCGTCGCTCATCCGCCGCTGATAGTGCGCCACGCCGTCGCCATGAGCGTTAAGCAGGTAAGCGCCGCTGGGGCGATCGCTGGCCAGAAACACCCACTCTCCGCCGCTATTCCGATAGTGCCATTCCAGCCACAGCGGCTGATGAACCGTCACCCGCAGCTGCTCCGTCGCGATAATCAGCCTGTCATCCTGCTCCGTCAGCGCGTAGCCCGGCAGGGAGAAACCCGCCAGGCTTTCACGCGGCCGCCCTTCCCAGGGCACATCCTCCTGCGGCGCAATGCTCCATGTACGATCCAAAGCAAACTGCCCATGCCGTTTGAGCGTGACCCGGATTAGCGCCTGTTCCAGTACCGACAGGCACAGCAGATGGCGGTTATCCACCCTGAGCTCAATACTATTTTTGTCCGAGGCGTTCAGGCTCCAGTGCTTAAGCGTTTTCATCGTTATCTTCCCTTCAGGCGCGTGCGGCGCGGCGTTCAGCAATAAAAGCGATCAGAAACAGTGCGCCGATCAGATCGAAAAATCCCATCGCGATAAACAGCGGATTGAAGCCGATTTTGTCCGCCGTCAGGCCAATGAGCAGAGAAAAGAGAAAGCTGGCGATCCACGCGCAAGAGCCTCGCATGCCGTTTACGGTTGCCATTTCGCCTTTATCGAACTTTTCCACCACCAGCGCGCTCAGCATGCAGGAGATAATCTGATGCCCGAAGCCGCCCACGGAAATCAAGGCAATCGCGATATAGGGATCTTTGGTAACGGCTACCAGCGCCAGCGATACCATCAGAAACGCGCCGGTGATCGAGCTGGCGACCACGCCGTTGACCTGCGTAAAGCCAAACAGGCGCGTATAGAGGCGCGTCAGATAGCCGCTGGCTATGCTGCCCAGATCGGCGGCCAGAAACGGCAGCCAGGCGAATAAGGCGATCTGCTTTAAATCCATACCCAGATCGTTTGCCAGATAGAGCGGCACCCAAAAACTTAATACGCCCCAGGCCGGTTCGGCCATAAAGGCCGGAATGGCTATCCCGTAGAATCGCTTGTTTTTGCCTACCGAACGCAGCGCGCGAAACAAGCTCTGTTTCACGGCGGGCGGTTCATTATCCTGCTGGATAAGGGCCAGCTCTTTTGCGCTCAGATTGGGATGGTCGGCCGGATTGTGATAAAAAAGTGCCCATAATCCAACCCACGCCATCGCCAGAAAACCGGTAAACAGAAAAGCGCCCTGCCAGCCGAAGGCGGCGTGCGCAAAATAGATAATGGGTGGCGCCAGCATCGCGCCGATGGAAAAGCCCACGCCAGCCCAGCCGGCCGCAATCGGCCGCTCTTTTTTAGGAAACCACTCGCCCAGTACTTTGGCATTGGCGGGCGTGGCCGCCGCCTCTGCGCCGCCCATAACAAAACGCAGGATCGCCAGCTGTAGCCAGCCGCCCGCGCCAGCATGGAGCAAACAGGTCAACGCCCAGACGGTGGCGCAAATCAGGAAACCGATTTTCAGCCCGATAACGTCAATAAGCCAGCCGCAAACCGGCTGAAACAGGGTGTAGGCCAGTTGAAAAGCGCCCACGATCCAGGAATAGTGTTCCGTCGTGATGCCCAGGCTGGTTTTCAGCTCGGGTGCCAGAATAGCTAATGAATTGCGGGTGATATAGTTAACCGTGACGCCGGTTAAAAACAGGATGAGTACCCACCATCGCAGATTGGGGAAGGTACGTTTGCTACCTGCTGCGCTTATTTGTCGCTCTAAACTGCGGTTCATCTGCTTCTCCCTTTCAATGACACCGCCCTGGCTTTGCGCCTGGCCACAATATTGGTCAACCAATTAAAGGCGAGGTCGTCCTGATTATCAATCGATCTGATACCGTCAAGGCATCAGCTCAGATGCGCCCACAGCCCGCAAGGGTAAGCTGCCGCAGGGACTTACTTCGGCAAAGCAGCACTGGCATCCGAGCTGGAGTGAAGCACAGTTCCCGACCCCGGTCGCCAGCCTGATAATATATTTGTGATAAGGTTAACCAAATAATCCATTTTGGTTGACTTATTTATACGGATAACTAATTCTGCCCGTAACAGAGCGGGACGCCGTGCGGCCAGCCCGCGCTGTCCGTTAACATGTGGCGGCACGCGTCGCGTTTAGCTAAGAGCATGGAGGTGAAAATGGAACAAACCTGGCGCTGGTATGGCCCCGAGGATCCCGTCTCGCTGGCAGATGCGAGACAGGCTGGCGCAACGGGCATCGTCACCGCCCTGCACGCTATTCCCAACGGCGAGGTGTGGTCACAAGAGGCGATCCGCGAGCGAAAGACGCTGATCGAAGCTGCCGGGCTGGTCTGGTCAGTGGTGGAAAGCGTCCCCGTTCATGAAGAGATCAAAACCCGTAGCGGGCAGTGCGAGCGGTGGATAGAAAATTATCAGCAAACGCTTCGCAACCTGGCCGCGTGCGGCATCACTACTGTTTGCTACAACTTTATGCCCGTGCTGGACTGGACGCGCACCGATCTGGGCTGGACTTTACCTGACGGGGCAAAGGCGCTGCGTTTCGATCAGATCGCCTTTGCCGTTTTCGATCTGCATCTTTTACAGCGGCCCGGTGCAGAACAGGATTACAGCGCCAGGGAGATTGCCGAAGCCAGAGAGCGGTTTATAACCATGAGCGAGGAAAGCAAGGCTCGTCTGGTGCGTAATATTATTGCCGGACTGCCGGGCGCGGAAGAAGGCTATACCCTGGATCGGCTGCGCGCGCAGCTTCGGCGCTATGCCGCTATCGATAAAGCCCGGCTGCGCGAAAATTTCAGCCACTTTTTACGCCATATTATTCCGGTAGCGGAAGCCGTCGGCGTGCGGATGGCGGTGCACCCGGACGATCCGCCGCGCCCTATTCTCGGTCTGCCGCGCATTGTCTCTGACGCTGAGGACTGGCAGTGGATGGTCGACACGGTCAGCAGCATGGCTAACGGCTTTACCTTCTGTACCGGGTCGCTGGGCGTGCGGGCCGATAACGATCTGGTCGCCATATTTGAACAGTTCGCCCCGCGTATCTATTTTGCCCATCTGCGCGCCACCCGACGCGAAGAAAATCCCGCCAGCTTCCACGAGGCCCCTCACCTGGCGGGCGATGTCGATATGTATGCGGTAGTCAAAGCGATCGCCCACGAGGAACATCGGCGTAAAACGGCTGGCAAAGAAGATCTTATTCCGATGCGGCCCGATCATGGCCACCAGATGCTGGACGATTTGCACAAACAAACCAACCCCGGCTATTCGGCGATTGGCCGCCTGAAAGGCCTGGCGGAAGTGCGTGGCGTGGAGCTTGCGGTTCATCGCGCCTTTTTTTAGTGCCTGCTGAGTGAGCATTGCTGTTTAAGGATAATGATTTATGGGCTGCCGGGCGGCATGGCGCGGGATATCTGCATCAACAATGCGGCGCGCTGTTTCGCGCCGTAGTCTTTGTCGTCCGGCCTGGTCAATTGCTGCCCGCAGCTGGCCCGCCCGCTGCCATCAATATGCTATAGTCAGCCGCTCACGGCGGTGATAACACCGGTCAGCCCAGCAACTTAAAAGAACATGATGAAATTAACTCCCTCTCAACAGCGGCCCTACCAGGAAGTCGGCGAAATGCTTCGTAAGCTGATCGCGCAAAAGCCTTACGCCGTCGGCGAGCGTCTGCCGCCTGAACGTGAAATCGCCGAAAAGCTGAACGTGACCCGAACTCTGGTGCGAGAAGCGCTGATCATGCTGGAGCTGGAAGGACTGGTTGAAGTCCGGCGCGGCGCGGGGATTTTCGTACTGGCCGATCGCGCTACGCCGCAGGCGCCTGCGGCGGCGGAAAGCGCCTGTAACGACGCCGGCCCGTTTGAAATGCTGCAGGCGCGGCAGCTGCTGGAAAGCAATATCGCCGGGTTCGCGGCCATCCAGGCCACGCGCGACGATATCCGCAAAATGCGCCAGGCGCTGGAGCTGGAGGAGCAGGAGCTGGCTTCCGGCGCGGTCAATGAAACCGAAAACGGCGACATGAACTTTCATCTGGCGATAGCCCAGGCGACGCACAACAGTATGCTGGTCGAACTGTTTAAGCAGTCCTGGCAGTGGCGCGAAAACAATACCATGTGGAGCCAGCTACACCGCCACCTCGATAACACCCACTACCGTAAAGAGTGGCTGAGCGATCATAAAAAGATCCTCGTGGCGCTGATTAAAAAGGATGCCCGCGCGGCGAAGCTGGCCATGTGGCAGCATCTGGAAAACGTAAAGCACCGCCTGCTGCAGTTCTCCGACGTGGACGATCTCGATTTTGACGGCTATCTGTTTGATTCCTGGCCGCTGGATACGGCCAACGGCCAGGCCGATCTTAGCTGAGATCGCTGCCGTTGCTGGCAATCACCTTCTGATACCAGTAGAACGATTTTTTCTTATAGCGGTTGCCGGTGCCGGAGATAGTGTCGTCCAGATCGACATAGATAAAGCCGTAGCGCTTACTCATTTCGCCGGTGGACATGCTGACCAGGTCGATGCAGCCCCACGGCGTATAGCCCATCAGCTCGACGCCGTCGTCAATCGCTTCCGCCATCGCTTCAATATGCTGGCGCAGATAGTTGATGCGGTAGTCGTCTTCCACCCGGAAGTTTTCATCCGGCTTATCAATGGCGCCCAGGCCGTTTTCGACAATAAACAGCGGCTTCTGGTAGCGATCGTAGAGCTGATTCAGCCCGATGCGCAGGCCGACAGGATCGATTTCCCAGCCCCAGTCGCTGGCCTCCAGGAACGGGTTGCGCGCGCCGCCCAGCAGATTGCCCTGAGCGGACTCCGCTTCCGCAGTTTTATTGATGGTGGTGGACATGTAGTAGCTGAAGCCGATGTAATCCACGGTATGCGCTTTGATTAACGCCATATCGCCCGGCTGGATATCCAGCGTCACGCCCAGCGATTTCCACAGGCTTTTGGCGTAATAAGGGTAGTCGCCCTTTGCCTGCACGTCGGCGCAGTAGAAGTTAAACGACTGCATCTCTTTCAGCGTGGCCAGCTGGTTAAGCGGGTTACAGTCAAAGGCATAGGCGGTAGCGTAGATAATCATGCAGCCAATCTGAATGGCGGGATTGGTTTCGTGCGCGATTTTCACCGCCATGCTGCTGGCGACAAACTGGTTATGCCACGCCTGAAATTTCGCCTGCGGCTCCAGCGCGCCGGTTTTTACCGTCAGGCTCTGGCTCATCATCGGGAAATGTACCGCGCTGTTGATCTCGTTAAAGGTCATCCAGTACTTTACTTTCTGGCCGTAGCGTTCCAGCACCGTCCGGGCAAAGCGTTCAAAATGCTCAATGACTTCACGATTTTTCCAGCCGCCGAATTCGGTGGCGAGATGCAGCGGCATTTCATAATGGGAAAGGGTGATAACCGGCTCGATGCCGTGCGCAAGACAGGTAGCAATCACCTCATCATAATGACGCAGGCCCGCTTCGTTGGGCTGCTGCTCAACGCCGTTTGGATAGATGCGGGTCCAGGCAATGGAGAAGCGATAGCACTTAAAACCCATCTCCTTAAACAGCGCGATATCCTCGCGGAAGCGGTGATAGTGATCGATGCCTTTATGGTTGGGATAGGTGTAGCGGGAAGGGTCCAGGGTGAAATCAAAATCAGGCGAGGAAACGATAGCCAGGCGGGACTTGCCGCCGGGAATGGCGTCCACGATGGAAAGCCCTTTGCCATCCTCGTTATAGGCGCCTTCTACCTGATTCGCGGCGGTCGCGCCGCCCCACATAAAGCCTTGCGGAAATCTTTCTTTCATTGCATTTATCCTTTTTAAAACGGCAAGTTTTAACGGCAATTGATGACAAGATTTGTACCAGCGACGATTTTAAAGCAAAAGCAGGATGGCAGACAGGAAAGAAGCCGATTAATGCCGTGCGGGCACAATGGTCAGCGCTATGCGTTCTGCCAGCTCCAGCACTTTAAACCAGGTGCCGTGATCCTGTAGCAGAGAACGGGAAACGCCCGTGGGCCGTAGCGTTTTTACGCCGAGGCGATCGCCAAAAAGCACGATGGCGCGCGCCGCGTCATCCTGTCTGGATATCCAGAGCAATCCCTGCGCCTGCGGACACTGGCAATAAATAGCTTCGGCCCATTTTCGGGTGGCCGGATAGCAATCTTTTTCGGTATCGATTAGCTGGCTACGCTTCAGGCCGAGCTTGTGTAAAGCCAGGCTGCGTAAATCCACCAGCCTCAGCGCTTCCGTTACCTCAATAACCGAGTGCTGCTGGCCGGTAAACTTTGCCTTGTCCATGCTTTTGAACCCGGCGGTATGCGGAACGTCGTGAAACAGCGTTTCCATCAGCGCGCAGGAAAACGTCGTACCGGCATACAGCGTGGGAATAGCGCGATCTTCCTCATCTTTAATGGGGCTGAATCGCGCATTGCCTTTAAGGCCCGGATTAAACTGCGTCGCTTGATATTTATCCAGATGGATACGGTGTAGCTTTTCACCGGCGTTAAGGAGCGTCAGGGTAACAGCAAGCTCTGCCGTGGGAGCGGGAAGCAGTAAAGCATCGGCAGAGCTAGCCATGTTCAACGCCTTCTACCTCATCTTTCGCTGCTTCTATTACCTGTTCCGGGCTGCTGAGCAGCAAATCCTGCGGACGCCTGCCGCCCAGGGCGCTGTTGTCAGCCCGAAACCAGTAGGCCATTCCCCAACCGTCCTTGCTATCGGTGAAGATTTTTATGATTTCCGCCAGCGCCTTACAGGGCCGGAACCCGGTGTCCGCCGCCAGAGCCCAGGCAGGATAGTAATCAATACCGTGATGCTGAATGGTAAAAATCTGCTGCTGTTTTTTCCACTTATGCGGCTGCGCGCTGGGGTTGCGCGCGCTGAACCCGGCCAGCCCGGCCACTTCTGCCGCCGTCAGCCAGTCTCCGCTTTCCAGTACGGCCTTACGGGCCTGGATCAGCATAGCGGCTTCTTTCAGCAGCGTTGGCGAGACCGGCGCCGACGGCAACATGATTTCCGCCAGCCGCTCCAGCGATGACTGCTCCTGACGCTCCCGCAGCACCTCAAGCAAAGAAACGGTCATGTTCATAATGTTTTCCGTTAACGTCTCGACCACGCCCGGCTGTTGATGAACAAAGGTCATGGCCAATACGCGATCGGCCTGAGACTTATTTAAACGGGCCTGGATCTCTTTCGGAGTGCCTACCAGCGTGGCGATACCTGAAGAAACCGGAATGGCGCTCATAGCTTTATCCTTGGTGATGGTAGTTATGATCAATATAACATAACCATCATTACTGACAAGGTCGCTTTTTGAACGGAAACGTAAAGATAAAGCCCCGACGTCAGCGATCGGGGCAACGGATTACAGCGCGACGCGCATCACCTCGTCAGGCGCGGCGGCTTCCTGTTTGCGGGAAGAAGCCTGCTTAACGGAGATATACAACGTCTGACCATCCGGCGACAGCGCAAGGCTGTTTGGATGGGTCGGCGCCTTAAGGGTTTTGACAACTTTATAGGTTTTGCCGTCAATAATGCTGACTTCGCCCGCCTCACGGTGGGTCACATAAATTTCATTGCGCTGCGGATTAAACAGCACCGCCAGCGATTTTGGCACGGCGACCTTCTGTATGACCTTGCCGTCTTCGGTGTTCACCACCAGCAGCTCAGGCTGCTTAGAGTCGGTGATAAAGGCGCGATGCGTGGCCGGATCCAGGCTGATATTCAGAAAGAAGTGCTCGCCCTCTGCCAGCTTCACTTTGCCAAGCAGCCTGTTGCTGGCGGTGTCGAAAGTGAAGAGTTCGTTATCGCCGCCGGTAGCGTAAAGGCGGTGCGCGGCGGTGTCCAGCGTCAGGCCGGTAGCGTGCTTGCCTAAGCCCTCCAGCGTATGGCGCAGCGTCAGCTTATCGCCATCCACCACCCAGATGCGGCTCTCTTCGCCCACGCCGCCGATATAAACCGTATTGGTATTTTCATCTACCGCCAGCTCACGCGGCGCCAGCGGACGGAAATTTTCGCTGCGCGGACGCGCATCCAGCACCAGACGTCCTTTTACCTGACCGCTTTTTACATCGATCGCGGTGACCGTGCTGTCCAGCGTGTTGCCGACAAAAAGCGTGTCGGTTTTATTGTTGATTGCCGTACCAAAGGGCTTGAGGTCGTTGTGGATCGCCTGAGTAATGGCCAGGGTCTGCGGATCGAGGCGGTAAACCACGCCGCCCTTATCCAGCTGGCGGCTGCCGGAGGTTGCCACATACAGCGCCTGCTGCGACGGGCTGTAAGCCATTTCATAAGCGCCTTTGGCAACGGGCTGGCGCAGCGGTTCAGCGGTTTCACTGTGGGCGGGGATCGCGGCGGCAAACAGCGCCAGCGTTAACAGGTAGCCTTTTCCACGGCTGAAGGTAGCGTTCATATTCTCTCCATGTAACTGAATGATCAGAGGTAAAGCGGCCCGACGTGCTGTCTTGCGGCGGCGGGCCGAAAATTAGCCCAGCAGCGCCGTGGTCAATCTTGCGGTACAGCAGCGCCTGTCCCTGTCGTCATAGATAGCGATTTCCCAGACCTGCTGGCTTCTGCCAAGATGCAGCGGCTGACACACGCCGCGCACCAGGCCGCCGGTCACGGCGCGATGGTGGCTGGCGTTAATCTCCGTGCCGACCACGCACTGCCCTTCCTGGCTGGTCAAAAAGCCGGCCATCGATCCTAACGTTTCCGCCAGCGCGACCGACGCGCCGCCGTGCAGCAGGCCAAAAGGCTGCTGCGTACGGGCATCGACCGGCATGGTCGCCTCCAGCCTGGCCTCTTCCAGCAGCGTAAAGGTCATGCCCAGATGGGCGACCATCGATCCGTCGCCCATGCGGTTAAGCTCATCCAGACTCAGCTGGCGCTTCCAGATAGATTTTGTCATTACGCCCCCAGCGTGCTGCCACCGTCGATCACAATATCCTGCATCGTGATATGGCTGGCTTGATCGGACGCAAGGAACAGAATAGTGCTGGCGACCTCCTCTGGCCGGGCGATTTTGCCCAGCGGAATACCGACTTTAAACTGCTCCGCAAAGCCGCGAATGCGCTGCTGTTCGGCATCCGGGCTTTTCCACAGCGTGCGCTGCATATCGGTATCGGTCGAGCCTGGCGACACCAGGTTGCAGCGCACGCCGAAAGAGGCCAGCTCCAGGCCAACCGTCAGGCTGAGGCTGCGCAGCGCCGCTTTCGACGCGCCGTAGGCCGACATGCCGATGCGCGGACAGTGCGCAGCGTCCGACGCCACGGTGACGATAGCACCGCCGCGCTGCTCGCGGAACCACGGCATGGTCTGCTGGAACAGGTTAAACGCGCCGCCAACGTTGACGGCCATCACCGCTTCCCAGTCCGCCACGTCCAGCTCATCCGTCGCGCCCATCCGCAGAATGCCTGCGCCGTTGACCAGCACGTCCAGTCGCGGCGTTTCCGGCCGCAGCCGCTGGCATACCGCTTTCACCTGCTGCGCGTCGGCTACGTTCAGCTCCACGGTCTGAAACGGGTAATCGGCCTGAGGGAAAGCGAGATCCAGCCCGACTACCGTCGCGCCCGCCTCGTGAAAGGCCAGCGCGGTGGCATAGCCAATGCCTTTACCGGCACCGGTTACCCAGATATGTTTATTGGTAAAATCGAGGCTCATGCGCGCTCCCGCGACAGCAGACGCCACCAGGCCGCCAGCGTCGGCTCTTTCGCCAGCATCACAAAATCGATATCGCCGTAAACTTTACGCCAGCGCGCCGCCAGCGCCATCATGCGCACCGAATCCAGGCCGTAATCGATCAGGTTCTCATCCTCTTCCGGCGTTTCGTCCTCATCCAGCATCGGCTGCACCAGCGCGCGCAGCTGCGCCATGCTCAGCGGCACCGGCAGCAGATCTTCCGTCAGCACCACTTTCCCGGCGCGACCGGCGGTGTATTTCAGCGCCATCAGGTGCTCGTCGCGGCTGAAGTCAGCCAGCGCATCCGCCACCATAAAGGGCTGGATATCCCGCATAAAGGCGTCGATAGCGGTGGTCAGGCAGCCGATGTGCGCGTACACGCCGCAGATAATCAGCTGGTCGCGGCCGGTCTCTTTCAGGTGCTGCTCCAGCGGCGAGCGATGGAAGGCGCTGTAGCGCCATTTCACCAGCACTTCGTCACCCTCTTCCGGCGCCAGTTCGGCTACGACTTTCTGCTGCTCCGGATGTTTATTCAGCCCCGGCCCCCACATATCGTTCAGCAGCGCGCGGTCTTTATCGCTTTGATGATTAGGCTGCGCCGTGTAGTAAACCGGAATGCCGTTCTGGCGGCAGTATTCACGCAGCGCGGCGATATTGCTGATGACCTGTTTGATCATCGGGCAGTCTTCGCCCCAGAAATTAATAAAATAGTTCTGCATATCGTGGATCAGCAGCGCGCCCCTGGCGGGTTCAAACGTCCATTTGACCTTGTTTTCTGGCAGGTCGGCGGCGGCAGGCAGCGCATAGGCTTTCAGTGCAGGGATAGTCATTTTTTCTCCGGAATTCAGTTGGTCTGGCTGGCGGCCAGCTGTTGACGCAGGCGTTTTTTATCCACTTTACCGACGGGCGTCAGCGGCAGTTCGTCAACGGTTTCAATACGATCGGGCAGCTTGTAGTCCGCCACGCCAAGCTCGCGCAGATAGCGGCGGATCTCCACGGCGCGCACGGGACGTTTGCCCACGATAAAGGCGCAGCTTTTTTCGCCCAGCAGGCTGTCCTCCATCGAGACCAGCGCAACGTGCAGAATGGCCTCGTGGCGTAACAGCAGGTTCTCGATCTCTTCAGCGGCAATTTTCTCGCCGCCGCGATTGATCTGATCTTTTTCGCGGCCCTGCACGCAGATATAGCCGTCCGGCGTAATGGAGACCAGGTCGCCGGAACAATAGAAGCCGTTGGCGTCAAAGGCCTGCGCGTTGTGCTCCGGGCTGCGGTAATAGCCGCGGAAGGTGTACGGGCCGCGCGTCATCAGCCGTCCGGTTTCGCCCTGCGGCAGCGGATTGCCCTGCTCGTCCGCAACCCAGACCTCATCGTCCGGGCTCA
The DNA here is from genome assembly GCF_030433775.1 of Erwinia sp. PsM31. Lineage (NCBI taxonomy): Bacteria > Pseudomonadati > Pseudomonadota > Gammaproteobacteria > Enterobacterales > Erwiniaceae > Erwinia > Erwinia sp. PsM31. Next base: position 132,986 of record NZ_JARUWZ010000003.1, read on the forward strand.
TCGGCGTGCCCTGCGTCGAGAAGATGTGCCACTCGTCGTCGGTCAGCTGCGTATAGTTGACCAGCCCTTCCGCCATGCCGAAGACCTGTTGCAGCCGGCAGCCGATTTCTGCCGGAATGCGTGCCGCCAGCGCTTCGCTTAAGCGCGCGCCGCCCACCTGCAACAGCTGGAGCGAGCCAAGCGCCCGATTGCTGCCCCACTCCTGAATCGCCTGTAGCCAGAGGCTGACCGCTGGCGGCACCAGCGCCGTCGCCGTAATCTGGTGTTTTTCAATCAGCGGGAAACAAAGGTTGGCGCTCGGATCGCCTGCCAGCACCACCAGGCCGCCGCCATAAAACACGCCGAAGGCGCCCGGCGAACTGAGCGGATAGTTGTGCGCGGCGGGCAAAGCGCAGAGATAGCGGGTTTTTTCGTTAAAGCAACAGACTTCCACGCTGCGGCGGATGCTGTAGTAGTAGTCGTTATGGGTACGCGGGATCAGCTTGGGCGTGCCGGTACTGCCGCCGGAAAGCTGGAAAAACGCGACTTCGTCAGCGGCGGAAGGCGCAGCGACAAACTCGCCTTGCGCCTCGTCAATTAAGGCCGCAAGCGAGGTATCGTCCTCACGAGCGTTGCGCAGCACCACCTCACGCAGCGACGGATAGCGCTGGCGCAGCGGTTGCAGATAGTCGTCGGTGGCGAACAGCGCGTGCTGACGATCGGCGATCAGCAAAGCAGGCTCAATCTGGCTGGCGTAGGCGTCCAGCTCCTGGCGCTGATGGCTGAACAGCGCGTTGACCGGCGCGACGCCGAGTTTCAGCAGTGCAAACAGCACGATATAGAATTCGGCCACGTTGCCCAGCTGCACCAGCGCGGTATCGCCGCACTTCAGGCCGCGACGCTGTAAGGCCGCCGCCAGACGGGTGCTGGCGCTCTCCAGCTGCCGGTAGCTGTATGCGCGGTCGCCGTCGATCAGCGCCGTTTCCGTGCTGTCGGCATGGCGAGTCAAAATATCCGTTAGCGGCAGATCCAGCCAGTAGCCTTTTTCACGGTAGCGGGCCGCAAAATCGTCGGGCCAGCGGGAATAGGAAATCGTCATAAAATAGCCTTATTGCAGTCCAAATACGTGCAGCATGGTGCTGAGCTTGACGCCGGTTTCGCGCCATTCCGATTCCGGCGAAGAGGCCGGAACGATGCCCGCGCCGGCGAACAGGCGAATGTTTTTTCCGGCCAGCGTGCCGCAGCGAATGGTCACCACCCATTCGCCGTTGCCTTCGTCGTCGCACCAGCCGACGATGCCGCCGAACAGCTCGCGGTTAAACGGCTCCAGCTTTTCAATCCACTCGCAAGCGGCAACGTGCGGATAACCGCTCAGCGCGGGCGTAGGATGCAGCAGGCAGGCGAGCGACAGCGCCGTTTCCTCAGCCGCTGCGGCTTTGCCTTCAATCGCGGTAGCAAGGTGCCACAGCGTCGAAGTAGTGATCAGCTCCGGCTTGTCCGGCACCGCCAGAGAGCGGCTGCGCGGTTTCAGCACGTCGTACATGGCGTTGGTCACCAGGCGGTGCTCGTAGCGATCTTTTTGCGAGTACATCAGCTTTTCGCCTACCGCAAGATCGCGCGCTTTGTCGCTGCGATCGCGTCTGGCCGAGCCCGCCAGCGGCAGCGAAGTGTAGGTTTCGCCCGACTTACGCAGCAGCAGCTCCGGGCTGGCGCCCAGCAGCGTGCTGCCGTCGGCCAGCGGAACATGGAAGTGATAGCTGCCAGGGTTGAGCGCAATCAGGCGATCCATTAACGCCGTAGCCTGCACCGGCTCGGCGGTAGTGATATCGATCAGACGCGAGAGCACCACTTTATCCAGGCCAGGCTGGGCGGTCGCTTCCGCTGCTTTCGCCACCATCTCCATAAATTCAGCCTGTTCAGGAATGTTCTGGCGCGCGGTAATTACCGGCTCTACGGCAGAGCTCGCCTGCTGCGCCGACTCTGGCTGCTGCTGGCGGGAGAATGCCTCATGACGCTCAGGAATAAATAGCGCGGAAGGCTGGCGCGTATCAAAGGGGATGGCGCCAACCATCACCGGGCGCGTAATCCCTTTGGCCCTGGCCGCGGCAAAGGCGCTGCGTACCTGCTGCTGGAAAGCGCCCTGCAGGTTGTCGCCGTCGGCGGCGGGACAGGTAATTTCGGCAAAGCGACCAGTGGTGATAAAGCTTTTCCACGGCGATGCGAAGAAAAAGCTCTCAGATGAGAGAGAAACTGATGGTTTAACTGCATCAGCGCAAAGCGTCTCCATAACGGCCTCCAGCCACAACGATAAAAAGTATAATAATGATTATCATTTGCATTATTACCGCGTAACTTTAAGTAAATTCTTTGTGATGTCAAGCAACGTTTCGCAGTTTAAAACAGTGCAAAACACCACGCCGCGACCAGGCGCAACGTTTGCGCCGTTATTAGCATCATTTGGCAGCATTACCTGCCGCCAGGGCAGGCAAGGAAGGACTAAAACCCGATGTTATTCAGTTACGCTTTCTCCCGGCGAAGCGGGCGCGGGCTGGCGATAGCGTCGGAGCGAACCGAAGGCGGCGGCCAGCACCAGGCTGACGATGGCCAGCCCCAGGCCGCTGCTGCTGGCGGCGGTGGCGGGCAGCATCACCGTGGTCATCGCGCCCAGCAGCAGCGCGCCCAGCGAGTCACCCATCACGTTTTGCGCCGTCCACAGGCCGTTGATACGGCCCAGCATCGCGTCCGGCGTCAGCGTCTGGATCAGCGTGTATTGCAGCAGCGCGCTCAGGGCGCTCAGGTAGCCGAACAGCATCAGACAGAGCGCGCCCGCCTCCCAGTAAGGCATCAGGCCGCACAGCCCTACCGCGACGAAAGCGGCGACGGCGGTGAAAAGCATCACCTTGCCCGGACGCGGATGCTGTGCCAGATTGCCGCTGGTCAGCGCGCCTGCGGCCGCGCCGAGCGGTACGGCAGCATAGAGAAAGCCGATCTGCTGCGCGCTCAGCTCCCAGCGAATGGCCAGCGCCGGATAAAGCACGCGTACCGCCGTCGCCATGGTCAGCAGCGCGCCCACCAGCGCCACGCCGCCGATCAGACGATGGCCGAGCAGAAAGGTAAAGCCTTCCGCCAGCGACCGTAGCGGCCTGGCGTGCGACTGCGGCGGCGGCGGCAACGACGGCAGACGCAGCAGCGGGATCAGCGTAATAAAGGTGCCCGCCGCCGCCAGCGCGAAGTTCCAGAATACGCCGCCCGCCGCGAGCAGCACGCCGCCCACCATCGGCGAGATCACCGCGCCCAGTCTGACCGTGAGCATGGTGATCGCCCCGGCCTGCATCAGGTTTTCACGGCCCACCAGCGCGGGCGTGGCGGCAAGCAGCGCCGTCACGCCGATGGCGCCGAAAAAGCCGTCCCAGATGCCCAGCAGGTAGATGGCGGTCAGCGACGGGGACGGCATGGCGGCATTGACGCACAGGCCGATAAAGCCCAGCCCGCAGGTCGATCGCGCGAACAGGATCAGCCGCCGACGCTCGTGGCGATCCGCCAGCACGCCGCCCAGCATCAAACCGGTAAACAGGGCCGCGCCGGTCAGCGTGACCGCCAGGCTTACCTGCCAGGCAGAACCGGTCAGCTGCTGGATCTGCACCGGCACGCCGACGCCAAGCAGGCCCAGCGCCAGGATAGAGATAAAGCGGGCGATAAACACCGCCCGAAAATCAGGGTGCGTCTTCAGCAGGCTGAGGCTGAGCATAAAGGTCTGTTTTTTCATTGTGTTGCCCGATCCAGCAGTTGGTTAAGGCGTGGGCCGATATGGGTAAACGCCTCTGCCGAAATAATATCCACATGCGCGCATTCCACCGGGAAGGTTTGCAGCGCGTCGAGCCATGGCGCCCACGCGGTGTGCGCATCCTGCCCCGGCTTCAGCGTTTTCTGCGCGACGAACAGCGTGGCTTCCCCGACGAAGCGGCGGCTTTTCGCGGTCGCCAGCAGCCTGACCGCATCGCCGTAGTTGCCTTCGATAGCGCCAAACAGCGCCTGGCTGGCCGAGGCCGCCAGCGACTCGCGCAGCGACGCCTGGGCGGCCATAAAGGCTTCACGCTCGCGGTCGATTTCCGCCAGCACTTCGGCATCCAGCTGGTTATTCCGTGACCAGTTTTGCGTTTCCGGCGGCCAGGTATCCAGCAGCCCCAGGAAGGCGACTTTTTCGCCCTGCGCCTGCAGGCGCGCCGCGATAGCGTGCGCCAGCGTGCCGCCCAGCGAATAGCCCAGCAGATAGTAAGGGCCGTGCGGCTGCTGCTCGCGCAGCGTGGCCAGATGCCGCTCGCAAAGCTCATCAAGATTTTCCGCCTGCCGCATTGGCCCGTGCGGGCGCGGCGACTGAATGCCGATCAGCGACCAGCACGCGTCCAGATAGCGTTGCAGAATGCTGAACTGCCAGGCGAAGCCGGAGGCCGGATGGAAGCAAAACAGCGTGGGGCCGTGCGAACGCCGCAGCGGCAGGATGGTTTCCATGCCCGCGCGGCTCGCCTCTTCTTCGCTCTGCCGCGTCAGCTTTTCCGCCAGCGCGCCGACGGTGGACGCCACCATAATCAGCCCCGGCGTCACCGGTCTGTCGAGACGGCGACGCAGATCGACCGCCAGCCGCATCGCCAGCAGCGAATGGCCGCCGAGGGCAAAGAAGTCATCATTAACCGAGCGGATCTCGCAGTCCAGCAGGCGGGCAAAGGCTTCGGCCACCACGGTTTCCACACCCTCTGCCGGCGCGCGACCTGCGGCGTGGGCCAACTGTGGCAGCGGCAGCGCCTTGCGATCCAGCTTGCCGTTAGCGCTTAGCGGGAAAGCCGCCAGCTGCACCAGCACCACCGGCACCATGTGCGCGGGCAGGCGATCGCTAAGCTGCTCGCGTAGCGCGGCCGTATCCAGTTCGCCGGACGCGGCCACCACGTAGCCCACCAGCTGCCGTTGATCGCCGCCGCCCGCGCTGGCGTTGCCGAGCACGCAGGCATGGGTAACCGCCTGCGCCACATTATCCAGCGACAGCAGCGCCTGATCGATCTCGCCCAGCTCGATCCTCTGTCCACGGATCTTAAGCTGATCGTCGCTGCGGCCCAGATATTCCACCGCGCCGTTCTCCAGCCAGCGCGCCACGTCGCCGGTGCGGTACATTCTTGCGCCCTCGCCTTCCGGATCGGCAATAAAACGGCTGGCGGTCAAATCGGCTCGCGCCAGATAGCCCTGCGCCAGCTGCACGCCGGTCAGATAGAGATCGCCCGCAATGCCCGGCGGCACCGGCTGCATATTGCCATCCAGGATGCGCAGCCCGGTGTTCCAGACCGGATAGCCAATCGGCACGCTTGCGCCCGTTACGTTGGCCAACGCTTCGCCGTAGGCCGGATACCAGCTCACATCCACCGCCGCTTCGGTCGGGCCATAAAGATTGTGCAGCGGCACGGCCGTTTTGTCCTGCCACTGGCGACAGAGATCGGTCGGCAGCGCCTCGCCGCTACAGAATACCCGCCGTAAAGAAGCACAGTGGGCCACGGCCTCGTCATCGGTTAACGCGGTGACAAACGCCGCCAGCATGGAAGGAACGAAGTGCGTAGTTGTGACACCGTAACGGCTGAACAGCGCCTGGAGCGCCTGCGGATCGCGATGCGCTTCCGGTGGCGCCATCACCAGCTGCGCGCCAGTCAGAAACGGCCAGAAAAATTCCCAGACCGAGACGTCAAAACTGCACGGCGTCTTTTGCAGCACTACATCGTCGGTAGTCAATCGATAGTGGTCCTGCATCCACAGCAGGCGGTTTACGATCGCCTGCTGGCCGACCATGACGCCTTTTGGCCGTCCGGTTGAGCCGGAGGTATAAATCACATAGGCGGTATGGTACGGGCGTGACAGATCCTGAGCAGGCGCAAGATCCACTGTCGGCAGCGGCTGGTGGTAGCAGAAGCTTTGCAGATTTTCGAGCTGCGCAAAGCGGCCCAGCTGTTCTTCGGTGGTGATTAACAGACGCGGGTTAGCGTCTTCCAGCATCATGCTCAGCCGATCGGTCGGATAGCCGGTATCCAGCGGCAGCCAGGCGGCGCCCAGCTCCACAATGGCCTGTAGGGCAAGCGACAAAAATACCGAACGCGGCAGCGCCACGGCCACGATGTCGCCCGCCTGCACGCCCCGCTTTTGCAGCGCCTGAGCCAGCGCCGTTACCTGCTGGCGCATCTCGCGGTAGGTAAAACTATGCTGGTCATCCGCCAGCGCGTCTGCGTCCGGGGTGCGCCGCGCCTGCGCCATAATCAGGCTGCTCAGCGTGGTTTGCGGTACCTCGATCGCCGTATCGTTAATCTGCCGCAGCCGCTTTTCCTCATGCGGGTGCAGCAGCGTCGCCTGCGCGTAGGTCAACGTCGGATGGCCCGCGAACTGGCTAAGCAGCAGCGGCAGGCGGGCAAGATGCTCACGCAGCGTTTCCGCCTGATAGCGCTCCGCGTTCGCCAGGATTTCCAGCGAGACGTTGCCCTCTTCGTCCGGGTAGAGCGCGATTTCCAGATCGCGTACCGGGCCGGAAGCCAGCTGGTGGGTCACGCCTTCGATACCGGCAAAATCCAGCCGGTAGTCAAACATTTTCAGGTTAATGACCGGGCCGAACAGCGGCTCGCTCAGCTGGCCGATATCCCTTTGGATTTGCTCCGCGTCGTAGCGCTGATGGCGGCGCGCTTTTTTCAACTGCTGCTGCAGCGCCTCCGCCAGCTGTGGCAACGTGGCCTGAGGATCGAGCCGTATCGCCATTGGCAGCACGTTGAGCACCGGCCCGGTGGCGCTCAGCGCGGCCGATCCCAGGCGGCGCATAAAGATAAAGCCCGCGCTGTATTCCGCCCGCGCGCTGAGGCGGCCCAGCCACACCGCAACCAGCGCCAGCGCCAGTTCCGACGCGCTGAGCTGGCTTTGCGCCCGCAGCTCGCGGAAATCTTCGCGGCTCAGCTGCAAATGCTGACGAATAAGATGCGTGGTGGCGCTTTGTCCGTTCAGCGGCAGCGGCGACAGGCTGGCGGGCATCGGCAGCTGGCTCGCCTGCTCTTTCCAGAAGGCGGCATCGCGCTGGCGGGTCGCGGAGGCGCTATAGCGATCGTACTCCTCCACCACGTCGCTGAAAGGGACGAAAGGCGAAGGCTTCGGCTCGCTGCCGGTGCAAAGCGCAGTATAAATCTCCGCAATGCGACGGGTGATGGCGGTAAAGCTGAAGCCGTCCACCACCAGATGATGAAAACGCTGATACCAGTACCAGCGGCTTTCGCTCAGGCGAAAAAGAATATGACGATAGATCGGGCTGCCGCTGCTGATGCGCAAATCCTGATCCAGATCCTGCTGCATACGCGCCAGCGCCGCCGCTGCGGGATCGGCCTCGTGGCGCAGATCGACGCACTCCGGCAGGGTAAAGTCAGCGTCGGCATCGACCCACTGCATCGGCACGCCGTCCCTTTCAGTAAAGCGCATCCGCAGCGTGTCCGCCTCCTGCATCCCGCGCACCACGGCCTGGCGCAGCAGCGGCTCATTCAAAGCGCCGTTCAGCTCCACATAGTGCGCCACGCTCCAGGCATTAACCTGTGACGAAAGCTGTTCCGCCATCCAGATACCGGACTGCGCCGCTACCAGCGGCATCATTTGCTGCTGCACTTTATTTATCAGCGCCTCGCTCATTTCACTTTTCACGCTGTGACTCCCGCCGCAAAATGGGCCGGGGTCAGCGTTTGCCAGCGCGCCAGCCAGTCGTTGCATTCGTGCTGCGTCGCCGGGCCATACGCCGGCTGCCAGCCAGCGGGCCGGGCGCAGTGGGCTGGCCACAGACTGTAGCCCAGATGATTTTGCAGCACGAAAAACGGCCCCTCAGGGCGATCGAAAGGATTACTCTGTTCCATCGGAAACTCCGGATTTAGCAGGGACAGACTGCCACAGCGTGGTCAGCCCGTTAATCAGGCCGCCTCGCCAGCACAGCGCGTCGTGGCCGCCGTCAACAAGGCGATAGTGCAGCGTCGGGCAGGCCCGTTGCAGCAGCGGATAAATGCGCTGGTTAGCCTGCAAAACGACAGGTTCGCGCAGGCCCGCTTCCAGATAAATGCGCAGCGGCGCGGCGCTGAGCCGGCCCTGCATCAGCTGCTCTGTCAACCAGCCGTCCTCGCCGGTGCGCTGGCGATGCGGCCACCAGAAAGAGCCGGACTGGCTGAGCGCGCAGCCGAAACGCTGCGGCCAGTGCAGCGCGGCATAGAGGGCGGAAAGACCGCCGAAGCTCTGTCCGGCCACCACGGTGGTCGCCGGATCGTCGCGCCAGCGCGCGTGCTGCGCAAGCAGCGGCAGCAGCTCTTCCTGGACCGCCAGCCAGAAGTCGGGATTGCAGGTCAGTTCCTCGCCGCGATGCTGCGTGTCGATGGCATCAATCAGCAGATAAACCGCCTGTGGCAGCTGACCGCGATCGGTTTGCGCCTGCAGTGCAGACCAGACCGGCATCTGCTCCGCCCAGAACTGGCCATCCAGCAGCACGGCCAGCGGGCGCTGTTCCGGCTGGCTTTCGCCAGTGGTGAAAAGCCATACCCGACGCTGATTGCCCAGCCTTTTGCTTTCCCACGTCAGGCAGCACGGCGCAGCGAACTCAACGCGCTCTGTCCAACCCGGCTGCACAGGCGCCTGCGGCAGATGCAGCGCGGAGACGGGATGGCCGCGTCCGCCTCGCCAGCTGGTATGGGGATTAAGCGGATCGGCTATCGCCTGCGGCAGCAGCCTGCGCCAGCCTTCGCGCAGCGCCGCGCGGTCCGGCGGACTTTGCAGCGCCTCGGGGGGAAAATCATTTTCGTTTACGGAAGGGATAAAGCAGTAGCTGCCTCGCCAGCCCGCATTTAGCCGAACCTGCCACTGCCAGATAGCCGTGCCGCTGATGCGTTGCAGGCTTTGCGGCGCGCGCTGCTGGTGATGATCGGTGACGCCGGTGATATAAATCCATACCCGGCGCACCGGCGAAGTCTGTTCCGTTCCGGCGGGATCCCGCCAGTAAAAGGTGACGGTGCAGATGTCACCTTCCGTCACGACCGCTGGCGACCCCAGGCTCAGCTTGTGCTGCCAGCTCGCCTGCGCGTCGCTATCCCAACCGCCTGTCATATCATCATCTTCCATCATTAGTGCCATGAAAACAGGAACTGCAAGGCGTCGATTTTATTGATAATGGTTTTCATTTGCAATAAGAAATCATCACGTTTTTCAGACCGTCGAGACGTACCGCTTGGTCTTAACCCGCAGAAAAGATAAGGAAAAAAGGAAGCGACCACGGAAAAAACAGGCTGTCGATAACCTATCGGCGCGGCCAGCCTGGCGAAAAAAACGAGGGGGAGAAAAGCGGTAACGGCGCCGTTAATCATTAACGGCGCTTATTAAGGGTGGGATCAGGAAGAAGAAACGGGATCGTGCAGCCGCTGGCGCTTGCGAAGGCTCGGGAACCAGGCCATCCACAGGCCGACCACGATCAGCGTGCCAATACCGCCGACTGCCGCCGCCGGCGCCGCGCCCAGCCAGGCTGCCAGCATCCCCGACTCAAATTCACCAAGCTGATTAGAGGTATTAATAAAAATAGAGTTAACCGCGCTGACGCGTCCGCGCATCTCATCCGGCGTATCCAGCTGCACCAGCGAGCCGCGGATCACCATACTGACCATATCGAACCCGCCCAGCGCAAACAGCGCCAGCAGCGACAGCCACAGCTCTTCAGAGAGCGCAAACACCAGCGTCGCCACGCCGAAACCGGCTACGGAGGCAAACATGATTTTACCGACGTTGCGCTCCAGCGAACGACGGCTGAGCCAGAAGCCGACCAGCAGGCCGCCAACCGCTGGCGCGCCGCGCAGCAGGCCCAGCCCCCACGGCCCGGTATGCAGAATATCTTTGGCGAAAATGGGCAGCAGCGCCGTCGCCCCGCCCAGCAGTACCGCAAACAGATCCAGCGAAATGACGCCCAGCACGTCCGGCCGGTTACGGATAAATTTCACCCCGGCAAAGACGCTGGCGAAGGTGGCGGGCGTGCGCGGCGGCGGCGCATGGTCGTAGCGCAGGCGGCTGACCATCACGACGGAGATAAGATAGAGTACGCCAGTGGTGATATAGACCGCCTGCGGCCCGGCAACGTATAAAAAGCCGCCGAGCGCCGGGCCAAGCATGGAAGCCGTTTGCATCGATGCGGCGTTGGCGGCCGTCGCCCGCGCCAGTATTGAGGGCGGCACCAGCGCGGGCAGCATGGACTGTAGCGACGGCGCCTCTAACGTTTTGGCGATGGAAAGCACGAAAATCAGCGCCAGGATCACCAGCTCGTTGGTCAGGTGCATCAGCGTCAGCACCGCCAGCGCGGCAATCGCCAGCAGTTCGGTAAACTGCCCCAGTAATACGACGCGACGACGGTCAAACTGATCGGCAACGTGCCCTGCCGGCAAGGCCAGCACCACCGCCGGCAGAAACTGCGCCAGCCCGATTAAGCCTAAATCGAAGGCGCGGCCGGTAAGCGCATAAATCTGCCAGCCGACCGCGATAGAGAGCATCTGAAAACCGAAACTGGAGCTGGTGCGGGCCAGCCAGAAAGCGACAAAAGAGCGATGGTGAAACAGCGATTCCGACCCGGCGGAAGTAGGCGATTGCATGGTGATTTCCGGTTATTTTTTTGACAGCGCCAAATCCTGAGCGGCCGGCTCCTGCCGGGGCGCATATTTCCACAGCCAGCGTCCGCTGGTCATGCGGCGGTAGAAGAAGATACCACGGACAATCCAGTCCAGAAACATGCCCAGCCAGATCCCCACCACGCCAAAGCCGAGTACCACGCCCAGTCCGTAGCCCGCCACAATGCGGCATCCCCACATGCCCAACAGCGAAACCCACATGGTAAACCTGGCGTCGCGCGCGCCCTTCAGCCCCGCCGGTAAAACCCAGGATGCGGCCCAGAACGGCATAAACAGCGCGTTCAGCCAGATCAGGATTTTGACCACGTGGATAACCTCCTCGTCGCGGGTATAAAACGAAGCCAGAATGCCCGCAAAAGGCACCGTCAACGCCGCCAGCGCGCACAGCCCGATGGTTGAAAGCCAAAAAATATGCCGCAGCTGCCTTTCCGGCTGCTTCAGCTGTCCTTTGCCCAGGCGGGTGCCGACAATAATGGTTGAGGCGGAGCCAAGGGAGTTGCCCGGCAGGTTGATCATCGAGGCAATGGAAAAGGCGATAAAGTTACCGGCGATCACGTCGGTGCCCATTCCCGCGACAAAAACCTGCGTCAGCAGCTTGCCGCCGTTGAACAGCACCGATTCAATACTGGCGGGCACGCCGATGCTCAGCACCTCCATCAGGATATTGGTGTTGAGCCGGGTGAAATAGCTTTTCAGCGTGATTTTCAGGCGCGGATTGAAGCCGATAGCCAGCACATAAATTACCGCCGCCGCGCCGATATAGCGGGCGATAGTCAGCCCCAGTCCGGCACCGACAAAGCCCATCCCTTTCCAGGAGAAACAGCCGTAGATCAGCACCGTACTGAAAATAATATTCAGGATATTCATGCCGCCGTTAATCAGCATGGGGATCTTGGTATTGCCCGCGCCACGCAGCGCGCCGCAGCCAATCAGCGCAATCGCGGCGGCCGGATAGCTCCATGCGGTGATATTGAGATAGATCAGCGCCATCTCTTTTACCCGCGGTTCTGCGTTACCGGCGATAAGATTGATGATCCACTCGCCGTAAAACTCAATGCCTATTGCCAGCAGCACGGCGAAAATAGTCATCAGCACCAGCGACTGGCGGGCGGCCGCCTGGGCCCGTTCACGGTTAAGCTTGCCCAGGCTGAAGGCGACCACCACCGTGGTACCCAGATCGATAGCGGCAAAAAAAGCGATGATGACCATATTAAAACTGTCGGCCAGCCCGACGCCCGCCATCGCCTCCTTGCCCAGCCAGCTCACCAGGAAAGTGCTCAGCACGCCCATCAACAGCACGCAAAGGTTCTCAAAAAAGATCGGTACCGCCAGCGGCGTGATTTCTCGCCAGAACAGAACCCGATAAGAACGTCTTTTGGGATACCAGGGCGTACGCCTGATGGCCTCTAACGGAGAAATACGGAATATTTGCAAAGTGCTGCCTGCCAGAAATGGAGAAGACTCTACTGATGATGGTAAAAGGCGCTCTGATATGCAAAGTCTTTTCCGGAGAAAAGTGATTTTCCCCTGCGGATAGCGCCGTGCCCTGTACGATCGAAAAAGGCGATCGTCGATCGCCTTTTTTGGTTCTCCAGCCCTGGCTACTGCGCTTTAGGCTCGCCCAGCGCCTTGAGCCTTTTGGAAAGCTCACGACGCTCTTTGGAAAGATCGGCGTTTTTGATGATGTAATCGTCAACGCGATCTTCGTAATCGCTGCGCATGCTGCTGATAATTTCCTGAATGGCTTCGACGCTCATGCCGGGCTTGATATATTCACTCAGGTTATCCAGCAGCAGCACGCGTTTCTGGTTGTCGCGGATTTTCTTTTCAATATCGTGGATTTCACGCTGCAGCTTGTTCTTACGACGGAACATCCGCACAAACTCCAGTACGTCCTGAAAGGATTGCTTTGCATTTTCCATGGAAACACCTTCTGTTCAGGCCTGCAAGGCAGGCATTATTATCATTGCGCTCAGCGTAGCGGCGAACCGCTGTCGAGGCGATTAGTTGTAGAGTCGGACTGGCGTTATCTTAGCGCGAACCGGCGCTTTTCGCAGTAAGTTGTTATTAATCGTTTATTTACGCAGCACCAGACGCATCAGATCCGACAGCCTTTCCAGCTGCGCGGCCATCTCCAGACTCAGCCAGACGTAGCCGTGGATCGGCGTTTCCACCAGCTCGTCGCTGTTGGAGGCTTTGATCAGCTGCCGCAGCTCGCGGGTGATTTCCGCCAGCTCCGCGCTGTTGGCGGAGATTTGGTCCGTGCTGCCCGCCACTATCGCCTTTGACAGCGCGCGCAGCGTATTTTCCGTCATCTGCTGGGTGCGCCTCAGCGTAGGCGCGTTCAGCATTATCAGGTGGCTTTCGCGAGAGGACCACCAGGCGTTCAGCTGCAGCTCCAGCGTGCAGACCATATTGCGGTTCAGCGTCTGAATACCTTCAAAAACCGAACGCGGAATACGCGTTTCCTTGCTGGCGGGATCGATCAGCGACCGCATTTTCACCACGCCGGTCAGCAGCCGCTGCAGGGGGCGCGTCAGCCGGGGCTTGTCCACCAGGTTAGGTGAACAGCCGGCATGGTAAATTTTAGCGGTTTCCAGCAGGGAATCGGAAAGCTTGATGCGCCAGTGGGTATAGGCCTTTTGCGGATAAATGCTGGTAAAAAACAGCGCCAGCACCGAACCCAGGATCACGTCGCCGCCTCGCCACAGCGCCATGGTCATATCGCCCGGCGCGCCGCCGCAGATCACCGCCAGCGTAATGCCGATCAGCAGCGCCATATAAGGGTGCTTGCCCAGCGTCAGAAAACCGCATAAAAACATCACCAGCGTGCACCAGGCCAGCATTACCGGCAGCGACCACAGCTCCAGCCAGAGCGCAATCAGCCCCGAAACCGAGCCGAATATCGTACCGCCGATGCGCTGGATCGCACGCGGAAAGACGTTACCCCAGGAGGAAATCGGCCCCATCACCACCACCAGCGTAATCAGCGGCCAGCTGCCTTCCGGGATAGAGAACAGGCGGATCAGCAGAAACGTCAGCACGAACGCCAGCGCGATGCGAATGCCGTGCACCGTGCGATAGTTACGATAGAGGGTGAATTCAAAGGCCGATAGCGGCTTGTCGGGACGCAAAACTTTCTCCAGGAGCGGGCTATTTTCCGGCATCATACCCTGCCCTGCGGGGCTTCGCCCGCTTTTTTGCGTATTGCCGTCTCACGATAACAGTGGTGCAACAGCAGCTCAACAAACAGGCAAAATGGCGACCCGTTGCGGATCGCCATCAGGGGTTACAGCTTGCGTTTGATGTAGTCAGTAATGCGAGTGATCACGCCCGCTTTTTCCACCGGTTTCAGCGTCACCAACGGGTAAGAGGCCAGCTCTTTGTCGCCATCCACCAGCTGGATAGTCCCGACCTGCTCATGCAGCTTCAGCGGCGCCTCAAGATCCTTGCGGTCAATGACGTACCTGGCCTTGATTTTTTTGACGTCTTCACGAGGCAAGGAGAGATAAACATCCTTATCGCTGCCTACGGCTACCTGATGCGGATTGCCGTACCAGACATTCTCATGGCCGATCTCTTTACCAGCATGGAACAGCTGCACGGTATCAAAATTGTTCTGTCCCCAGATCAGCAGCTTGCGCGCCTGCTCTTCGCGCCCTTTAGGGCTTTTGCCGCCCATGATCACGGCGATCAGTCGGCGCTGGCCGTCCACGCTGGAAGCAATGATATTGAAACCCGCGCTTTCGGTGTGGCCGGTCTTCAGGCCGTCGACGTGCAGCGTTTTATCCCATAACAAACCGTTACGATTCTGCTGGGTAATGCCGTTCCACGTCAGCGATTTCTCGCTGTACATCTGATAAAAATCCGGCTCGCCGGAGATAATGGCGCGCGACAGCTTAGCCAGATCGCCAGCCGTGGTGTACTGTCCCGGCGCATCCAGGCCGTGAACCGTTTCAAAATGGGTGTTTTTAAGGCCAAGCTTAACCACATACTGATTCATCTGCTCGACAAAAGCGGCCTGGCTGCCCGCCACATAATCCGCCAGCGCCACGCAGGCGTCGTTGCCGGAATCGATAATGACGCCGCGGCTCAGATCGCGTACCGAGACTTTCTCGCCGGGCTTAAGAAACATCAGCGAAGACCCTTTAAACACGGGATTACCGGCGGCCCAGGCATCTTTACCCACGGTGACCATGTCGTCGCGGCTGATGTGCTTGCTGTCGATAGCACGATCCACCACGTAGCCCGTCATCAGCTTGGTCAGGCTGGCCGGGTTGCGGCGTTCGTCGGCATTGCCCTGCGTCAGCACCTGACCGGTCGTGGCGTCCATCAGCACCCAGGAAGCGGCGTCGATAGCGGGCGCGGTCAGGGGAAAAGCTAAGGGGTTATCTTCAGCATGGGCTACGGCGACCACGGCCAGAACCAGGCTGATACTTGCAAGCTGACGCTTCTTCAACGGTAAATCCTCAATAGACTGGAAAAAAACAGCCTGTTGTACGGGATCCGCCGTCGTAACGTGTTAAAAAATTGCAAGAAAATATTAAGATTTAAGATTAAGGAGTTTTTTTAATCTGACCTCCAGCCTGAGGGGGTTAAGCCAAAGATAAGGATGTTTTAACGTTGGCGTGCAGGCGCGCTTATTAAGACCCCAGCTGTGCTAAAAGGTCGGCCAAGGCAAAATTACCCCTTTTTAAATTGCAAAACAAACCCATCTGACATTGAAATTTTGTCGGTAAAATTTTATAGTATTATAATAAATATATACTGGATGACATCTCAATGCCGTTGAAAACTGTGGCCAACCTGTTGCAGCGTGGTAATAATAATCTCGACTTAATACGTATTGGTGCAGCATTAATGGTTATATGGAGCCATGCTTATGCTATCAATAATATTGCAAAGTTAACAGAACCTGTCTCCTCGTTTACCGGCAAGGAGACAGGTGGCAGCATAGCTGTTTATATTTTTTTCTTTATCAGTGGAATGCTAGTCACTAACAGCTTGTTAACTAAAAAAAACATTGTCGACTTTATACTTGCCCGAATATTTAGAGTTATTCCTGCCCTCGCTTTTTTATTGATTATAACCGCATTAATTATTGGCCCTTTTGTAACATCTTTAACAATCAGTGAGTATTTCTCTTCACCTCAATGGCATCGATATATTACAAAAAATCTATTAATGGATACGCAATTTTCCCTACCTGGGGTATTTGAGCATAATTCTTACCCTGGTAGCGTCAATGGTTCTTTATGGACGATTCGTTATGAAGTAATATGTTATCTTATTCTACCATTATTACTTCTCATGCGAGTAACTAACAATAAAATCATTAGCACCTCCTTATGTTTATTTGTTATCTTTGCTCCCACAATAGAAATTATTAAAAACCACATCCCACTATATAATTTTTTTTATATTGTGGTAGTTTTTTCCTGCTTTGCTTTGGGCGGAATTTACGCTATACATAAACATTTAATTCGCGTATCCCTCCTGATTCCGATGTTTTTTTTATTACTTCATTTGATTACAGAAAGACATTACCCTTCTATATCAAAACTTTTCCTTCCCTTTTTCTTTTGTACTATAGCATTGTGGTTCTCATCATTAAACCTCGTTAAAAATCTACATATTAAATACGATATTTCCTACGGTGTATATTTATGGGGATTCCTTATTCAACAACTTATTTCTAAATTCCTGAATATGAATATTTATTTATCGCAAATACTCGCTATTTTGTTAGCTATAGTGGCAGGTTACTTATCTTCAAAATTCCTCGAAATTCCGGCATTGAAATTATATAAAAAAATCATGAAGCATAGCTGGATTATGCGACTAACCCCTCAAAAATAAAAAATTATTTACTGACCGCTTGCTGGAAGCTAAAATTTGTCTTTTTTTGTTCAGAAAAATTTCGATGCTGCCTGTAATATTTCCCCTCTCGTTTTTTGCATCGTTTTATTATAAAATTAACATTCAGCTGTCGTCAACGCGCATAAGCCACTGTAAAATAAGGATTTATAATGTTAGCCCTCCTTACAAGGTATGTTTCAATTGGGGTTATAAATACGTTGATACACTGGATCACTTTTGCTACAGGCCATTATTTACTCAATCTTGACCAAATGTTGTCCAACCTGATTGCCTTTATTGTAGCAGTTAGCTTCAGCTTTTTTGCTAATGCAAAATGGACCTTCAAAGCCTCAGCAGGCCTGGCTCAATATATATTATTTACCATGTTTATGGGGTTTATGGCATTAACGGTTGGTTATACCGCTGACAAGATTCACTTAGCGCCTCTGTTAACGCTGATTTTTTTCTCAGCCCTGAGCATGGTATTTGGCTTTCTTTTTAGCAATTTCGTAATATTCAGGAGAAAAATATGAAGATCTCACTTGTTATACCCGTTTATAATGAGGAGGCTACCATACCAATTTTTTATAAAACGGTAAGAGAGCATAAAATCTTAAAAAATTACGATTTAGAGATAATCTTCGTCAATGATGGGAGTGAAGATAATACTGACGATATTATACAAGCATTAGCAATAGCCGACCTCAATGTCAAATTGATAAGCTTTACCCGGAATTTTGGTAAAGAAGCAGCTCTTTTTGCCGGACTCGAATTTTCGAGCGGCGATGCGATAATCCCTATGGATGTGGATCTACAGGATCCTATTGAAGTTATCCCACTAATGGTGGAAAAGTGGCGGGCCGGAGCCGACGTAGTGTTGGCAAAGCGTATTGACAGAAGCAGTGACACTGCTTTCAAGAAAAAAACCGCAGGCTGGTTTTATAAATTACATAACGCTATTAGCCACTCAAAAATTGTTGAAAATGTTGGCGACTTCAGATTGATGAATCGAACTACTGTCGACAACATTATCAAGCTTCCCGAGAGGAATCTTTTTATGAAAGGGATCCTTAGCTGGGTTGGAGGAGAGGTAGAGATAGTTGAATACAATAGAGCGGAACGCAGTGCTGGCGAAACCAAGTTTAATGGATGGAAGCTGTGGAACCTGGCACTTGAGGGGATAACCTCATTCTCAACATTACCACTAAGAGTTTGGACATATATTGGTCTGATTGTGGCTGGAATCTCCTTTTTTTATGGCAGCTGGATGATCTTTAATAAAATGATATGGGGGAATAATGTGCCTGGTTATCCTTCTATCATCGTTTCAATACTCTTTTTAGGTGGGATACAGCTTATCGGTATTGGTGTGCTTGGCGAATATATAGGAAGAATATACCTGGAAGTAAAACGACGCCCAAGATACCTTATAAAAAAAGCGAAATTGAGTTTAAAAGAAAATGACGAAGACTAAATTATCAGAGTGGGTATTTTTTAGCGCCATAATTTTGAGCATATTATTTCTTTATATGGCTCGTTATTCTATTAATGATTATAAAAAAGTAACCCCAGGCATAACAGAGGCGCTACCTGGCGATATTTCATACCATATCGACTATTGTACTGTTCAGTCCCGCTTTATTTTAATACAAGGATGGGCCGGATTACCTAATGGCGGCATTAATGTTGTAAAAAATATTTATATCCTCGATCAGAAAGGTCAAGCTCATAAATTACATAGTACGACTGTAAAGACACCCCAAATTGTCGAGAAAAAGAGAAACCCAGCTTTCAGCCATGCCGGTTTTATCGCCTCTGCAAAAAACGATTCTGGTATTAACGCAACGAAAAAATTTGTTATTGAACTAGCCCTTAATGGGAAAAAGAACGTGGTGACTTATGAATGCAAGTAGAAAAACAGCCTTGCCAATTTTATTTTACTTATTGACCATGATTTTTTTATACGCTCTTTCACGGACATTACATCCGGTGCCGGGAGGGGATGATGAAATGTTTTCTAATATCCTAAAAAATAAAAACCTGTTCACGCTTATATATGAGCGGTATCTCGGTTGGAGTGGAAGAATTACCATTGAAATGCTGTTGATAAAGACGATCAATATAAAAATTTTCTGGAAAGCAGCTATTCCTCTTTCAATTTTACTATTAGCTTATTCTGCCTGGAAGTTATTCTTTTTTGATATTGTTCGCCCATATATTGCAATTCCTACAGGCATAATGTTTTTTATGCTGATTACTCCAAGTGTTAATGCTGATGCAGCATGGTGGATTACGGGTTTTTATAATTACCTGTTACCTGTTTCATGCGGTGCCTGGTCATTGGTGGTGTTAAAAAATTCAGCTACTTCTCATCTTTCAAGCAAAATCATTGCATTAATGCTTTTAAGCATAAGTTGTTTTAGTGAGCAAGTTGCTATTCTAATGATAACTGCAGCAATATGCATTTATTTTACCAAGCAAAACAGAAAAAAATATGATATTGTTTTTATATCATTATGCTTAATTCTTACTGGTATATTGTTAACAGCACCAGGCAACGCACAACGATATGCTTTTGAAATAAAAAACTCTCTCCCCGAATTTTCGAGTTTCAATATTATTGATAAATTAATGCTTGGTTTAGACCGTTTAAACCACCATTTAAACGATCCTGAAAATATCATTGTAAATATACTACTCTTAATGACAATAGCGATTGCTATACGTCAAAAGAACTTATCATCAACAGATCTTGTAGGAATCGCATTTTTAATAATTAAGTTATGTGGTTTTTTGTTGTGTCATGCTAATTTAACCATGTCAGAGTTTATTTATAACCAACACTTTTTTAATGCCGCCTCATGGTTCGGTTATAAAATATACACTTCATTTTTCTTTACTTTAGCTTCAGTGTTTTCATTAATATTGCTTTCTTATAAATTTATTGATGACAATAAGACAGCTATAGTTTCAGTGGTAAGTTTACTGACAGGCTGTGCTACAGTGATGATGATGAGCTTTTCCCCAACGGTTTATGCGTCAGCGCAACGCATTTTATTCGCTTATGAAATCTGTTCGCTGGTAGCACTTTGTGCTTATGTGAGACACTTTCTTTTATCAAAAAGCAGAAAATAAATAAGGCACGCCGCACGAGATGACGTCGAGCGGCTCATTTTCATCCTGACCAGAATGGAGTATATATATATTAATTAAAAAAGAGTAACACTCACTTCATCTTGGCTTTGTACATTCAAATCCAAATGAATTCACGTTTCAAAATATGTATGCTTAAATAGTTTATTTATTTGATTACTATTTAACTCTCCTCAGCATGTCACTGTTACTCTTGGTATCTTATTCAGTGAAACTCAGATTTATACTTTTAAATTTAGCTCATTTAGTAGCAATTTTATTTGATACGGAATTATGACTCACTCTATTCCACTAATATGTGATATACCAAAAAATCAGCGTGAACTTATGCAAATGTCTTATGTCTTATATCTTATGTTCTGACATTTACATAACTGCATTTTGTAGCAGATATAGTATTCATTCCCTACTCAATCTTCGTATCGCTGCTACCAAGGATGCCTGGGCAAGATCCCCATGTTATATGTCTTTTTACCTGCCGCTTCAGACATGGTGAAAGATAGGTTACCCTATGCGAACAAGGTTCAGCAGCGTCAAAAACATAGCACCTTTGGTCTGCGTAATCATTAAGCATGGATAAACTTCCTTACGGAATTAAGTGGTTACGCTACGGTCAATGCTGGCATTTTAACGTCGAATCTTATATTTATATAATTAAATTACCTCAATAAAGGGGACAAAACGTAAAAGTGAAAAACGAAAGCAATCAACCTACGTTCCTTTTCCACGACTACGAAACTTTCGGGAAAAGCCCATCGCTGGACCGCCCTGCGCAGTTTGCCGGCATCCGCACCGATATGGATTTTAACATTATTGGCGAACCGGAAGTGTTCTTCTGCCAGCCTGCGGACGACTATCTGCCGCAGCCGGAAGCCGTGATGATCACCGGGATCACACCGCAGCTGGCGAAAGCCAAAGGCATGAACGAGGCCGCTTTCACCCAGCGTATTCACCAGCTGTTTAGCGAGCCCAATACCTGCATCGTCGGCTATAACAATATCCGTTTCGACGACGAGGTCACGCGCAATCTGCTTTACCGCAACTTTTACGATCCTTACGGCTGGAGCTGGCAGAACGGCAACAGCCGCTGGGATTTGCTGGACGTGATGCGCGCCTGCTACGCGCTGAGGCCGGAAGGTATCGAGTGGCCGGAAAATGACGACGGCTTTCCCAGCTTTCGCCTGGAACATCTGACCAAAGCCAACGGCGTGGCGCACGAAAACGCGCACGATGCGATGTCCGATGTTTACGCGACCATCGCTATGGCAAAGCTGGTAAAAGAGAAGCAGCCGCGCCTGTATGATTTTCTGTTCAGCCATCGCAACAAGCAGAAGATTATGACGCTTATCGATATTCCGCAGATGAAGCCGCTGATGCACATCTCCGGCATGTTTGGCGCCCAGCGCGGCAATACCAGCTGGATCGCCCCGCTCGCCTGGCATCCCACCAATAAAAACGCGCTGATTACCTGCGATCTGGCCCAGGATATTTCTCCGCTCCTGGCGCTGGATGCCGATGCGCTGCGTGAGAGACTCTACACGCGCCGGGAAGATTTGGGCGATGCCGCCCCCGTACCGATCAAGCTGGTGCATATCAATAAATGTCCGGTCGTCGCACCGGCCAATACGTTACGCCCGGAAGATGCGGAGCGTCTGGGGATCGATCGTCAGCGCTGCCTGGATAATCTGGCGCTGCTGCGTCAGCACCCGGAGGCGCGTGAAAAAGTGGTGGCGCTCTATGCAGAAGCGGAGCCGTTTGTGGCTTCTGACGATGTGGACGCCCAGCTCTACGACGGCTTTTTCAGCGACGCCGATCGCAGCGCCATGAATATTATCCGGCAAACGACGCCGGAAAACCTGCCCGCGCTGGATCTGACCTTTAACGATAAGCGTATTGAGAAGCTGCTGTTCCGCTTTCGGGCGCGCAACTTCCCCGGCACGCTGGATGAGGCCGAGCAAAAGCGCTGGTTGCAGCATCGCCGTGAAGCGCTCAGCCCGGAACGCGTGCAGAACTATGTGCAGGAGCTGGAGATGCTGTTTAATCAGTACGACGGCGATAAGGCGAAGATGACGCAGCTGAAAGCGCTGTTTGATTACGCTCGCGAACTGGTTTCCTGATTTTTCGGCTACGCGCAGCGGCAATTAAAAAGGGCGCGGTTCACAGAACCGCGCCCTTCTTTTTAGCCCATCGCCACGCTAAATGCTGGCTGGGTTACATCGGCTCTTCGGTGTACTGCGGCACCGGTTTGCGGAAGCGCTGCGTCACCACGGCCAGATAGACCAGACCAATTGCGCCCCAGACCAGGCCGAGGATCATCGAGCTTTCTTCCAGATTGATCCACAACGCGCCCACCGTCAGCGCGCCGCACAGCGGCAGCAGCAGGAAGTTGATGTTGTCCTTCAGCGTCTTGTTGCGCCCTTCACGGATCCAGAACTGCGAGATCACCGAAAGGTTAACAAAGGTAAAGGCCACCAGCGCGCCGAAGTTGATCAACGCCGTCGCCGTCACCAGGTCGAAGGTAATGGCGGAAAGCGCGATAGCGCCTACCAACAATACGTTCAGCGCTGGCGTATGCAGCTTCGGATGAATATAGCCGAAGAAACGTTCCGGGAACACGCCGTCACGCCCCATCACATACATCAGGCGGGAAACGCCCGCGTGCGCCGCCATGCCGGAAGCCAGCACGGTGATGCAGGAGAAAATCAGAATGCCGAACTGGAAGGTTTTACCCGCCACGTAGAGCATGATTTCCGGCTGCGACGCGTCCGGATCTTTAAAGCGCGAGATATCCGGGAAATAAAGCTGCAGGAAGTAAGAAACCACGATAAAGATCACGCCGCCAATCAGGGCGGTCAAAAAGATCGCTTTCGGGATCACTCGACCCGCATCCTTGGTTTCTTCCGACAGCGAACTGATGCCGTCAAAGCCCAGGAACGAGAAGCACAGAATGGTCGCGCCGGTGATCATAGGCACCACGTGCGCCTGCTCAGACCAGAACGGCTTGCTGCTGGTCAGGGTGCCGGCCCCTTCGCCATGGGACACGCCGTAAATTACCATACCGGTAATCGCCACCATGACCGCCATTTGCAGCACCACGATAATGCTGTTGAAATTGGCGACGGTTTTAATGCCCTTGAGGTTAGAAAGGGTCATAAAACCAACCAGCAGCACCACGAATATCCATGATGGGACACCCGGCACCAGCGCTTCAAAATAGATTTTCGCCAGCAGGATATTGATCATCGGCATGATCAGGTAATCCAGCAGCGAGGACCAGCCCACCATAAAGCCGACGTGCGGGCTGATGGCTTTTTGGGCATAGGTATAGGCCGAGCCGGCAGACGGGAAGCGGCGAACCAGCTTGCCGTAGCTCAGCGCAGTAAACAGGATCGCGATTAACGCGAAGGCGTAGGCGGTTGCTACGTGACCGTCTGTGAGGCCGGAAACGATGCCGAACGTATCGAACAGGGTCATTGGCTGCATATAAGCCAGGCCCATCATCACTACAGGCATCAGAGTCAGCGTTTTTTTCAGGTGCGCGCGCGGCGCGGCGGTCTGGGAATTATGCGACATGATTCAGCCTCCCCATAGCATCAACCTTTCTGGGTTGAACCACAGGGAAACTTCGCTTTATGCGAGCGTTGTTCTGATTTGGGAAGGTAAAGCAGGCAGGCGTGAAGGTGACGGCTGCCGCTGCGCCGTAGTCGTCGCGCAGATGTTTACCGGCTGCGGCCGGCGTAATGAAGTGTTGCCCCATCTTTATTTCCTCAAAAACACTGTCAGTGTGTATCAGTCCGGCTGAGCCGGCCTCTTTGGCTTCGTTTTTTTGTGCAAAAAAAATAACCGGCGCGTTAAGCGTCGGTTATTCATTTACAGTCCGTATATTTTGCCAGGCTGTAAGACAGAATACAAGTTTTTAAAGCCTTTCTGCGCCATTTCTTTACAGGAAACGTCAGGCATTTTTCAACATCCAGTCGATTTCTGTGGCGGTGATCAGCCGTTCAAAATGCATCAGTTCATGATGTTTGCAGCTGTGCCAGACAAACCCAAAGCGCTCGCCCAGCAGCTTTTGCAGCGGAGAGCTTTGGGCAAATTCGTCCAGCGCATCGCTTTGCCTGATCGGCAACGGTCTGCCGTCGGCTTCATGGCCGTTGCCGGTAATGGCCGACGGCAGCGGCAGCTGATTATCGATGCCGTGCAGAATGCCCGCCAGCACCGCGGCGACCACCAGATAAGGATTGGCATCCGCGCCTGCCACGCGGTACTCCACGCGATGGTTTTCCGCTTCGCCACAGGGAATACGCAACGCTACCGTACGGTTGTTGTGCCCCCAGGATGCCTGTAGAGGCACAAAGGCTTCCGGTAAAAAGCGACGATAGGCATTAACGTTAGGCGCCAGCAGCGCCATGGAGGCGGGCATCAGATCGATCATCCCGGCCAGCGCTCGCTTCAGCAGGGGCGAATCGCTGCCGTCATCGGTGATAAAGGCGTTATGATCGGCGGCGTCCAGCAGGCTGATATGAACGTGCATTCCGCTACCGGCCCAGGCCTCGTAGGGTTTTGCCATAAAGGTAGCGTTCATCCCGTGATTTTCTGCCACCTGACGGATTAGCCGCTTCAGCTGCACGGCATGATCGCAGGCGCTGAGCACGTTGCGGGTATGGCGCAGATTGATTTCAAACTGGCCTGGCGAGGCTTCCGCCAGCGCGCCGTCGGCCGGAATACCCTGCAGTCTGGCCAGCCTGTCGATATCATTGAGCACGGCGGCAAAACAGTCGAGATTATCAACCGAATAAACCTGGCTTTGCCGGTTACGATCGTCGCTGCCCGGCGAGCACGGCGGCTGAATTGCGCCTTCCGCATCGCGTTTTTTATCGACGAGATAGAACTCCAGCTCTACCGCTACCACCGGAAATAACCCCCGATTGCGCAACTGCTGCCAAAGGTGATTCAGGACATTCCGGGGTTCAACGTCAAAGGGAGTACCATCTTGATTACGCATGGTCAGCAAAAGCTGCGCCAGGCGCTGCGGATCGGTTGCGGAGGGAGTCAGCGTGCCTTCAACGGGAAAGCAGATATTATCCGGTTCCCCCAGCGCCTGGCCAAGTCCGGCCTCTTCCACCGTGTTGCCGAGAATATCCATGGCATAGACGGAAGCGGGAAAATAACAGCCTTTTTCCAGCCTGAGCAAACTGCCGATCGGGAGGCGTTTGCCGCGAAAAACACCGTTTAAATCATTAAGCAGAACATCAACATGCTGTGTTTCAGGATAGCGTTCCAGATAAGTTTCTACTTCAAGCTGGAACGCGCTGGTTCGCTCGCCATGCCGCGTAAAATCTTCCACTTCGACGATATTGGTCATGATGCCACCCGCCTTCGCTCAGTCTGATGTTTGCGCGCCGCTCAAAATAAGCGCCGCCTTCTTAACATAGCGTCAACTATTCAGCGCGGCAAATGTTATGACAGAGTTTATTTTCCAGGCAAAATCTTTTGCATATTGCCTTGCAGAGTGCCAGATTGGCTGGATAAGGCACGGATCCGTCCTGCCTTTCCGCGCTCACTAAAACCGGACGGAGAGTTGGGATGGGCATTATTTCGAACAACCCCTTGATTGACGTAATAATGTATCAGGCAAGCCTCAGCAAACAGGCCCTGACGACGGCGCTTCCCGATGCCTGCCCGGCATGGCAAAACCCAACCGGGTATGCTGGCTTTGACCCTAAGGAAGACTATTTATTAACGCCTTTACGTGCGTTTTTTCGGCAGCAAAAGGAACCCCGTCGATGAGCGATATTTCTCTGGCCCCCGGCCGCCGCCTGGCTGAAATCCGCCAGCAGCAGGGCCTGTCGCAGCGGCGCGTGGCCGAGCTTTCCGGCCTGACGCACAGCGCCATCAGCACTATCGAGCAGGACAAGGTCAGTCCCGCCGTCGGTACATTACAGAAGCTGTTAAAAGTTTATGGCCTCTCCCTTTCCGAATTCTTTTCCGAGCCGGTCCAGCCTGCCAGGCCGAAGGTGGTAATAGAGGCAAATGAGCTGATTGATATTGGCAGCCAAGGGGTCTCGCTGCGGTTGATCCATAACGGCAGCCCCGAGCGGACGCTGGCGATGATGTTAGAAACCTATGAACCCGGCGCGACAACCGAAAAAATTCGTCATCAGGGCGAAGAGATCGGTACGCTGCTGGAAGGCGAAATCACCTTAACCGTCGACGGCCAGCGCTATCAGCTTCGGGCTGGCCAAAGCTACGTTATCGATACCGGCCATCCCCACAGCTTTAATAACACCTCTGCGCAGCCCTGCCGGATCGTCAGCGCGCATACCCCAACCACCTTTTGATCGCCAGTTGACGCCGCTTGGCGCTTTTTGTTGGAGAAAGCTATGGAACATGTGCAGAGCTATTACGCCGCTACGGCCAATCCTCATGACCGCTGGCCGCGGCTGACGGATGATATTCTCTGCGACGTCTGCATCATCGGCGGCGGTTTTACCGGCCTTTCCTCGGCGCTCTACCTTACCGAAGCGGGTTATGACGTGGTGGTGTTGGAAGCGGCCAGGGTTGGCTTTGGTGCCAGCGGCCGTAACGGCGGGCAGGTGGTTAACTCCTACAGCCGTGATATTGACGTTATTGAGCGCCGCTACGGCAAAGAAAGCGCACGACTGCTGGGCAGCATGATGTTTGAAGGCGCAGCGGCGATCCGCGACCGTATCGATCGCTACGCCATTAGCTGCGACTACCGGCCCGGCGGCGTTTTTGCCGCGCTTAACAGCCGTCAGTTTAGCCATTTAAAGCAGCAGCATCAACGCTGGCAGCACTATGGCAATCATCAGCTGGAGCTGCTGGACGAGCTGGGCATCCGGCGTAAAATCGCCAGCGAACGCTATGTCGGCGGCCTGCTGGATCGCAGCGGCGGTCATCTGCATCCTCTGAATCTTGCGCTGGGCGAAGCGGAGGCGATTCGCCGTCACGGCGGCAGGATTTATGAAGAGTCAGAGGCGACCGCCGTGACCTACGGCACGCCGCATCGCGTCAGGACGGCTCAGGGTAGCGTATTGGCTAAATACGTTATTTTTGCCGGTAATGCCTATCTGGCGCCGCAGCTGGAACCCAGACTGGCGAGCAAGAGCCTGCCCTGTAGCTCGCAGATCGTCGTCACGGAACCGCTCTCACGCGATAAGGCGCTGGCGCTGCTGCCGGACAACTACTGTGTAGAAGACCGTAACTATCTGTTGGATTACTATCGCCTGACGGCCGACAA
Organism: Erwinia sp. PsM31; assembly: GCF_030433775.1. NCBI lineage: Bacteria > Pseudomonadati > Pseudomonadota > Gammaproteobacteria > Enterobacterales > Erwiniaceae > Erwinia > Erwinia sp. PsM31. The sequence continues at coordinate 159,929 of NZ_JARUWZ010000003.1, forward strand.
CCGCCTGCTGTATGGCGGCGGCGTGAGCTATGGCGCGCGCGAGCCGGGCAACATCCACGAGCTGATCCGGCCCAGACTGCTAAAGACCTTTCCACAGCTGGAAGGAATAAAATTTGATTATGCCTGGAGCGGGAACTTTTTGCTGACGCAGTCCCGTATGCCGCAGATCGGCAGGCTGGAAAACGGCGTTTACTATATGCAGGGCGACAGCGGGCACGGCGTGACCTGGACGCATCTGGCAGGCAAACTGGTTTGTGAAGCGTTGCAGGGCGAGCCAAAACGCTTCGATGCGTTCGCCCGCCTGCCGCATCTGCCTTTCCCGGGCGGTCGCCGTCTGCGCACGCCTCTGACGGCGCTGGGCGCCGCCTGGTATGCGTTGAGGGACCGATTGGGGGTTTAAGTGAAAGTTCGTATCAGGCAAAAGATCGAACAGGATAGAAAATTTACCCTTAAACTTTTAATTATTCCCGGATTGATTTGCTTATTTTCCAGCGTACTTAATAGAAACCGCCCGCTGAAAGTGATTCATAACATTCTCGGGGCGGTAAAATGACGCTACTCTCAAGAGTATAATCTTTTATCGATAGCGATAGCTCAGATTCTTACAAGTATAAAATTTATGTCCTTGCAACACAGCCAGACCTAAAGCGTTTTCCCCTGTAACTTCAGGAAGCTCATATTGAACCTCAAAGCCTGTAAGGCGTAACTTATTGTTTTTAAAGTGGCTGGCTACATCTTCACGCGCCACGATCCGTGTTCTGACAAAATATTCTTTACCCTTCTCGTCAACATTATGCACAAAAATGTCGTCGGGGGCAGTGTCTTCAGCTAAAGGAACTTTACTCCACCCTACAATAGAAACCTGACGCTGATTGTTTTGCGCAGAAAATTTAACACTTTCGAGATACCCTTCACAGCTGGCTGATGTCCTCTCACCTTCGTAATCCGGTGAAGAAATAATCTCACCAGGATAAGAAGAATGAATATCCATATTCTCTAAAGAAAGATTCTCCCAACTATATTTAAACTCAGGATAGAAGTAATTTGATGAAGTGGCAGTAAACTTAATTTTTTTTACTTTATCCCCTACATAGGGGAAAGAGTTTAATAATGGTGAAGCCAAAACCCCACTGCCAGCGTTGAGAATATTCAACCTGAACTTTTTTTCCTCTCCAGAATAGAGTAAGTAATGCACATAAAGAACATCACCACGAAACATCAGGTTTTTCATTTTAGCATAATTTGTTAATTTAAAACGTGGGATTATTTTTACTATTCCGTGAACAGAATTAGGAACATCAATCCAGCGATCAAATTTTTCATTACCTGAGAAGGAAATGTTTGGTTGATAATGGACAAGGCCTTTATTCGCCTGTAGTAACATCACAGGTTTATTATTCTTGTCTATAAAGTGCTGCACAACATGATAATTTAACATGATAGCGTTCGTGGTTAAAGGATCTTCATTTAATGCATATTTCCCGTCAAATCCTTCAAAACTATTGCATGTTTCATTAAAACAGTTTTGCCCCGCATGCCATATAACAAACTCTGGCCGATTATTACTTTCAAAATAATGTTGATTCATTTTATCCAGTATTGGCGTCAACGTCATATAATTTTGAAAGAGCGGTCGATTTTTATAGTTAAGATGGTTTGCAAAAACAAATTCATTATTATAAGGATAAACATCAACACTGGCCTTACCGATAATAGCAAGAATACTTTCAGGAAGCAGATAGTTTTTATATTTTTCAGCAATTCTTTGTTCAGGGCTTTTACTGAAATCCTCATGTTTATAAAAAGGTTTAGCTATAGAAAACCCTGCAACCACAGGAACAAATGAGATAAAAACCAAGGAACCCAAGACTGTCACAAACACTCCAAACCATCTTTTTCTGCTATTAAAGCAAGTTATCATAGCGATAACTGAAATTGGTATAATAAAATAATTAAGATAATGATCAGCCCTTCCAAAGCCTAGTTTGATAAATATAATCATTAAACCATTAAATGTTAGAATCAACGCAGGATAATGTGAAATTAAAAACAAATTCATTGCAAAAAAAATAATAATAAATGCAATATAAATCCCAATTGGCAGGACATTATCATACGTCATATCAACCGCATTACCAAAATTCAATTGCGAATTGATAGTGATATAATCTTTCATGCTAACTAAATCATGAAATATAGCTAAACCTACCGCTACGTAAGCTAAAAACAAAGCGATAACAAAGTAAAAAATCACCCCTGGTTTTTTATATTGAATAGATTTATACAAAAAATAACTACCAAAAGTCGCTGCAGCCACCATTCCATAAAGAAATCGCACGTAAAAGAAAGCACCTGTTACCAGCCCTAAAAATATTATTATTTTCAGAGAGTATGGTAAAGCCATGCCCTGACGTTTTACACCCTTATGATTTTCAAAAAGCACGACCAATAAAAAAGGCCATAACAAAAAAACAGAAGGGAACATCAGATTATTAAGATATAGAAAAAAAACAATAATAAAAGCACACCATGCGTGAATGCTTTTAGTCAACTTGATAAGGAGAAACCAAAATGTTGCTGCTACGAGGCTCATAAATGTTAGCGAGAGCCAATAGGTTAGTTCACTATATTGCGTGACAGTGCCTCCGGTCAGCCAATAAAGTGGCCCATAGCTAAATAAGAAATCCTTATTCCCATAAAACATGGAATTTGTCATATTAATCCACTGTTCAACACCGCGAATAGAATTCCCATTCATAGGGTTAGAATGTAGATATGCGAAAAGGAGACAAAAAATAACCGCAAAAAGCTTTGCGTTAGTGGTTTTTATTGAGCTCATAGTACTTTTTATCAACATAGCTCAGTCCTTTGGATTAAATTTACCCAGGCATGCATCAAACAGCGTTTTCAAAACCGCATAATTGCCGCGAAAGCTGCTAATTTTAGTGGGCACCTCACCCTTCGGATATCTCCTGACAGTTGCCATTTCAGTACACTTATAACCTAACTTAGGAGCACGATAAGACAGATAGGCAAGAAGTTCATAACTCATAAAAACATCACGAAACGGTGCTATACGCGGATCGGCCAACATTTTGCTACTGTATGCACGGAATCCCTGAGTTGTGTCAGTCCATCTGAAGCCTGAAGACAGGCTTAGTAAAGGGGCATGGATTAAGCGAATAGCAAAATGTCGAGATTTAGGCGTATTCTCCGCCACGCCGCCGCTAATAAAACGAGAAGCTTGAACGAAATCTACCCCCTTTTCCAAAGCAGAAATAAAGCGTGGAATAGCTTCAGGATCGTCTTTATCATTACCATCTATAGTAACAATACCCTTATAACCTTGATCCAGACAAAAAGAATAAGCGCAGCGTAATTGAGCACTCAATTTACCATTCCCTGTCTTAACTAACAGACCACTAACCCGGTATTTTTTTAATTTATCCAAAGCTAAGGAGCCATCCTGGCTGCCACCGTCAATAATAATGATGTCAGCGTAAGAACTCACGTTTATTTCAGCCATTCGACTTAATAGACTAGTAATACGCTCACCTTCATTAATAACAGGTATAACCACACACCAGGGATGATTTTTACCTTCCCACAATGATGTTTTATAAGCAGGAACTTGCCATTCTGTGCGAGCTTGAAGATTTGACATAGCCTTTAAAATTCCTATTTAAATTTAGCTGTAATCAGGACGACGCCAGCCATCACCAGGGCGATACCAAGAGCGGTTGTCCAGTAGAAAGGTTCACGAAATATAATGAAAGAAAGTAAAGCAACGCAAGCTACTGCTCCGGATGTCAAAATTGGGTGAGCAACATTCAGTGGTAAAAAAGCTAACGCTGCGGCATAAAGAACAAAAGCCAGCCCGTAAAGTATTAATCCCAGCCAAAATGGCCAGTTATATAAAGCCGATAACGGCTCGCTTAAAGATGGAAACTTTCTTGGCGGTATCATCGCCATTTTGATCAAAACACTCGCTGAACTGTTTGCTGCAATTCCTAAGAGCAGGACTAACCATTTCATTGCATTTCACCATATTGCGCGGAAATAAACTTCAAAGTTTGCTCAATAGTATTCAGGCGATTTTTTTTGTCAGTCAACATCTCAATGGTCACGTACATTTCTGGAAGGTTTTTTTTGAGCTGGCTGCTTAAAATTTCATGCATTCCATTCTTTGCGGTTGGTGGGACAAGATTAGGCTCACTGATATGAATATGACCAATCAAGGCTTGGTATTCCTTTAACAACGTAGATATTTTTTCTTTATTTAAAGATATTGCGCCTGTATCAAGCTGCATACGAATGTGAGCATGGTTAACTGCTTTCACAACGCATGCTGTTTCTAAAGCCGTAGTCATGAAATTGGCACCATAATGTGTAGGGTTAGGCTCAAGGCAAATTACCACGCCAAAATATTGAGCAATATTACCGAGTTCGCGAAAAAAACTTACCGCTATCTTCTCTACCTGAGCATCGGATAGCTGTTTCCTGTCCCTGTTCTTAGGGGAGCCAAAAACCAGCTTTGTTGCGCCTGTTCCTGCAGCTATACGGCAAATGGCTGTAAGATGGGCAAGCATTTTCTGACGAGTGTCTTCATCGTCGAAAATATTAAATCCTTGTGTGCCAAACAACAAAGATTGCATTCCTGTGATAGTAATACCGCGCTGTGACCACCAGCTTTTTACCAATTCAATCTGCTCATGACTGGTGGTAAGAATATCTGGGAAATATTTCCCTGGCGCAATATCAATAGCGTTGACGCCATACTTATTCAGCAGTGAAGCAACTGCGGCATCTTCTTCTTTATCCCAGGCGATATTTGATATGGATATTTTCATGAGTCAACGCCATTTCTTTTTAATTCGGACTGAGCATAAGCTCGTATTGCCATCAGAGTTTCACGCTTACTGTATTGATACGCGCTGCCGCCTGAAAACAGTGCCGAGTGAAGGCTTTTCATATCATAGTGGCCAGGGCTTTCAGTAATATGATTTTTAAAATCGAGATTGAATGCCTCTTTAGCCACCTCAGCAACAGAAACAGGCTCAGCGCTCAAATGCAACAATTTAAGATTGTTTTTAACAGCTATATCGATATCGTACCAGAGATTAATCATGGGATAGAATTGAAAAACGCCCCGACTTTCAATTTGTGTGATATTATTGTTGTTATGGAAATCATAAATAATATTTTTACGTAACCCCGGCCCAACCAAACCTGGTAAGCGAACAATTAAAGCCCCTTCGAAATGTGACTCAACAAATTTTTCCAGATAGCGTCGATGTAAGCCATAAGGGTGCAACCCCTCTTCCTGAACCTTACTGTTTTCATCAACACCTATCGGCTTTTTAAAGACATCCACTGTACTAATCAGGATGAATTTTCGGCATTTGATTTTACTTAGCTTATCGATTAAAGAGTTTATTTTGTCTAAATCATCCTGTGGGTGTTGATTAGCCAGCCATTTTTGCGCTGGTGCCCCTGCACATACTACGATATCAAACTCCTTGCCACAAATTTCATCAATATTTATTGAGCGATAGAGGAAAGAAAAACTCCTTTGTTTTAAAAGCGTTGAGCCAACGAAACCCGAATATCCAATTAAAGCATCCATATATCACCTTGAACTATTTATTACGCCCGGTTTGCACCGAATTATTACCTGATGAAAGTGATTCGCTAAGTACATTCACCCTGTCAGTATTTAACATAACTTCGCTATTTCTTTCATAAACAACAGCATATTCAGACTGTACGCTACTTTCATCCAGTAACCTTCCCAAATATTCGCCAAAAAAGGCCATCATGATAAACTGCAATGTGAAAAGAAGGGACATAAAAAGTACAATTGTAGTCCATCCTTCAACTACATGACCGTTAATCAAATGGATCAGAACGCTATAGCCAGCAAAAACAAATGCTGCCAGGCTGCCGCAAAAACCTACTGCGGACATCCAACGTAAAGGCCTGGGTGAATTGAATACCATCAAGCGTAACAGACGTCTTACTGACTTTAGCATTCCCAGTCCTTCCGCTTCCATTATGGGTGTATATGGAAAAGCGCCCGCCGGATATCCCGTTTTTTGTATACGTAAATAAAATTGATGATGGAAACGTCCAATGCGCGTTACAGCATTAACAGCCCTACGACTCAGGCAGCGTAGCCCAGTAGAGTTAGTCGGAAGTTCATATTCAATAGCACGCAGAGCCCCATTAATTAGTTTGCGTAACAGGCGATAAGAAAAGGATTTTGTGCTATTGGTAACGCCAATGACCACATCATGCCCTTGTCGACATTGCGTAACAAGTTGAGGAATGACTTCAACCGGATCGGAACAGGGGTTCCAGAGAACAACAAAATCACCAATAGCATTTTCAAGGCCAGCCGCCAGCGCCACATCTACATCTACAGCAGCTGAAAGATGAATAATTCTCATACTCGGAATAACTCGCAAAAGATTGTCTTCATCCTGTGCGTTCGTTGAAGATACCCCTGACGCGATAATAACCATTTCGTAATCTGTATAGTTTTTATCGAGGAGCATATGCAACCTGAACAGTTGTTCATTTATTTCCTGGAGCCGCGACTGAACCACGACAACAACGGAAACGAAAGATTCGCTTTTCATAATATCAACTCAGTTCAATGACGCGCTCTACTTCCTGAAGAGCGTCGTATATGTTATCTATTTTGCCACCCATGATACAATGTAATCCCCGTAATCCATGATTCGGCTTAAACAATATGGGTCTTGAATCATCAGAATCACTGCGCGGTAAAATAGTTTTCACTTCCCATATGGACTTTTGATATTGGCATTCACTCAATGACGGAATGTAGCGTTGCGCATCAGCAATCATATAACGCCAGGCACTGTGACGTTCATCTTCGTCATATCGTTTCTGTGAGTCCTGGTAATCTTCCCCAAGCGCATCTGACCACTGATAATGCGGTGTGTAGCGCACGTGGCTAAACGAGTGCCAGGCTGTTGAAGGAAACGGCATTACCGAGAAAAAGGGGCCGCACATCACCGTTATGCCTATTTTTTTGAGATGATCAGGTACTTCCACAAGGCACATCTCCGTCATCTCATGTTTCAAAGGAATGAGCTCAATACCCGATGATTCTAATAAATAATTGATACGTGAGTAAGTGCAATTGAATACATGATCAGCGAAAACTTCATCGACGGACCCCGCTGAGTTTACCTGAACGGACAGACCATTACCTGCCGGCATCACCTGTGTAACATCAGTGTTAAGCACGATTTTGACATTAGCCACCTGTAAACGCTCTAGCATGATCGTACGTAGCTTATGTGAATCGAACGCAAACTCTGTAGTCGTGAATACAGCGTCAATCATTGCAGGGTTGACTAATTGCTTCACTTTCGCAGGTGCTTCTTCACAATCGGCACCTATCCGGCCGCAAAAACGTTTGAACTGATCGGCCGTGACTTTACCCAAGTGGCCTGAAATGAGGTAGTATTTTTGAAAATCACTTTCAATACAATCCTGAAATTCGCTGACAAAACGAGGAAAGGAAACACGCGAGCGCAATGCTGTAAGAATACTTCGCGGATAGTGGTAACCGTTGTGGACGCGCGCCTGATTAACATAGGAAGCCCGTGACATCAGCAGGGGAGACTTCTCAAAAATTGTGACATCATTACCTTTTAACGCAAGTTGCTCGGCCAGATACAAACCAAAAAAACCGCCGCCGACTACAACTATGTTGTTCATTCTGCTTTTAATCATTTCTGATTCAACCCGCAAAAAAAGTTTAAATATATTGCAACAAGAATGAGCTTTTTGTAACCATTATTTTTAATTAAATCAATCCAGGGGAGAAAACGGTGTGGGTGGATTAGGGCTTATCCATGACTTCGCCCTTTTAGATACAATTTTATCAGAGTTTCCATACCGAGACATTCCCTTTAATGAAAATGTCTCTGGTAACCTTAATCCAGGACGCAATATAACAGCCTGTCAACATTACTTCTGATATCCTTCATCAGAAACAGGTATTCCAAACTGGTTATCATTATGCGTGATTTACCGTAACGGCATTTTCAATGGATCGGGATAGCGGTAGCTGAAACCCAGCTCCTTGCAGATACGCTCGCCGTTGATGATTTTGCCCGTTGCCTCGCCCGCTTCTGCAAGAAATGTCGGCGGCGTCAGCCCCAGCTGACGGGCAACCGCCGGATAAAAATCTTTGCGGGCAGGATGATGCGGCGCGCTCAGGTTATAAGTTCTTCCACCTTCGCCGTTTTCCAGCAGCAGGATAATAGCGGCAACCACATCTTCAAGGTGCACCAGATTAACGCCGTGTGAGCCGTCGCCTAAATCGGTTTTACCCGCCAGGAAGCGGCCCGGATGCCGCTGCGGCCCCACCAGGCCGGACAGCCGCAGAATATCTACCGAGGTGCCCGGCAGATTATGTAGCCAGGTTTCCAGCTCTTTCAGCGTCTTACCCGCTACCGTAACCGGCTCAAGCGGGCTGTCTTCGTTCATCTCGCCATCTCCGCTGCCGTAAACAGAAGTGGAGCTGGTAAAAACAATGCGCGGCACGTTTGCCGCCAGCGCGCTGTCCACGATTTGCTGAACCGCCAGCAGATAATTTTCGCCGCCCTCCGCCGTGCGGCTGGCAGGTAAGGTGATGACCAACGCCTCCACGTCCAGCAGCGCGTCAAGATCGTCGGGATCGCACTCCAGTTCCGGCGTCAGCGTCAGCAGCACGCTTTCCAGCCCGCACATGCGCGCCGCCTCCACGCCGTCAGCCGTGGTTTTGCTGCCGGTGACCTGCCAGCCTCGCGCCGTCATCGCCAGCCCCAGCGGCATCCCCAGCCAGCCCAGTCCTACAATCGCCACTTTTTTCATCTTTGTTCCCTGCTTTCTCAACCATGCCCTAAAACTACGCCAGCCTTTCGTCAACAACAATCGGTTAAGCCTTTTTATCTGTCATCAATGATAAAAAAGTGTTGCGCCCGACATTTGTCCTGAGTTAGGTTATTGGTCACGAAATGAATAATCATTCAACCCTATTTGAGAAGACTATGACACGCGTTCAGTTCAACCACCATCATCACCATCATCCTGACTAGTCTTTCAGGCGATGTGTGCTGGGAGACATTCAGATCTTCCAGCGGTGCAGAACGCAAAAAAAGCCCCCGGAAGATCGCCTTCCGGGGGCTTTTTTTATGGGCGCAGGCCCGGGCCTGAAAGGATGAACAACGCTGGCCGGTTAAATCGAGCAGACAGGAAAAGAGGATAAGCACCGATGTTAGATAACAAACGTTTACGCATAGCTATGCAGAAATCAGGCCGTTTAAGCGATGAATCACGCGAGCTGCTGGCCCGCTGCGGCATCAAAATCAACCTGCAGCAGCAGCGTCTGATCGCCTTTGCCGAGAACATGCCGATCGACATCCTGCGCGTGCGTGATGACGATATTCCGGGGCTGGTGATGGATGGCGTCGTGGACCTGGGCATTATCGGCGAAAACGTGCTGGAAGAAGAGCTGCTGACCCGCCGCGCGCAGGGCGAAGATCCTCGTTATGCCCTGCTGCGACGTCTTGATTTCGGCGGCTGCCGCCTGTCGCTGGCGATGTCGGTTGATGATGAATATACCGGCCCGCAGTGTTTGCAAAATGCCCGTATCGCCACCTCTTATCCTCACCTGCTGAAAAAGTATCTCGACAAACAGGGCGTCGCTTTTAAATCCTGCCTGCTGAACGGCTCCGTCGAAGTGGCACCTCGCGCCGGCCTGGCCGACGCCATTTGCGACCTGGTTTCCACCGGCGCGACGCTGGAAGCCAACGGCCTGCGCGAAGTCGAAGTTATTTACCGCTCTAAAGCCTGTCTGATCCAGCGCGACGGCGAAATGCCTGCCGCCAAGCAGGAGCTAATCGACAAGCTGATGACCCGCATTCAGGGCGTCATCCAGGCACGTGAATCCAAGTACATCATGCTGCACGCGCCGAGCGAGCGTCTGGAAGATATCATCGCTCTGCTGCCGGGCGCGGAGCGTCCAACCGTTCTGCCGCTGGCGGGCGACAAGAGCCGCGTCGCCATGCACATGGTGAGCAGCGAAACGCTGTTCTGGGAAACGATGGAGAAACTGAAAGCGCTGGGCGCCAGCTCCATCCTCGTGCTGCCTATTGAGAAGATGATGGAGTAAGCGATGATGACCCCGATTGACTGGCAGGCGTGCAGCGCCGAAGAACAGCAGGTGCTGCTGACTCGTCCGGCTATCTCCGCTTCTGAAAACATTACCGCCAGCGTGCGCGCTATCCTGGAAAAGGTAAAAGCGGAAGGCGACGAGGCGTTGCGCTACTACAGCGCCGCTTTTGACAAGACCGAAGTTGAGGCGCTGCGCGTCACCAGCGAAGAGATAGATGCGGCGTCAGCGCGGCTTGGCGATGAGGTCAAACAGGCGATGGCGGTGGCGGTCGCCAATATCGATAAATTTCACCAGGCACAAAAGCTGCCGGAAGTGGATATTGAAACCCAGCCCGGCGTGCGCTGTCAGCAGATCACCCGTCCCGTAGCGTCCGTCGGCCTGTATATTCCCGGCGGTTCTGCCCCGCTCTTCTCTACCGTGCTGATGCTGGCGACCCCCGCCCGCATTGCCGGCTGCAAGCGCGTGGTGCTCTGCTCGCCGCCGCCGATCGCCGACGAAATTTTATATGCCGCTAAGCTGTGTGGCGTGCAGGAGGTGTTTCAGGTCGGCGGCGCGCAGGCTATCGCCGCCATGGCGCTGGGCACCGCATCCGTGCCGAAGGTCGATAAAATCTTCGGGCCGGGCAACGCCTGGGTGACCGAAGCGAAACGTCAGGTCAGCCAGCGTCTTGACGGCGCGGCGATTGACATGCCTGCCGGCCCTTCCGAGGTGCTGGTGATTGCGGATGGTGAAGCCACGCCGGATTTTGTCGCCTCCGATCTGCTTTCTCAGGCGGAGCACGGCCCCGATTCGCAGGTAATCCTGTTAACGCCCGATCGCCAGATGGCCGAAGCGGTCGCCGACGCGGTAGAAAAGCAGCTGGCCAGCCTGCCGCGCGCCGAAACAGCTCGTCAGGCGCTGGCCGCCAGCCGCCTGATCGTGGCGAAAGATTTGGCGCAGTGCGTTGAAATCAGCAACCGCTACGGGCCGGAACACCTGATTATCCAGGCGCGCCAGGCGCGCGATCTGGTTGCAGACATCACCAGCGCCGGTTCCGTGTTTCTGGGCGACTGGTCGCCGGAATCCGCCGGCGATTACGCTTCCGGCACCAATCACGTGCTGCCGACCTATGGCTTTACGGCGACCTGTTCGAGCCTGGGTCTGGCCGATTTCCAGAAGCGGATGACGGTGCAGGAGCTGACGCCGCAGGGCTTTTTAAATCTGGCGCCGACCATTGAAACCCTGGCCGCCGCCGAGCAGCTGACCGCCCACAAAAACGCCGTGACGCTGCGCGTTGCCGCGCTGAAGGAGAAGCAATGAGCAAGATTGAAGATCTCGCCCGCGCCAACGTGCGCCAGCTGACGCCCTATCAGTCCGCTCGTCGTCTTGGCGGCAGCGGCGATGTCTGGCTCAACGCCAATGAGTATCCGCTGGCGGTGCCGTTCGACCTCCGCCAGCAGACGCTGAACCGCTATCCCGAGTGCCAGCCGAAAGCCGTAATTGAGCGCTATGCGGCCTATGCGGGTTTGTCGCCGGAGCAGGTGCTGGTCAGCCGTGGCGCGGACGAAGGCATCGAGCTGCTGATGCGCGCATTTTGCGAGCCGGGCAAAGACGCCGTGCTGTTCTGCCCGCCGACCTACGGCATGTACAGCGTCAGCGCCGAAACGCTGGGCGTGGAATACCGCACCGTGCCCGCGCAGGAGGGCTGGCAGCTTAACCTGTCCGCCATTGCTGAAAAACTTGACGGCGTGAAGCTGGTCTACGTGTGCAGCCCGAACAATCCTACCGGCAACCTGGTGAAGCCGGAGGCCATCCGCCAGCTGCTGGAGATGACGCGCGGCAAGGCGCTGGTGATAGCAGACGAAGCCTATATAGAGTTCTGCCCGACGGCGACGCTGACCGGCTGGCTGAAGGAATATCCGCACCTGGTGATCCTGCGTACGCTCTCCAAGGCGTTTGCGCTGGCCGGACTGCGCTGCGGCTTTACGCTGGCCAACGCCGAAGTTATTGCGCTGCTATTAAAAGTTATCGCGCCTTACCCGCTTTCCACGCCGGTAGCCGATATCGCTGCCCAGGCGCTGAGCGAACAGGGCGTCGCCCTGATGAAAGAGCACGTTGGCGAGCTGCTGGCGACGCGTGACAAGCTGATTAGCGATCTGCGCGACTGCCGCTGCGTGGAAAAAGTATTCCCCAGCGAGACCAACTACGTGCTGGCCCGCTTCACTGACTCCGCGCTGGTCTTTAAAACCTTGTGGGATCAGGGCATTATTCTGCGTGACCAGAACAAACAGCCGGGACTGGCGGGCTGCCTGCGCATCTCCGTCGGCACGGCTGAAGAGTGTGACCGCGTTATCTCCGCGCTGCAAAAGTTATCCGGCGCGTCCGCATCCATGGAGCAAGCATGAGCCAGAAAGTTCTTTTTATCGATCGCGACGGAACGATTATCGCCGAACCGCCGGAAGATTATCAGGTTGACCGCATGGAGAAGCTGGCCTTTGAGCCGGACGTGATCCCTGCCCTGCTGGCGCTGCAAAATGCCGGTTATCGACTGGTGATGATCACCAATCAGGACGGGCTGGGTACCGCCAGCTTCCCGCAGGCGGATTTTGACGGCCCGCACCAGCTGATGATGCAGGTTTTAAGCTCGCAGGGCATCCGCTTTGATGACGTGCTGATCTGTCCGCATCTGCCGGAAGACGGCTGCGACTGCCGTAAACCGAAAACCAAACTGGTCACGGCATGGCTGGCGGAAGGCGTGCTGGATACCGCTAACAGCTATGTTATCGGCGATCGCACCACCGACCTGCAGCTGGCAAGTAATATGGGCATTCAGGGGCTGCACTACTCTAAGGAAGGCCTTAACTGGCAGGGTATTCAGCAGCAGCTGACCAAACGCGATCGTCACGCGCTGGTGAACCGCAACACCAAAGAGACACAGATTAAAGTAGAGGTCTGGCTGGATCGCGAAGGCAACAGCCAGTTCAATACCGGCGTGGGCTTCTTTGACCATATGCTGGATCAGATCGCCACCCACGGCGGCTTCCGCATGAATATTGAGGTGAAAGGCGATCTCTATATCGACGATCACCACACGGTGGAAGACACCGGCCTGGCGCTGGGCGAGGCGCTGCTGAAAGCGCTGGGCGACAAGCGCGGCATCGGCCGCTTCGGCTTTGTGCTGCCGATGGACGAGTGCCTGGCGCGCTGCGCGCTCGATATCTCCGGCCGTCCGCACCTGGAATATAAAGCCGAGTTCAGCTATCAGCGCGTGGGCGATCTCAGCACCGAGATGGTGGAACACTTCTTCCGCTCGCTTTCCTATACCATGGCCAGCACGCTGCACCTGAAAACCAAAGGCAAGAACGATCACCACCGCGTGGAGAGCCTGTTTAAAGCCTTTGGCCGCACGCTGCGCCAGGCGATCCGCGTGGAAGGCAATACCCTGCCCAGCTCGAAAGGAGTGCTGTAATGAACGTGGTGATCCTGGATACCGGCTGCGCCAACCTTTCCTCCGTTAAATGGGCGATCCAGCGCCTGGGCTATGAGCCAGTGGTCAGCCGCGAGGCCGACGTCGTGCTGCAGGCCGACAAGCTGCTGCTGCCGGGCGTCGGTACGGCGCAGGCGGCGATGGATCAGCTGCGCGAGCGCGAGCTGATCGAGCTGATTAAAGCCTGTACCCAGCCGGTGCTGGGGATCTGCCTGGGGATGCAGCTGCTTGGCTCGCACAGCGAGGAGAGCAACGGCGTCACCACGCTGGGGATTATCGATCAGGCGGTTGAGCAGATGAACGACTGCGGGCTGCCGCTGCCGCATATGGGCTGGAACCAGATTACTGCTCAGGCAGGCAACCATCTGTTTCGCGGCATTCCCGACGGCGCGTACTTCTATTTTGTGCACAGCTACGCTATGCCGGTAAATGCCTGCACCATCGCGCAGTGCAACTACGGCGAGCCTTTTACCGCCGCGGTGCAGAAAGATAACTTCTTCGGCGTCCAGTTCCATCCGGAACGTTCCGGCGCGGCTGGCGCGCAGCTGCTGAAAAACTTCCTGGAGATGTAAGTGATTATTCCCGCATTGGATTTAATTGAAGGAAAAGTGGTGCGGCTGCATCAGGGCGATTACGGTCAGCAGCGCGACTACGGCAGCGATCCTCTGCCGCGCCTGCAGGAATACGAGGCTCAGGGCGCCCAGGTACTGCACCTGGTCGATTTGACCGGCGCGAAAGATCCGGCGGCGCGGCAGATCCCGCTGCTGAAAACCCTGCTGGCGGGCGTCGGCGTGCCGGTACAGGTTGGCGGCGGCATCCGCACACGGGAAGATGTGGAGGCGCTGCTGGAGGCGGGCGCCACGCGCGTGGTGGTTGGCTCTACGGCGGTAAAAAACCCCGAAGAAGTGCAGCGCTGGTTTAAGCAGTACGGCGCGGAGGCTATCGTGCTGGCGCTGGATGTGCGTATCGACGCGGCTAACCGCAAAGAAGTAGCGATCAGCGGCTGGCAGGAAGCGGCTGGCGTGACGCTGGAAGAAGTTATCGAACAGTTTCGGCCTTATGGCCTGAAACATGTGCTTTGTACCGATATCTCCCGCGACGGCACGCTCGGCGGCTCTAACGTGGCGCTGTATCGTGAAGTCTCGGCCCGCTATCCGCAAATCGCCTTTCAATCTTCCGGCGGCATCGGCTCGCTGGAGGATATTCGTGCCCTGCGCGGCTGTGGCGCTGCGGGCGTGATTGTCGGCCGTGCTCTGCTGGAAGGTAAATTCAACGTATCGGAGGCGATAACATGCTGGCAAAACGGATAATCCCCTGCCTGGACGTGCGTGACGGCCAGGTGGTCAAAGGCGTGCAGTTCCGCAATCATGAGATCATCGGCGATATCGTGCCGCTGGCGCAGCGCTACGCGCAGGAAGGCGCGGACGAGCTGGTATTTTACGATATTACCGCCTCTTCGGCCGGTCGCGTGGTGGATAAAAGCTGGGTAGCTCGCGTAGCGGAAGTGATCGATATTCCTTTTTGCGTGGCGGGCGGCATTAAATCGGCGGAAGACGCGGCGCAAATTCTCTCTTTCGGCGCGGACAAAATCTCGATTAACTCACCGGCGCTGGCCGATCCTGAGCTGATCACGCGGCTGGCGGATCGCTTTGGCGTGCAGTGCATCGTGGT
The DNA here is from genome assembly GCF_030433775.1 of Erwinia sp. PsM31. Taxonomy (NCBI): domain Bacteria; kingdom Pseudomonadati; phylum Pseudomonadota; class Gammaproteobacteria; order Enterobacterales; family Erwiniaceae; genus Erwinia; species Erwinia sp. PsM31. Next base: position 175,264 of record NZ_JARUWZ010000003.1, read on the forward strand.
CGGTATCGATACCTGGTACGACAGCGAAAGCGGCAAATACCATGTGAATCAGTATACCGGCGATGAAGCGCGTACCCAGGTCACAACCTGGGAAACGCTGGACTGGGTACAGGAAGTACAGCAGCGCGGCGCGGGCGAAATCGTGCTGAATATGATGAATCAGGACGGCGTGCGTAACGGCTACGATCTGACCCAGCTGCAAAAAGTCCGCGAGGTCTGCAAGGTGCCATTAATTGCTTCCGGCGGCGCGGGCACCATGGAGCATTTCCTTGAGGCTTTCCGCGACGCCAACGTCGATGGTGCGCTGGCAGCCAGCGTTTTCCATAAGCAAATTATTAATATCGGCGAGCTGAAGGCTTTTCTGCTCGACCAGGGTGTGGAGATCCGCGCGTGTTAACAGAACAACAGCTTGCCCAACTTGACTGGGCAAAAACCGACGGCATGATGCCGGCTATCGTGCAGCACGCCGTCTCCGGCGAAGTATTGATGCACGGCTATATGAATCAGGAAGCGCTGACGAAAACGCTGGAGACCGGTAAAGTGACCTTCTGGTCGCGTACCAAACAGCGTTTGTGGACCAAGGGCGAAACCTCGGCACACTTTCTTAACGTTGTCAGCATCACGCCAGACTGCGATAACGATACGCTGCTGCTGCTGGTCAACCCGGTTGGTCCAACCTGCCATCGCGGCACCAGCAGCTGCTTCTCGCCTGCCGCCGCCGACTGGGCTTTCCTGTATCAGCTGGAACAGCTGCTGGCCGAACGCAAGCACGCCGATCCGGCCAGTTCCTATACCGCCAGCCTGTACGCCAGCGGCACCAAGCGCATCGCGCAGAAAGTCGGTGAAGAAGGCGTGGAGACCGCGCTCGCTGCCACCGTTAACGATCGCGATGAGCTGACCAACGAGGCTTCCGATTTGGTGTATCACCTGCTGGTGCTGCTTCAGGATCAGGATCTTAATCTGAGCGCGGTGATCGAAAACCTGCGCCAGCGGCATAAGTAACCAAGCCGGGGTATAGCAACAAATAGCAAGGTCGGGAAACCGGCCTTTTTTATTAAGGGAGCAAGATGAGCACGTTTGACAAGTTAATCACTCTGCTGGACGGCCAGCAGGCACGTTATAAGATCATGACGCATGAGCCGACCGGCAAATGTGAAGAGGTCGCGGCCATCCGCGGAACTGCGGTTGGTCAGGGTGCCAAGGCGCTGGTGTGCCATGTCAAAGGCAACGGCGTTAAGCAATATGTTCTGGCGGTATTACCTGCCGACCAGCAGGCCGATTTAAGCAAGGTGGCAAAAGCGGTCGGTGGCCTGCGCGCCTCGCTGGCCAGCCCGGCGGAAGTTGACCGGCTGACCGGCTGCGTGTTTGGTGCGATCCCGCCCTTCAGCTTTCATGATGAGCTGAAAGTCGTCGTCGATCCTACGCTGTGCGAGCGTAACAGCGAGATTGCGTTTAACGCCGGACTGCTGGAGAAATCAGTGGTGCTGAACGCGCAGGATTATCAGCGTATCGCGCCGTCGCTCCCGGCTGATATTTTAAAAGCATAGCGGCAACGGGCAAAAAAAAACCCCACCGCAGAGCGTGGGGTTTTACTTTATGCTGTTTCAGCCTGCGGAGAAACTTAATCCAGCCACTCGGTGTGGAACACACCTTCTTTATCGGTACGCTTGTAGGTATGCGCGCCGAAGTAGTCACGCTGCGCCTGGATCAGGTTCGCTGGCAGCACCGCTGAACGGTAGCTGTCGTAGTAAGCGATAGCGGCGGAGAAGGTTGGCGTTGGGATACCGTTCTGTACGGCATAGGCCACAACGTCACGCAGCGCCTGCTGGTATTCGTCCGCGATGTTCTTGAAGTACGGTGCCAGCAGCAGGTTAGCAATGTCGGCGTTATCCGCATAGGCATCGGTAATTTTCTGCAGGAACTGTGCGCGGATGATGCAGCCAGCGCGGAAGATTTTAGCAATCTCGCCGTAGTTCAGATCCCAGTTGTTTTCGGTGGAAGCCGCTTTCAGCTGAGAGAAGCCCTGTGCGTAGGAAACGATTTTGCCCAGGTAAAGCGCGCGGCGCACTTTCTCAACGAACTCTGCTTTATCGCCGGAAACGGTCTGCACGGTCGGGCCGCTCAGAACTTTGGAAGCGGCAACGCGCTGAGTTTTCAGTGAGGAGAGGTAGCGTGCGAATACGGATTCGGTGATCAGCGACAGCGGCTCGCCCAGATCCAGAGAGCTCTGGCTGGTCCATTTACCGGTGCCTTTGTTGGCCGCTTCATCCAGAATCACATCAACCAGGTAGTTACCCTCTTCGTCTTTCTTGGTGAAGATGTCTTTGGTGATGTCGATCAGGTAGCTGCTCAGCTCGCCTTCGTTCCATTCGCTGAAGGTCTTAGCCAGATCTTCGTTGCTCAGGTTCAGGGCGTTTTTCAGTAGCGAGTAGGCTTCTGCAATCAGCTGCATGTCGCCGTATTCGATACCGTTGTGCACCATTTTCACATAGTGACCAGCGCCGTCCGGGCCGATGTAGGCAACACAGGCTTCGCCTTCGGCACGCGCGGCAATTTTATCCAGGATCGGTGCAACCAGCTCGTAAGCTTCTTTCTGGCCGCCAGGCATGATGGATGGGCCTTTCAGTGCGCCCTCTTCACCGCCGGAAACGCCGGTACCGATAAAGTTGAAGCCCTGCTCAGACAGCTCGCGGTTGCGGCGAATGGTGTCTTTATAGAAAGTGTTGCCGCCGTCGATCAGGATATCGCCTTTATCGAGGTGTGGCGTCAGAGAAGCGATAGTTTTGTCAGTCGCTTCGCCTGCCTGCACCATCAGCAGAATACGACGAGGTTTCTCAAGGGATTCAACAAACTCTTCGATGGTGTAGTAAGGCGCCAGCTTTTTGCCTTCGTTCTCGGCGATGACTTCGTCAGTCTTTTCGCGAGAGCGGTTAAAGATGGATACGGTATAGCCGCGGCTTTCGATGTTAAGAGCCAGGTTACGACCCATTACCGCCATACCTACAACGCCGATCTGTTGCTTGGACATTACATACTCCTGTCATGTAAAAACAATGGCTTGCATCGCCCTCGTTTTAGTGCTTGAACTGTCTCTCTACCTTAGAGATTATCCATTCTATTGTACATAGCAAAATTAACATTCAAAGCTATCACAGCTATTACTCTTTTCAGATTAATGCTTAAGTAATAACCATATATAAAGCATGTCAATGAATAAAAAACAGTCATTAATAGTAACCGCGACAGCATTATTTACACTCTGAAATAAAAAGCCCCCGCGATGCGGGGGCCCAGGCACTATTTAACAATCTCGTGAATAGCACGATTTGATAATCGCCGTTTCACATAACGCTGCAAACGATAAGGGATTAGCCGCGCAACAACTTTAACGCCAGGAAGCTGAATGAGCTTCCACAGTTTCGCCAGATAGACCTCTTTTTGCGAGAGCTGATCGCTAATTACCCTGGTAACCTCAACATGATTGATCAACGTTTTGTAATCGATAATGCCGAGTTTCCCTTTGCGCTGCCATTCAGGATTGAGGTATTCCGCCTGATAAAATCCTTTATTTAGCTTGATGCCTTTATCATCAAGTATATTGTGCTTATTTTCACCATTACTCAGCAGTGCCGGATCGGCCGCCAGCGAGAGGAAGAATTCCTTCAGCGCCGGGATCGCCATATCCCACTGGATGACTCTGCTATATTGACGCTCGTTAACCCGCTCCGGGAATGCGCCAATGTTAGGCACGATCACAGGCAAACTATTCTCCAGGGCGATGCTAAGCGTATAGCTATAGGTTTCTGGCCATTGAGCAGGATACCAGACCACGTCAGGCTTCACTTCCTCAATGATTTTTTCGATATCGGCATCTGAATAGCCGCCCAGCGTATTAATTGCACTGTGTAACGGACGGAAAGCATATCCCATCAGGGTAAATTTCACCGGATGTCCATTCAGGGCGACGGCGGTTTCTTCCAGAAGAACAGCGCCCTTCTCTTTGCTGATAGCACCAATAATGAGGACATTCAGATTGCGCGAAGGCTGCGGCGCTTTAACCGGCACATCAAGCTGTTTAACATGATGGTCGATATGCCACGCGCTGACCGCATTGTAATTTTTCGCATCGTATACATTGGCATAGCGCGCCTGCGTATCAATTGATGGAAAAATCACGCGCTGTGCGCCCTGTAGCCAGACGGCGACATGCTTGCGGTAGTCTTCCAGCGGCATATACATTGGCACTGGATAGTGCTCAATGCAGAGCTGATCCATAGTGGTTAAATCATCGCCGCAGAAGCGTCCGTTTCGGTCGGTTAACGTGGGGTTGCCGTTAATTAAAAAGTAGTCATGTACCGTTATATCATAACTGCATTTCAGCTTTTCATGCAGCGCCAGGATCTCTTTGCTGAATCCCATAATATGGTGATAGTGAATATTACCTATACCTACGAAGGTCAGCAAATCTATTAATTTATCTGTGCCCTGATCCAGATCGAAAATGATCCGGTCTTTGTTGGCCGCGCCTTCCGCCGTTAGCGCCAGTGCATAGGTATTCTCTTTTTCACCTGGCGACAGCAGTAAAAAATGCACTTTATTCTTGTAATGCGCAATAAGCTCATTTAGATGGGTAACTACGCCGCCGCCCATTTTATGGCTGACCAGCAGCACTTTAGGGACCGGCGTGGTAGCGATAATACGCGCCATCATCTGTTGACGAGCTTTTTTAGCCGGATCGGCAGCGATAAAGGACATAACGTCAGCAGTATAATTCGGGTGCAGTTCGGACAAAAGCTCCATAGCTTTGAGCTTACGTGGGCTCTGCTCACCGGCAAAACTGACGCCGCCTTTATGGTAGGCAAACACGTTCAGCTGATGATAATTTTTCCAACCCAGCTTATCTGCTCGCTGACACCAGTCATTTTCTTCGCCATAGCCGCGACCAAAAGTTTCGACATCGAAATAACCAACCTGATTTAAACAGTCGCGACGAATATACATGCAGAAGCCGATCCCCGTGGGGATCTCAACCAGGTTGTCCTGAGTGCCATAGCTGGCGAAATGGTCGTCCAGGGCTTTAACGTCCAGCCCGAGCAACAGCTCGTTATCTTCGCAAAAATTAGGGAAGCTGCAAATAGTGGCATTATTTGAAAACGGTGTGATGCTGCCTACCCGTTCTTTGCTATAGGCGGCATCTTTGATTCTTTCGAGCCAGTCGTTCGCCACCTCAACGTCGCTGTTGAGTAATAGCACGTCGTTACGCAGGTGAAGCTGCATTCCGCGATTGACTGTAGCCACAAAGCCCAGATTAGTTTCGTTTTCCAGCAGGATAAACTCATCATTGCTGCTACGCGCGCGTAACCACTCCGTCAGCTCCGGCTCCGGTGAGCAATCGTTAATAACGACCAGCTGCGCCCAGTCCGGAATTGAAGCCAACGTGGATTCAATACACTCCTGGGTTTCTTCCAGGCCAGCATAGACAGGGACAATGACGTCAACCGTTTTCGACAGATCAATGTCGTTGCGTGCCAGCGCTTTGCGGTGGCTAGCCTGCACCTCATCCAACTGGGTTATTAGAGCGGCTACCTGCTCTTTCAGCGTCTGATTTTCCGCTTCCAGCGTTGAATGGTCATTAGCTGAAGCAATATGGCCAGCCTGGGTTTCAACACGATTAGCTTCCAGCATGGCTATAGTATTCTGCAACGCAGCGATGCTGGAGGTTAATTCCTTTATCTTACGGTCCTTAACGCCGTTTTCGATATCGGATGCCAGTGATCCCTTATCGTTATCATTCATTTTGTATTTCCTGCACTTTCATAAAATTGAAGATGTTTTTTTATAATCGCCTTTTCATCGGGCTTAGCGAGCCTGAAACGTATATAGTCTAAATCAAAGATAAGGGAATAGGGTACCAGATAAGCAAACAGGTAAAACCCAAGGCGGTTAATACGTTCCTTTTCATCTTCTGCCTCTAAAATAAATCGAAAAGATGAATCGCCAAAAGCAGCAACCGGCACGCCCATTAACAACGCTTCAAGACCTACACTGGAATTGATAGTCACTATTTTTTTACAACGAGCAATAAAATCAATGCTGGTAGCTGATTTGTCTACATTAAAAAGTTCGTCATTTAATCTGAAAGCGCTGCCCGGATGGCTACGCACGATAAAATCGCTGTCGTAGTTTAAGCGTGCGTAATCGAGCAATACCTGATTATTGAAACCATTAGCATAAGCAATAAGATTAGAGTCATTTTCGACCTGTAGCACTATGCCTGATTTGTATTCTTTTGTCAGCGGGGGCAACGGCGAAGAGGCAAAAAAATCTCTTAAATCTTCAAGCGTCAGGTCTAACCGGCATTCTTTCGCCACGGCCGCATAGCGAGTCGCTGCTTCAGTGTTGCCATTGACGCCGCTAAAATCAAGGTAGCCCGTAGAGATGTATTCCGGGTGTCTTAACGGCCCTAACTCCATATTCATTACTGGTATATTCAACTTTTTACAAGCCAGGGATAAAGAAGGACAATTACACCAGTTTAGTACAACTTCGACCTTTCCGATTGACAAAATCGTATCATGGAAATCTTTTTCAAGCGTAGCATCTTCTGTAGTGAGGTAATCATAAAACGCACGCGTCGGATTACCGTTATGCTCGGCCAACTTTCGGACAAAAAAGTCGCTGTTAAAAGGGGTGAAGCTCATAGCGGCCAGTTCTGCCGGAGTAGGCAGCCGATAGCCCTGACGAGTTTGCGAATCGTCCAGCAATTCCCAGCGTTCATACTGACGCCAGATATCGATATCTCTACGATAAAGATCGTCAGTCAGAAAATGCAGTCGATCGCCATAGGTCGTCAATAGCTTATAAAATATCCATAAATAAGGGGCAGACTGCCCCCTGAATGGAAAAGAAGGGAAATAGGCGACAATCATTTGTCGGCACTCTCTTTAAAGGAAACCTTGACCGGGGCGTAAAGCACACCACCCTGCTCACGCGGCGCCCAATATTTTATTTTGTGCATCGGGCGACGCTGATCCAGCTCTTCACGCTGTCCATTATCCAAAGAAGCCAGCCCACAATGGATTAAATAATCACCCGCATTGAGAGGCAGAGTTACCTTGTAATCAATATAATATTTACCCGGTTTAAGATGAAAAGGTTGCCCGGCGGCAATATTATTATCGCCCCAAACGTCTCCCCCCTGCGCTCTGGACAAAGAAATACCCAGCACGGCTTCTTTAATTTCCTCCGCAACCAACAGGGTGAAGTTAAAAGTGAGCGCCTCACCGGCTTTCACCATTGGCTTCTCTTCCAGAGGCGTACCGTCAGACTTGATGACGGCCATTTTTTCTATAATAGCGCGAGCGCTACCGAAGCGTTTTTCATCGACTTCACGATGAATACCTGTCTGCTGAATCCGCTGTAGATCTGGGACACTGAAAGCCGTGGCAGCAAGAGTTTCGTTTTGAGGCTTAACATTTTCTACCGCTTCGGCTTGCGAAAGGATCATGCCTTTTTCATAGGCAAGCACGGCAGCCAGAACATCCGTGGTGTCAGCGACCAATTCGCCGTTTTTCATCACGATGCAGCGATCGGCATATTCCAGGATACTGCCAGTCGAATGCGTTACCATCAGGATAGTTGTGCCCTTTTTCTTTAAGGCTTCCATTCGTTTGAAGCATTTGTACTGGAATCCGATATCGCCTACCGCCAATGCTTCATCGACAATCAATATTTCTGGATCCACACAGGCCTGCACGGCAAAAGCAAGTCGCACGTACATGCCGCTGGAGTAAGTTTTCACAGGCTGATCGATAAAGTTGCCTATATCGGCAAAGCTTAATATTTCGTCGAGCTTAGCGTCAGTTTCGCTTCTGCTCATGCCCAATACGCTGGCATTGAGGTAGACATTTTCGCGTCCGGTAAATTCCGGATTAAATCCTGCGCCCAGTTCCAGCAGAGCGGCGACGCGGCCGTTGATTTCTACGCTTCCCGCCGTAGGGGAAAGCGTCCCACAGATCATCTGTAACAGCGTCGATTTTCCTGCGCCGTTGCGGCCAATAATACCTACGGTTTCACCACGGTTAATGGTAAAAGAAACATTCCTCAAGGCCCAAAACTCTTTAAAATAATTTTGGGTACTTTTCCCTGCGAAGCGGCGCGCGTGCGGGAGAACGAATTGTTTCAGGCGATCCCTGGGACGATCGTAGATGTGATAGCACTTACTCAGTCCTTCAATGCGGACAGCAAATTCATTAGAGGACATCAGCGAATCCCTTTCTGGTTTTCTGGAAGAAAGCAAAGCCGAGCCAGGCAATAACAGAGGCACAGCCGGTATAGATTAATAATCCTTTCCAGTTTGGTATATGCCCCCAAATTAGAACTTCACGTGCTTGCTCAATGATAAAAGTGAGCGGATTAAGCATAATCCAGATACGGAACTTTTCAGGAATAGCCGTGATAGGAAAAAATACCGGAGAGAGAAACATCATGATGGTAGTAATGATCATGGTGGTTTGCCCTACATCACGAATATAAACACCTAGTGAAGAAAGGATCCAGGATAAGCCAAGACAAAAAATTATCAAAGGTATAAACACAGCGGGTAGAAAGACGCTTGTCCAGTGCAGATAGCCGTTAAAAGTAAAGAAAGCGAGCATCAGGACAAACAGGCTAATTACGCTATGAAAAATAGCGGAAAGCAGGCTGATAACGGATAACGTTTCAAGGGGGTAAACAACTTTTTTGACGTAATTGATATTTCCCAAAATAATTGTTGGGGCTTTGTTTACCACCTCAGCGAACAGACCATGCACAATCATGCCCACAAACAGTATCAGTGCAAATTGCGTTTTACTTTCATCACCGCCCACGGACCAGCGGGCTTTAAAGGCTACGGAAAAGACGAAGGTATAAACCGCGAGCATAAATAAAGGATTCAGAAAAGACCAGGCCAGCCCCATGCTGGAGCCTTTATAACGGCCGACAACTTCTCGCTTGGTCATTTGATAAATCAATTGCTTATGACGAAAAATTGAAGCCAGCATCGCCCTGACGGAAATACGCTGTTTTAAATGAGGGTTGCTCATTTCTCTCCCCTCTCTGAACCTGCCATAATAAATTTTTTGAACATATTATTAATACCTCAAACAGTATTTAGGTATCGGCCCTGGTGGGTACCGACTTCAAACACTCTTTATTTTTTGAACGTCTTAGCGGATCGAAAAACCAGCCCCATTTATTAAAATATTTTATCGATGATAAAATATGTTGCAATAAGAGGTATTTACTTTTATAAGATCCTTTCTTAAAAAGATGTGTAACAGTGACATCTGAATAGTAAATAATATCTGTATACTTTAGGGCTCGGCGGCAAAGATCAATATCTTCCATATACATAAAGTATCTGTCATCAAAACCTTCCAGTCTGGCAAGCAGATCGGATTCTAAAAACATAAAACAGCCAGATACTGAAGGTACAGTGAAAACTTTCGAAAAATCTGCATTTCGCAGCTCATATTTATTATCGAGATCCTTTGCCAATGCCGGGATAAACCGACGAACAAATAAATTTACTGGCGTAGGTAAAAGACGGCAGCTAAACTGTTTTGATCCGTCCGAATAAACAATTGAGGGCGAAACAAATTTATATTTGTTTTGCCTGGCCACGTGATATAAAGCGGAAACAGATCCTTCATGAAAGCGTATATCAGGATTGCAGATTAAAAAATACTCAGATTGCTTAAGGTATTTTTTTATTGCAATATTGTGTCCCGCGCCAAACCCACGGTTGCTTTCAGCCCGAATATAGTCAACTCGCGGATGATGCAACTTTGCAGCCCAGTCAGCACCGCCATTGTCCACCAGCACGATCTTTTCTACCGTTTCCTCGCTTAACAAAGAAGCCAGCGTTGGCTCGATGTCTGCCTGAGTATGACGATACAGAACGATTGAGGCGACTATTTGCATATATGGGTTATTATCCATCGTTAAACCTGTCTGAAATTAGCACCTGTCCCGTGTGCCGGTCCGTTGCTCTGATTTGCATGTTGCGCGAACGCCAGGTTTTTCAGGATAGGCTTGTCTTCAGCTTTTGCAATACGAGATCAATACGTGGCAGCCAGCTAACGGGCATAATGCCTGCTGCTGCAATCTTTTGCGTAGACATAACCGAATACTTTGGTCGTTTCGCTGGCGTAGGAAACTGGGTGGTCGGGATGGGCGTCAGCTCAGGCATTTTTTCCAGCAGTCCGGCGACACAGGCCTTCTGTAAAATGGCTTCTGCGAAGCCAAACCAGCTAGTTTCACCTACACCGCTATAGTGATAAATACCTGTAGGGCGCGGGGCGGCAAATATTATCTCCATCGCAGCACTGGCTATATCGCCTGCATAGGTAGGGCATCCACGCTGATCGTCAATAATGCTTAGTGCGGGGCGCTCTTTACCCAACCGCAGCATGGTTTTCAGAAAATTATTGCCATATTCGCTAAATACCCATGACGTCCTCAGTACTATTGCCTGCTCACAGGTCAGCGCCGCTTTCTCACCAGCCAGTTTGGTAGAACCATATATGCTTTGCGGATCGCAGGGATGATCCTCAGCCCAAGGCTTATCTGCTTCTCCATTAAAAACGTAATCGGTAGAAATATGGATAAGAAACGCATGATGGCGCTGAGCGGCAAGTGCAAGGTTTTCTACAGCCTGTACATTTACGTTCCAGGCACCTTCAGGATCGGATTCCGCGCGATCTACCGCAGTATAGGCAGCCGCATTAAAAATAACGTCTGGCTGAAATTGTCCGACAAGCCGTTCAACAGCGGCAGCGTCAGAGATATCCAGCTGCGAGCGATCGGTAGCCAGCAGCGTAACCTGCGGAAACTTCTCTTTAGCAAGATCCTGGAAGCAAGAACCAACCTGACCAGATGCACCGGTTAACAGCACTTTCATTTGAACAGCTCTCTGAACAATTTACCTTGCGCGTCTTTACCGGAAAGTAGTGGCTCAGCGACAGGCCACTCGATATTCAATTGAGGATCGTTCCACAGCAGACAGCCTTCGTGTTGCGGGTCATAATAGTCTGTACACTTGTATTCAAAATCAGCAAATTCTGAAATCACTACGAACCCGTGCGCCAGGCCGGGTGGAACCCAGAACTGGTTTTTATTTTCTTCGGAAAGATAAACGCCAGCCCACTGGCCAAACGTAGGCGAATCAGGACGAATGTCTACCGCCACATCGAAAACTTCACCACGTACGACCCGGACCAGCTTGCCCTGCGGCCTTGAAGTTTGAAAATGCAGCCCTCTCAAAACCCCCTGAGACGAACGGGAGTGATTGTCCTGCACAAAATCTAAATCTATGTCCAGCAACGCCTGGTAACGCTCTTTCTGGAATGTTTCGAGAAAAAAACCTCGCTCATCGCCAAAAACCTTTGGCTCGATGAGTTTTACACCCTGTACACGCGTCTCAGTAACTTTCATTTGTACACCGTTCGTCATCCGTTAATACATGCTTTTGGCGCTGATTCGTATTTTATGGATCATTCAACAAAATCAAAAGAGCCAGTTTTAAGGGGTTGATCTTAGCATTAACTCGATCGACGCTGAACCCTGTGTCAGTAATTCTTTTTTTTCTTACGAGTTTGTCTGTAAAGGAATTTCATATAAAGGTCATATAAGCTCTTGACTTAAAGAAATTTTCGCCATTGCACCCTTAAAATATTCTTGCGCCTGCTGCTCATTTACATCTCATCAGCCTTTATATCCTTATGAGCGGTTACAGGCAGGAATGATACTGGGAAAAACTGTAACTAAACGCGTGTTTTTTGCCCTTCGATGGTTGAGGCGATTGTGGTTACAGGTATAATTTGCTCTCTTAACCTGTGGTCAGGTTATCTCTCTGATCCTGCGGCTTAATATGCTGGATAACTTCGCGATAGCAAATGAGTGAGCTTTAATTCATGAAAATTCTTGTAACAGGCGGTGCAGGTTTTATCGGTTCAGCCGTCGTCAGGCATCTTATTAACGATATTCAGGCGACGGTACTGGTGGTGGATAGCCTGACCTATGCCGGCAATCTGGAATCTTTAGCTGCCGTTTCACAAAGTCCTCGCTATCACTTCCTTCAGGCTGACATTTGCGATGCGGCCGCCATGAAAAGAGCCTTCACAGAATTTCAACCGGATGCCGTTATGCATCTGGCGGCAGAAAGCCATGTTGACCGCTCTATCGATGGCCCGGCTGCCTTTATCGAAACCAATATTGTCGGCACCTATACGCTGTTAGAAGCGGCCCGAGCTTATTGGTCCTCGCTTTCCAGCGAGAAGAAATCTGCTTTCCGTTTCCATCATATCTCCACCGATGAGGTTTATGGCGACCTGCACGGTACGGACGATCTTTTCGTGGAAACCACGCCTTATGCGCCAAGCAGCCCTTACTCCGCTTCTAAAGCTTCCAGCGATCACCTGGTGCGCGCATGGCACCGTACCTATGGTCTGCCGGTAATTATTACCAACTGTTCAAACAATTATGGTCCTTATCACTTTCCAGAAAAACTGATCCCGCTGGTTATCCTGAACGCGCTGGCCGGCAAACCGCTGCCCGTTTACGGTGAAGGCCTGCAAATCCGCGACTGGCTCTATGTCGAAGACCATGCCCGAGCGCTGTATAAAGTCGTATCGGAAGGCGAAGTGGGCGAAACCTACAACATCGGCGGCCACAACGAACGGAAAAATATCGAGGTGGTGAAAACCATTTGCTCGATCCTGGATGAGCTGATTGCTGGCAAACCAAACGGTGTGAGCCATTTTGCCGAGCTGATCACCCACGTTACCGATCGTCCTGGCCATGATATGCGCTACGCCATTGACGCCGGCAAAATCGCTCGCGAGCTGGGCTGGCGGCCGCAGGAAACGTTTGAAACCGGTATTCGTAAAACCGTTGAGTGGTATCTGAATAATAGCGAATGGTGGCAGCGTGTGCAGAGCGGCGCCTATGCAGGCGAACGTCTGGGTTTAAATAAATAAAAGGTATTTTATGAAAGGCATCGTTTTAGCCGGAGGCTCCGGAACGCGTCTGTACCCTATTACCCGCGGCATATCAAAACAGCTGCTGCCCATCTACGATAAGCCGATGATCTATCATCCGCTTTCCGTACTGATGCTGTCAGGGATCAGAGAAATTTTGATTATCACCACGCCGGACGATCTATCTTCGTTTCAGCGTTTGTTGGGCGACGGCAGTCAGTTTGGCATTCAGCTGGAATATGCCGTCCAGCCTTCTCCTGATGGCCTGGCGCAGGCCTTTATTATCGGTGAGGAATTTATTGCCGGCGATCCCTGCGCGCTGGTGCTGGGCGACAACATTTTCTTTGGCCAGAGCTTTGGGAAAAAGCTGGAAACCGCTGCGCAGTTAAAAAGCGGCGCTACCGTGTTTGGTTACCAGGTAATGGACCCGGAACGTTTTGGCGTGGTCGAATTCGATGAAAACTTCCGTGCGCTTTCTATTGAAGAAAAACCGTTAAAGCCGAAATCGCACTGGGCCGTCACTGGCCTGTATTTCTACGATAACAGCGTAGTAGAAATGGCTAAGCAGGTTAAACCGTCCCATCGTGGCGAGCTTGAAATCACCACGCTGAACGAAATGTATATGGAAAAAGGTCAGCTGAACGTTGAACTGCTGGGGCGCGGTTTCGCCTGGCTGGATACGGGCACGCACGACAGCCTGATTGAAGCGTCGCAGTTTATCCATACTATTGAGAAACGTCAGGGCATGAAGGTTGCCTGTCTGGAAGAAATCGCCTGGCGTAAAGGTTGGCTAAATTATGAGGAAGTGGCAGTACAGGCAAAACTACTGTCAAAAACTTCTTATGGTCAGTATTTGCAAAATCTGATCGACGAAAAGATTTAAAAAAGCACAGCGGAAGCTGTGCTCGACGTTTTACCTGAAGCACAGCATTCGCTGTGCTTTTTTTATTTATAACCGTTAGGGTTATTGCTCTGCCAGTTCCAGGTGTCACGCATCATCTCATCGATGCCGCGTGAAACGCGCCAGTTCAGCTCTTTATCTGCCAGCGAGGCGTCGGCCCAGAACGCTGCCAGATCGCCATCGCGACGAGGCGAGACCTGGTAAGGCACCGGACGACCGGAAGCCTTCTCGAACGCCTTCACCATTTCCAGTACGGAATAGCCTTCGCCCGCGCCCAGGTTATAGGCTTTATAACCGCTGATAGCCGACAGATGATCCAGCGCTTTCAGGTGGCCTTCTGCCAGATCCATTACGTGAATATAGTCACGTACGCCGGTGCCGTCTTTAGTCGGATAGTCGTCGCCGAAGATACCCAGCTTTTCAAGGCGGCCAATCGCAACCTGCGCAATATAAGGCAGCAGGTTGTTAGGGATACCGTTTGGATCCTCGCCAATCTGGCCGGATTCATGCGCGCCTACCGGGTTAAAGTAGCGCAGCGCAATGGCTTTCAGCTCCGGATTGGCTTTGGCATAGTCACGCAGGATCAGCTCAACCATCAGCTTAGAGGTACCGTAAGGGCTGGTTGTGCCGCCGATTGGCGTAGTCTCAACGTAGGGTACCGGCGCATCCGCGCCGTAAACGGTGGCGGAAGAGCTGAAAATAAACTGATTCACGCCGGCAGCGCGCATCTCTTCCAGCAGCACCAGCGTGCCGGTCACGTTATTTTGATAGTATTCCAGCGGCATACGGGTAGATTCCCCAACCGCCTTCAGACCAGCAAAGTGAATAACCGCAGTGATATTGTGCTGAGCGAAAAGGTCGCGCAGGCAGGCGCGATCCAGGATATCACCTTCGCAAAAAACGGCCTTTTTACCGGTCAGCTTTTCTACCCGAACGATAGATTCGCGGGAAGCGTTGCTCAGGTTATCCAGAACCACCACGTCGTCGCCGCGTTCCAGAAGCGTCAGCACCGTGTGCGAACCGATGTAGCCCGCTCCGCCCGTTACCAAAATAGCCATATTGACTCCTTTATGGCCGCGCTGGCGCGACCTTAAATAATGGGAAATTACTTAGCGAGGATCTTTTTGATTTCTTCGCGGAACTCGCGGCCCTGCGCGTTATTTCTCAGTCCCCAGGAGACAAAAGCTTTCATGTAGCCTAATTTACGGCCGCAGTCGAAGCTGGTACCGGTCAGCTGCTGCGCGTCAACACGCTGCTTTTTCGCCAGGCTGGCGATAGCGTCGGTCAGCTGGTAACGGCCCCAGGCGCCCGGCTCCAGATTTTCCAGCTCGGCCCAGATATCGGCGGAGAGCACGTAGCGGCCTACCGCAGCCAGATCGGATTGCAGCGTCTGCGGCTGCTCCGGCTTCTCCACGAACTCCAGGATCTGGCTGGTCTGACCCGGGTTATCCATGACTTCTTTCGTTTTAATCACGGAGTATTCGGAAAGGTCGGCTTCAGGCATATGGTGCGCCAGCACCTGGCTGTGGCCGGTTTCTTCGAAACGCGCAACCATCGCGGCCAGGTTATAGCGCAGCGGATCGGCAGTAGAGTCGTCCAGCAGCACGTCCGGCAGAACGACCACGAAAGCTTCGTCGTGCAGCATAGGACGAGCGCACAGAATAGAGTTAGCCAGGCCCAGCGGCTGTGGCTGACGCACGTTCATGATGGTCACGCCTGGCGGACAGATTGATTGCACTTCGCTCAGCAGCGAACGCTTCACGCGCGCTTCCAGCAGGGCTTCCAGCTCATAAGAGGTATCGAAATGGTTTTCAACCGCATTCTTGGACGCGTGGGTGACCAGAACAATTTCCTTGATGCCTGCCGCTACGCACTCGTCGATGATGTACTGGATCATCGGCTTGTCGACAACGGGCAGCATCTCTTTAGGAATGGCTTTTGTAGCAGGGAGCATGTGCATACCCAGACCCGCAACGGGGATAACTGCTTTAAGCTTGGTCATATTTTTTCCATATAAATGAAGTAAAAAACGTTCAGCAATTATGCATTAAAGTGATATTCAGCAAGTATAATCTTAATCTGAAAATTTAGCTGCGGCTGGCCCATATAAGGGCCGGCATTTTAATGCTTAGCCCATGAATTTTCATAAATGCACGCGGCAAACGGCCCTTGAGCTGCGAGCCTGCAAACGCAGGCGGCGCGGCTTTGCCAGACTTTGCCGTGAACCTCGTTCAGTTTCGATAACTTATCGGGCTTAAATAAAAAAAGGCCATTGCCACAGCAATCGCCTTTACCTGTCTTAGCTTAGCGCTGAATTAATTGTCGGGTATTCGATAAGTCCGCACAAAAATATAATTACGCTGCACTCAGCGGCAAATTTACTCTGCCGCTTTAATAAAGATTATCTGAAATTAATAGTGCGATTTATTAACGCTTAGCCAGCTTTTCCAGCGTTTCCGCCAGTTCCTGATAGGCAATATGCTGGTTAAACTCCGTTTCCACTTTTTGGCGAGCGGCGGCGACCACGGGCGCGACGTCCACATCGCCTTTGGACAGCCGGAACAGGATATCGCTCAGCGCCTGCGCATCGCCTTCCGGGGCCAGCCAGCCGGAAACGTTGTTTTCAATCAGCTCCGGAATGCCGCTGTGATCGCTGGAAACCACCGGTAGTCCTACGGCCATCGCTTCCATCAGCGCAACGGGAATGCCTTCCATATCGCCATCGGCAGCGGTCAGCGAAGGCAGCAGGAAGATGTCGGCTTCGTCCAGGTAACGCTTAATCTCTTCCTGAGGCTTAAAGCCGACCATCTGCACGCAGTCTTCCAGATGGGCCTGACGAATAGTGTCGCGCATCTGCTCTTCCATATCGCCGTTGCCGATAATGGTGTACTGGAAATTAGCGCCTTTCTCTTTCAGATATTTGCAGGCTTCCACCGCCACGCCCAGGCCTTTTTTCTCGGTCAGGCGCGCCACGGTAAGGATACGTAACGGCTGATGCAGCGCTTCACGCGCTTTCATATTGAATTTTTCAGGTTCAATACCCATCCGCGTGACCTGGATTTTCTCCGGCGGGCAGCCCATGGCAATCAGCTTTCTTTCCCACAAATGGCTGATAGGCAGCAGCAGCTCGGTATCGCGGAAAAGGATGGGATAATCTTTACGGTGCTCGTTGAGGATAAAGCGACGGGAAATATCCGCGCCGTGAAAAACCGTTGCCTGCTTGCCGCGCAGCACTTTCAGCTCACGCAGCTTGTTGGCCAGCGCGCCCGCGTAGCCGAAATGCACCAGAAACACATCTGAAGTAATAGGTTTCTTAGCCCAGGCGACGATAGCCGGCAGCAGCAGCTTCATGGACTGATCGCCATAGCGACCCACGTTCATGGCCTTAATAACCCCAGGCTTGAAGAGCTTCGGCAGGATCATTTTCAGGCGCTGCTTTAGCTTTTCCGCGTTGCTTTTTTGCTCTTCCGGCAACAGATAATGAATACGTTCCGCCAGATTGTAGCGATCGAAAGCCGCATGCCGGTTAACGTGATCGCCCGGAAATACCGAAATGATCTCTACGTCATATCCACTGTCAATGAAGTGGGTTACCTGGTTGAGCACAAAGGTTTCTGACGCTACCGGAAAACGCATGGTGAAAAAAGTTAGTTTCATCGATTTACCCTAAAATACTGACGACGTCTTCGGTAGTAAGTCCCGGGAACGCGCTCCTGCGCAGACTGGCGGATCGCCCGGGGCGAAAGACATAATATTCGCAGCGTCGTATCCACCAAGAGGCGGTTTTAGCAACAGGGCAGGAACGTCTCGCCCTGCCCCGAACAGCTTGATCAATTTTATCTAATACTAGCAGCTAACCTGTGCAGCCAGGCAAGCGTAATTATCCTAAAAATCAACCGGCTAGCCTGCTTTTTTACGATTAAAAGCAGGCTGACCGCCGAAAGCAGCCGTTAACCCTGATTTTTTAGCGCATACCAGGGCACCGCAACCTGCTGGCCGTTGATCACCATGGAAACAAAACCGCCGGGTTTGGTGGTATCGACCTCGGCCGCATCCAACTGCCGCGACTGCACCAGCAGATCGCCCTGCTCGTTGGCGCCTATCCCTGCTTTGCCATTGTGCAGCGAGAAGCGACGCACGGCCTGACGCGCGCCCTGCGGCGGATTTTTGAAGTCCATCTCCGCATCGAAGCGGGCGCACTGGCCGGTCAGGAAGCGATCGCGCGCCGTGGTTTTCATCATCACGCCGGACGAGCCGACCCAGCCTGCCAGCTTCACAAAGACCTGCGTATCGGCATCGTGCGTAGTGGTATACATCACGTCGACAATCGGGCTGCTGCCCTCGATGTGCCAGCTTCCTTCAAAACCGTGAACCTTACGTTGCAAGGTGATAACGGCTTTACCGCCGGTGTTGCGATCGTTCAACAGATTATGCAGCGGCTCCGACGTGGTGCCATTGCTGAACTGCGACTGCCCGAGGATCTCAATTTCCCAGCTGTCGCCCACATCCGGCGTATGGATGTTGCCCAACAGATACCATTTTTCCTGGTTGCTGTTGTTCTGAATACGAAAGCGTGAAGTCAGATAGTTGTACTTCATGCTGCCGTCGGCGGCGATGCCGTAAGACTCTACGCGAGTAGAACCGCGTTCGTAAGGGCCAAGCCACTCATCGCCCTGCAGCGAGTTATCAATCCAGCTTTTCGCCTGCAGGTTGATTTGCCGCATATTCAGCCGCGAGTGGTGGGCAATCAGCGGGTTCGGGCAGGTTTCAATGCTTAACGCATCCACGATCCACTGACCGTTAGAGAGATCGCCCGGAAACTCGGTGTGCTCAATCCAGCCGTTGTGAATAATCGACTGCGTACAGCGCGGCAGGTTCAGCGCCATGCCTTTAGAGCAGTGCTGCACGTTGAAGTTCGACAGTTCGATAGCGGTGCTGTGGTCCCAGTTGCCTTTTTTGGTATAGGACCAGGTCGCTTTGATCACATCGCCGGTACAGTTATTGGCATACCACTGGTCGATTTTACAATCCAGCGTATCAACCAGGCTCAGCGACGTGCCGCCAACGCCAATAAAGCGCAGACAGGAACCGCGGAAGTACTGCCCCGCCGGACACGAGTTGTGATAGAAGCCCTGCGTGTTCGGCAGTTCTTTATTGCGGCCTTCAAAGCTCAGGTTGCTGATCTCTACCCAACGCGCGTTCACCTTAAAGGCAAAGTCCGATTTGCCATCGGAGACAATCGTGGTCGAGGGGAAATAGCCGAAGTTGATAGGCGCGCCCGATACGCGGAAGTAGCTGACGTAGTTAGCGGAAATATCAAACGAGGAGACGAAAAAGCGCCCGGCCGGGAACTGCACGGACAACATTCTGTTGTTATCCTGCGCCCAGTGGAACATTGCCTGAATGGCGGGCAGCGAGTCGGTGCGGCCGTCGGCCACTGCGCCAAAGTCAAAGATGGTCAGCGCGTTCAAATCGTCAGAGATGCGACGCCAGTGGTAATCCTGACCGGACGAGGCAATATAACCACCGTCATCCTGTGCTTTGCTCAGCTCGCCGACAAAGGCACCGCCGCCCGTTTCCGTCCCGGCGTGCCAGCCCTTAAGCCGCACTTTTGCGCCGTTGAACAGCGGTCGGGTCTGGCGTAACTCATCGTAAGAGCCGATTTCGCCAATCAGCTGGTAGCCGGAAGGCTGCGCCAGGCGGCGGCTGAATTCGGAAGCGCCGCTGTTTTTCACATCCGGCACGTAGAACAGCTGCTCGTCGCGATCGTTATAGAGCGCCATCGAATATTCGCTGTTTGACCACAGCGCGCCTTTGGCTGCCACAAAGCGTTTTAAAGTATCGCTGTTCAACGACACGGGCTGCGACAGCAGCGAAACTTCGCCGTTGGCGCTTTTAACAAAAACGTCGATTGGGTGCTGAGCGGGATCGGTGCCCGCCTTGCCGATATAGAGCTTGCCGTTAAAGTCATGCCAGAATTCGGCGGGCATGGTGAAGACGTCGTCAGGTGAAAAAATCGGCACGTCATTTTTGGGAATGGCATCGGCCGGCACTTTCTTCAGCTTCAGGCCCGCTTCTTCACTGCGGGCAGCTGCGGGTAGCGAACTCAGTGCTGCGGTTGCCACGATAGAGGAAAATGCTGTTCGGATTAATTCTCTGCGCTTCATACAAAATTCCGTTAATCAGGTAAGTGTCGATGCTGTTTCATCCAGAGGTATAGTCCGGTGCAGGCTTTTTTATCCTTTGCGATCCCGCTCGTACAGGAACTTCATTACGCTTACCGGCATCACCCGCGTTGAGGTGCGGATCAGAAAATAGAGCGTGCCGTTCACGAAGTTAGTCTGGCGCAGGCGATTCTTTAACGACCACAGCTGCACCTCGCTTTTGATATAGGTCATGCCGCGGCGCTTGCTGACCATCTCGCTGCCCGAGCGCACGCGCATCAGCACATCGTGCAGGTTGGCGACGTCATAGCCCTGCGAGAGCATACGCAGCCACAAATTGTAATCTTCCATAAACAGGTGGTGCTGGTAGCTGCCCGCCGCCAATACCTTATCCTTACGGAATACCACGCACATATGGTTGAACGGGTTTTTCATGCGGGCGAAATGGCGGATCTCTGCGTTGTTCAGCGGCAGACGCTTCAGACGCTCGTTGCCGAATTCATCAAATTCAATTACCGCCGCGCCCAGCAGCGCCATATCAGGATGCGCTTCCATATAGGGGATCTGTTTTTCAAAGCGTTCCGGCAGGCAGATGTCGTCGGTGTCCATGCGCGCGACGATATTATGCGAGCAGCGATCCAGACCCGCGTTAAGCGCCTTGCCCAGACCGACGTTTTTTTCCAGCGGCACGATGACAAGCGGCAGCTTGTCCATCCAGTTGTTGACCGCCGCTTTCAGATCGTCGCCCAGCGGGCCGTCGTAGACCAGCACGATCTCGTCAGCTGGCAGCGTCTGCTCGTACAGGCTCTGCATGCACTGCTCAACATTTTCCGGTTTCTCTCTGTGATAGAGAGACATAAGAACTGAAAACATAACATCACCCGTTAATTCAGAAGTTCATTCCACTTTTGTAAGATCAGCGTCGGCCCGTAGTTTTCGGCGTTGCGCCAGGCCGCGTGGGCAAAGGTTTTGCGCTTTTGCTCGTCGGCGATCAGCATGTTCAGCTGCGCCACAAAGGCGTCGTCGTTGTCGTAATCGATAACGAACCCGTCGTCTTTGATAATTTCCGCCGGGCCGGTTTTGCAGTCGAAGGCGACGGCGGGCAGCGCAAAGTTTTTCGCCTCGATCAGCACCATCGGCAGGCCTTCATAACGGGAGGTCATGATGATGATGCCGGCGGCGCGGTAGTAATCGTTGATCTTTTTGCTGGGCGTAATGATTTCCGTGCTCGCTTCCATGCCGTAGCTTTTAATTTTCGCCAGCAGCGCGGGTTTGTCTTCGCCGTCGCCGACGATTTGCAGCGTCCAGCCCTGCTTATCCACGCGTTGCCAGACGTCGAGCATCCGGTCGAAATTTTTCTGGTAAGTGAGACGGCCCACCGCCAACACCCGATCCTGCTTGCCGGCGAAAACGTCATCAAAGCTGCTGGCGCTGCTTTCAGCATGGAAAGGCGAGATGTTTCTCATCACGTGCACGTTTTTCACGCCGTAATTTTTTTCCAGATAGCTTTTATCGTGATCGGTAAGCACGGCGATTTTGTCCGCCAGGCCGTAGCAGAACACTTTCAGGCGACGGATCGGCGTTTTAAAGGTTTCAATCGAGACGTGATCGCAGCAGATGATTTTTGACTTCACGCCGAACAGCTTCATGGCCAGCAGCGCCTGCACGGAAAGCTTGCCCATGGAGATAATCATAATGCCGTCAAAGGGCTGCGATTTCGCAAAGCGGATAAACTCGCGGATCTTAAGCAGGCGCGCGGTCGCTTCGGGATAGCGAATTTTCACTTTCGCATCGGTCGGATAGTAAGGATCGCCTTTGTTCAACGAATAGAGCGTGACGTCGTAATCATTATTGCTGAGCAGGCTGGATAAGGTGCTGGCAACGCGATCCGTACCGCCGCTGTTGGAAATGCCGTCAATAAGGATCAGCAATTTGTACATATTCAATCATCCTGTTGAAATTGAGCAAAAAGCGCGGCTCAGGGCCGCCTAGCCGCTGAACATACGGAACAGCGGCGCTACGCTATAGCCGGTAATCGACTGCGCGGAAAGTATCGTGTTATAGGCGAGGTAGTAAGAACAGATCCCCGCTAACAAGGCGACGTTTACCAGCAGATTGCGTATTCGCAGCAGCAAGAAAGAGAAAAGTATCGGTTCGGCGTGAAGGAACAGGTTGCCCACCCTGCCGCCAAAGATACTGAAGTCGGAGAACGTAATACGCACGCCCGCGCCCACCGCATACGAGACCAGCAGGATATAAACCAGACGATCGCCTTTCTGGATGCCGTTACGGAAGTAGTAAAGGGTAAAGGCGGCAATAAAGAAGATGTTTTTCAGGTTGGCCAGGCCAAACACCGGCGAGGCGGTATCGAAGTCGGTGCCGCTATAGCCCGCCGCTCGTTCGCCCAGGCCAGGCACGATGCCCAACGAGTCGAGAAAGAGCTTTTTCCCGCCGATAATTCCCAGCGGAATACAGGCGAAGACGATAATCAGCGGCAGATACTTGCGCTCGCGCAGGAAGAAGAACGGCACCGCCAGCAGGATGGTATAACCCGTGGCGTGCGACTGCGTACTGAGCACCAGGAATACCAGCGCCAGCACGTTTCTCTTCGTCGCCAGCGAGCAGATAAAGGCGATAGCAAAGGCGCTGGATAAGCCAAAGCGGATCTGGTTCATGTCTTTGTTGATAAACAGGTGAGTTGAATATAAACAAAGCGAACAGAGGATCAGCGGAGAATACTTTTTGTAGCAGTAAGCGTTAGTCGAAACCGCAATAAAGCAGATAAAAAAGAGAAAATAGTAGCTCTGGCTGGTGACCAGTGAAAACAGCCAGGCCAGCAGCATAAAGAGTTTTTCATAGCGATAGGTGTCGGTGATCGCGTCATAGGTGTTGACGTGAAGCTGTGCCGAAAAATCCGCGAAAAAGTCCAGGTACTGGCTGTCATCCATGCCGGAGTGCAGACCGCGCGAGCCGCCGAAACAGATCAGCGCCATCGTGCAGATAAACGCCAGCCACATGATGACGCGTTTGATCCTGGGGTCGTTAAGCTGGTTGATTGCTGCCAACTCAAAAATACAGCACGCCAGAATGCTGTAACTGATTATCCAATATATGGCCATTGTTGTTCCGCCGTCTTATTATTTTAATCAGGGCTATTTTTTTGCAATACGTTCTGAGAACTTCTGTTTTAAACGGCCGAGAAAATAATCGCGATTGCCTTTGTTGGTTAAAAAGAAATATTGCGCGAAGCTCAGGCTGGCGTGCAGCACCTTGCCATCCATTTTATAGCGGATCGGCAGCTTATACGCTTTATAGGTATAAACATCCCGCTTGCTCAGATACGGGCTCATGCTTTTCAGCCAGAAGGTGGAGTACTTTACGGACTCGCCTTTATGGCTGGAGTTGAATTTGCTCACCATATGGTAGTTAGCCAGTGGTTTTGCAATCATCACGAATTCAAAATCGTTTTTATCCGCGCGGATGCAGAAGTCGTAGTCCTGATGACGGATAAACCGCTCATCAAACTTAATTTCCGCCGCGTGCTCGCGCTTCAGCACAATAGTACTGGTCTGGATAAAGCCGTAGCAGCCAAACAGATATTCGGCGATGCTTTCATTGTGCGCAGGCAAATTGATCGGCATCACCTTTAAAAAGGCGCCGTCCTGCATAATGTTCACCTGGCTGTAGATCACAAAGCGGTCTTTGCCTCTGGCAGTCAGCTCCTGGATTTTTTTGACGTTTTCCAGCAGCTTGTCTTCATGCCATTCATCATCGGCGTCCAGGAAGCAGACATAGTCGCCCGTCGCCAGGTCAATGCCCCGGTTGCGCGCGCCCGCGCCGTTGAGTTTGACCTCTGACAGCACCAGATTAATTTTCAGGTCGCTGTAGCGATCGCTGTTAACGACCTCGGCCAGCTTTGCCGCATCGGCCGACTTGTCGTCGACGATAATCACTTCAAAATGCTTATAGCTTTGCGCTTTAACGCAGTCCAGCGTGGTGACGATCGATTCGGAGGCGTTATAGGCAGGGATAACGATCGAGAAGAAAATATCCTTCATCACAAGGCACCTTTTAAACGTTATACATAAAACAGCCGGAAACAGGCCTGATTCCAGAGGCGAAAGGATCCGCCTTGCGGCGGATCCTTTTAAGCATTAGCTTTTTGCATTGCCTTTGTAGCTGTAATCGTAATAGTCGTAGCCGTAGCCGTACGCATTGGCGGCTTTCCGCACGACGGCGTTAAGAATGACGCCTTTAATATCGATACCGTTTTGCGCAAAGCGCTTGTAGCTGAACTCTACTTCTTTCAGCGTGTTGGTTTCAAAGCGCGCCACCATCAGCGCGGTGCCTGCCAGCTTGCCGATAATAGTTGCATCGGTCACAGCCAGCACCGGCGGCGTATCGATCAGTACCAGATCGTAATTTTTGCTCGCCCACTCCAGCAGCTCGTTCATGCGGCTGTGCATCAACAGCTCGGAAGGGTTTGGCGGCACCTGACCGCGCGGAATAAAGTCAAAGCCGTATTCGCCGTGCTGGATCAGATCCTGCGTGAAGGCGGTTTTGCCCGACAGGATGGTGGACAGTCCGGACTTATTGGCCGCGCCCAGCAGCTCGTGCGTATAGCCACGGCGCATATCGCCATCGATAAACAGCACTTTCTGCCCCGCCTGTGCAACCAGCGTCGCCAGGTTGGCGCTGATAAAGGTTTTACCAATGCCAGGGCTGGCGCCGGTGATCATCAGCACGTTGTTACGGGCTTCCATCATCGCGAAGTGCAGGCTGGTACGCAGGCTACGGATCGCTTCGATAGAGAGGTCGGTCGGGTTGCCCAACGCCAGCAGGCTGTTGTGCGGATCGACCTTCACGCCGCGCTTGTTCAGCGCCTCGACGTCTTTCTTACGCTGCCATTCGGAAAGCGGCACGCTGGCATAAACGTTCATACCGGCTTCTTCCAGCTGGTCCGGCGCGGTGATGCCGTGGTGGAACAGCGCTTTCAGCAGAATGATGCCCACGGAGATCACCAGGCCTGCAATCAGGCTGGCCAGCATAATCAGCATTTTCTTCGGCGCAACCGGCTTGGATGCGGTTTCCGCATGGTCGATGATGCGCACGTCGCCAACCGTACTGGCTTTGCTGATGCTCAGCTCCTGCTGACGGTTAAGCAGCTGCATGTAGATTTCCTGACCGGCCTGCACGTCGCGGGTCAGACGTAAAATTTCCTGCTGGGTCTGCGGCATCTGACCAATTTTCTGGTTCAGTTTTTTCTGCTCGTCTTCCAGCGTTTTACGTTTTTCCAGCAATGCGCGATAGGTCGGGTGATCCTTGGTGAACAGCTGGGAAACTTCCGCTTCACGGAAGGTCAGCTCGTTCAGCTGGCTCTGTACGCTAACAGAGGAGTCCAGCGCCGATTTGGCTTCCAGCGACATATCCACCGAATCGTTATTGCGACGATAGGTGTTAAGCTTGTCTTCCGCTTCGTCCAGCTTGCTGCGCACCTGCGGCAGCTGATGCTGCAGGAACTCCAGGCTCTTCTGCGCTTCGGCGGATTTACGCTCCACGTTCTGCATCAGGTAGTTGCTCATCACCCGATCCAGCACCTGGCTAATCAGCTCCGGATCTTCACCGGTATAGGTCAGACCCATCACGCCGGTATCTTTGCCTTTGTCGGCCACGGCAAGGTTGTTAGTGACCATGCCGATCGCCGCCAGCGTGGACAGCTTAGAGACGGTAAAAGTGGTGCCCGGTTCAGCGTCAATGCCGCTAACCAGCATCGACACGCCATGCTGCTGCTGGAACTGGCCGATTTTACCTTTGAACAGATCGTCGCCGTCTTTCGAAACGGTGTAGCTGTCGGCGCCGGTGATCTCAACCTTTACGCTGGCATCTTTCCAGCTTTTCGGCATCTCAAGACGGGATACGGCGATTTTGGCCGGCTTTTCGCCCAGCAGGCGGGCAAAGCCTTTGCCCACTACGGGGAAGTGATTTTGCTCAACCTGGATGTTCAGGCCCAAATCGTCTACCGTTTTGCCAATCACCATACGAGACTGGATGATCTGGATTTCCGTGGCGGAAGCGGGTTCCACCGGCGCCTCGGTCAGATCGGTCAGCACGGTGTTAGGGCTTTTCTGCTCTACCTGTACCAGCGCGTCCGCACTATAGATAGGCGTGGCGAACAGCGAATAGAGCGTGCCGAGCAGCAGGAAGAAGGCCGTAACGGCCACGATAATCCAGCGATGATCAACCAGCTGTCCGACAAGGTGCGCTAAATCCCACCCGCCAGCTTCCTCTTTCGACGCGGTCGGCGCCTTACTTTTTATATTCATCGAGTATCCCAACTATCGGCTTAATGCGGTGACCCATTTCTGGGCAGCTTTTTCGAGTAATCCGTACACGGCTTCAAAGGCATCGCGGCTTTTCTTATAGGGATCCGCTATTTCCTGCTGGTTGAGCCAGTGGCCAAATAACATGGTCTTGCCACGTACGGAGGGGTTAATGCGGTTGACCAGATCGACATGCCTTTTTTCCATCACCAGGATGAGATCGTAATCCCGGCACATGCCGGAGGTCAGCTGCCGTGCCTGATGGCCCGCCAGCGAAACCCCATGTTCGCTGGCGACGCTGCTGGCGGTTTCGTCGGCCGGATGGTCGACCAGCGCGCTCAGCCCCGCCGAGGCGATTTTTTTATCCGGTAGCGCCTGTTTCAGCAGCCGCTCCCCCGTAGGAGAGCGGCAGATATTGCCGACGCAGACCACTAAGATTGAATTAATCATCATGCCCCGCCGTTACCATCTGTGAATGATCTGTGCGTTTTCGCTCGCGTTATAGATACCGGTGATAGTTGGGGTCAGCTGCGAAATAACACGGTTCCAACGCGTCAGCGGCGTTGAGGTGACATAAACGATGTCATACGGTTCCAGCTGGAATTCGGAGCCCATCACCATCGCCGACGCATCCTTCAGGTTCAGCTGATAGATGTTGGCGATCTTGGTGCGGTTTTTCCCTTTGATTGGACGGATAACAAATACGCCCGTCGCGTCAGAGGCGGTCTGATCCATCCCCTGGGCGCTGCCCAACGCTTCAGAAAGCGTCATGCCGCTGCGATCCATTTTCAGCGTGGTCTGCTGTCTGACTTCGCCCATCACAAAGACTTTCAGATCGTCGTTGCGCGGCACAAACAGGATATCGCCCGGATAAAGCAGATGGTTCTGCGACAGATCGCCGTTTTGCATCAGCGCCTGCAGAGAAACCGGCACTTCGCTGCCGTTGTGGGTCAGCACCACGTTGCGCCAGTCGGCATTGGCGGTCAGGCCGCCTGCGGCGTTGATTGCATCCAGAATAGTCAGCGGCACGTTGGTAATCGGCTGCTGGCCAGACGTGGTCACTTCTCCCGTCACGTACGCTTTCTGCGACTTGAACGAGGCGACGCTGACGTCAACCTGCGGGCTTTCGATATACTGCGCCAGGCGGCCGGCGACTTCGGTACGCACTTCCTGCACGGTACGACCGGCTACGCGAACGCGGCCGATATAAGGGTAAAAGATGGTGCCGTCTGAGTGAACCCAGTTACCGGTGTCGCTGGCGCTGCGGTACTGGCCCGCTGGCGTGGTCAGCTCCGGGTGGTCCCAGACGATAACGGTCAGCACATCGCCGACGCCGATACGATACTCATAGTTTTGCAGTTCATTTTGCAGCTGAACGTTCTGTCGCGCCACAACGGGCGCCGGACGCATACGGTCAACCAGGCTTGGGGTCATCGGGAAGACATTAACGTATTTATCAATGTCAAAATCGTTGTCCTGCTGCTTAATTACGTCTTTTCCGCTGGTGGAAAGCTTTGAACCCGGAACTACCGTACATCCGGAAAGGAGGGTAGCCGATATCAACAAGGGCAGTAACTTCGTTTTGATTGTAATCATCTGTTTCATCGCTATCAGTAATTTGATTGATAGTGGCGGATCCGCCGCTGTGTAGCGTCTTGCAAAAGTAAAGATAAGCGTTTCAATCGCTATAACTGTCAGTCATTATCGTCCGATCCCTATCCTTTTTTAATGCCTTGCCGACTCGCTGTGAACCGACGCTTAACAAAGAAAGTGGTGAGCGCGTAAGTCCATGACGGTTACAGTCAAACTACGCTATAACAGCGACGCGCTCCGAAGAGCGCGTCGAAAGCTCAAATTAATAGGCGCCGTCGCGCTTAAGCACCACCCCGATGGTTTTGAACAGGATGGCGATATCGTTCCACAATGACCAGTTTTTTACGTACCAGGAGTCAAAATAAACGCGGGTTTCATAATCGACATCGTTACGTCCGCTTACCTGCCACAGGCCGGTCATACCAGGCTTAGCCATAAAGTAGTAGTCAACGTCGCCCGCATAGCGCTCCAGCTCGTCTTCAATCACCGGACGCGGGCCGACCAGGCTCATCTCGCCGCGAACCACGTTCCACAGCTGCGGCAGCTCATCAAGGCTGGTTTTACGAATAAAGTGACCGATGCGGGTGATGCGGGGATCGTTCTTCAGCTTAAAGTCTTTATCCCATTCCGCACGCGCTACAGGATCGGTGCGTAGCACTTCTTCCAGTACCTCTTTGGAATTCACCACCATTGAACGGAACTTAAGGCATTTAAATTTGCGTCCGTTGCGCCCTACTCGCTCATGCCCATAAATAGGATTGCCGCCGTCGCGAGCGACCATAAAGATCAGGAAGGCCAGCGCAGGCATCAGCATGGTGATAATACTTAAGGCACCGACAATATCGAAGGTACGCTTAAGGAAACGCGAGGTGCGCTTCGCCAAATTATTGCTGACGCGCAGGATCATAACTTCATGGCTGAAGATATAAGCCATATCAGTACCGTATAGCGGTACGCCACGCAGTGAAGGAATAACGGAAACGGAACGGCAATTATGTTTCGCCAGATTTTTCAGCCAGAGATCACGATACTGACTCTGTTCATATTCTACGGCGACAATAAATTGCGTTTCGCTGTTGACCAGCTGCCAGAGCGAGGTTTCATCGCGAATGACCGGAATGCCGAACAGCGCAGGCGCGGGCGTAGTGCCATCCACATCGTAGAAAGCCACCACGTCAAAGCCCATTACCTCTTCGCTTTGCAGCGCCAGATAGGCTTCTTCCGCATTTTTACCGCTGCCGATAATAATGGACTGCTTTTTCCACAGGCCGTTACGGTTCAGCACACGCTTAACGATGGCGCGGCCGACAGGAATAAGGATCAGCGCCAGCAGCCAGGTAATAATCCACACCCAGCGGGACATTTCCCATTTTGACAATGCCGTAATCGACAGGTCAATAACGGAGAAGATCAGCACGCTGCGGAAGACTTCTTTTAATTCAAACCAGAACGGTTTGCGATAGGTATAGTGGCGCAGGCGAACCCAGAACCAGCCGATACAAATCACAGAGAGAATGATGTGTGTGCTTATTTTTAATTGCAGATCCTGCTCTGACATATTTTCCAACAAACTGTTTGGAAAAGTTTTCATCAGCAGAACAGCAATAAATAAGGAGGCGTTAAAGAAAATAAGATCTGAAAGTGCCAGTGATATTTTTATTAACAGTCCTTTAAATGTAAATTCTATATCGCGCATAGTTAACTCTTATTTTTTCTTCAAAAGCCTGTGATTTAATAATTCCCACCGCTAAGGATTGCGTATCTTATCGACACGCTCTTTATTACACAGGAGACGTATTCAGAAATTGTGTAAAAGCTCATGGTAACTGGCAGTACAATCAGAGAATGACATGTAAAATCAACAACTGCGGTGATTTTATCGCCAAAAGGCGTGGTCTTTTCACCGCTTCGGACACGCTACCGCCCCTGGCTTGTAGCTGCCAATGCGCTGTATTTTGTCCTGAAGTGTTGGTTTTATCCTGCCATCTAAAGGCACTAACTGGCGCGTCTACATAAAGCCGAACATAAAAAAGAACGTTAAGACGCGACCGTGCTAATTGCTACATTAACGCAGCCATTTACTAACACATTGCTATACTAGTTATTACTGGCCTGTTTACAAGAGCCTGCCGCTACCCATGCGCGCTTTTAGGATTAAGACTACCTTCAGCGCCATGCTAAACCATACCTTTCATCTTTATCCTCACGATAAATTCAGATTAGCTTTACTGTCACAGTCAGAATATTCCTGTCTGACTTTACTTCATTGCTTAAGTATCCCTTATTTCAACAGGCAGACCTATGCGAATATTCCTGAAAACCTTTTAATCAGATGCCAAATTTTGCGCGGGCAATTCCAGGAATGAGTGGCGATTTATTCGGCTGTTTATCGACCTTGCGGCGACTTTCAGGGGATTATTTGTTGAATCAGGCGGCGTTCACTATCATCATGGCATTTCCTTAATCTGTATGAGTGAACTTCTGATGTTTGAATGGATCGTCGATCCGTCAATCTGGGCTGGCCTTGTCACCCTGATCGTGCTGGAACTGGTGCTGGGCATTGATAATCTTGTCTTCATCGCTATCCTGGCGGAAAAGCTGCCGCCCGCGCAGCGTGACCGCGCCCGCGTCACGGGCCTGATGCTGGCGCTGATTATGCGTCTGCTGCTGCTGGCCTCTATCTCCTGGCTCTCTTCACTGACCTCTGCCCTCTTCTCGGTTGGCGGACACGCCTTCAGCGCGCGCGATTTGATCATGCTGCTGGGCGGCGTTTTTCTGCTGTTTAAAGCGACAGTGGAGCTGAACGAACGGCTGGAAGGCAAAGATGAGGATGAAAATCCACAAAAGCGTGGGGCTAAATTCTGGCCAGTGGTAGCGCAAATTGTGGTGCTGGACGCCGTTTTTTCCCTGGATTCCGTGATCACGGCCGTAGGGATGGTGGACCATCTGGCCGTGATGATGGCGGCCGTTATTATCGCAATTTGCTTAATGTTGCTGGCCAGCAAGCCGCTCACGCGTTTTGTTAATCAACACCCGACGATCGTTATCCTCTGCCTGAGCTTCCTGCTGATGATTGGTTTCAGCCTGGTGGCGGACGGCTTTGGCTATCATATTCCTAAAGGCTACCTTTACGCCGCTATCGGTTTCTCGGTGATTATCGAAGCGCTGAATCAGCTGGCGCATTTCAACCGTCGCCGCTTCCTCTCTTCCAAAGCGCCCCTGCGTAAACGTACTGCCGAAGCCGTACTGCGCCTGCTGCGCGGCAGCCACGAGCAGGCGGAGCTGGATGCGGAAACCTCTTCGCTGGTTGCCGACAGCAGCAGCCAGGCGATCTTTAACAAGCAGGAGCGCATGATGATTGCGCGCGTGCTTGGCATGGGGCAGCGCACGGTCAGCAGCATTATGACCTCCCGTCAGGATATCGCTTCTGTGGATCTCAGCGAGTCGCCGGCAGAAATTATGGCGATGCTTGACCAGAACCAGCATACGCGGCTGGTGGTCACGGAAAACAGCGAGGATCCGCTCGGCGTGGTGCACGTTATTGACCTGCTGAAGCAGGCGCTGCACGGCGACAGTCTGGATATCCGCGCGCTGATCCGTCAGCCGCTGGTGTTCCCCGAGCAGCTGTCGCTGTTGCCGGCGCTGGAGCAGTTTCGCAATGCGCGCACGCATTTTGCCTTTGTGGTGGATGAGTTTGGGTCGGTAGAGGGCGTGGTCACGCTCAGCGACGTGATGGAAACCATCGCGGGCAACCTGCCTAACGAAGGCGAAGCTATCGATCCCCGCTACGATATCCAGCAAAACGCAGACGGCAGCTGGACGGCCAACGGGCATATGCCGCTGGACGACCTGATTATGTACGTGCCGCTGCCGCTGGATGAAAAAAGGGAGTATCACACGCTGGCGGGACTGCTGATGGAGCATATGCAGCGGGTGCCGCAGGAAGGCGAAGAGATCCAGATTAACGACTGCCTGTTCCGCACGCTTAAAGTAGAAAGCCACCGCGTGCAGAAAGTCCAAATAATCCCTCTGGTGACGGAAGAAGAAGACTGGTAACACCGGCGCTGATAAAGCGATGCTGCTTTATCAGCGCTGCCCATCAAAGGTCGTTAATCAGTTTCTGTACCGAGCTGCTTTTGCCGCTTTGCGGATTTTTCTCCGACCACGCTTTCAGACGCTTCTTCGCTTCATCCTGTAGCTGCTGGCGCAGTACCTGATCGATTTGCAGCGAATAGTTCAGGCCATCCCACGGGCCGTAGATCCTTAACGGCACCGGCGTCTGCTGGAGCCGTCCAATCAGCTCGCTATCGCCCTGCCAGCCCTCGGTGACCGTTACGCCAAAGTTCATATCCGCCTGTTTGTCTGCCATATTCACCGTGCCCTTGCCGCTATAGTTAAGCATGGAGGCGCGTCCGTGCAGGTCGACGAAAGCCAGCAGCCCTTTTTGCAGCGACATCTTACCCGTGATTTGCTGGAAGTCGTTCTCCGGCCCGGCGGCGGCGTGAACGCGGCTGCTGCTACGCTCTACGGCGCGCTGGATCATACGCTGGAAGTTCAGTCCGGAGAGCAGCGCGTTGTTCAGGCTGATTTCGGCACTGCCCTGCCAGGCATGTTTAAAGGCGGGCACGCTCAGGCCCGCGCCGCTGAAGCTGCCGTTCAGCGTCAGATCGCCGCTCAGCGAAGCCGGCAGCTCAAACGCTTTAAGCAGCGGCGCCACGGCGATATTCTGCAAGGAAGGCGTCAGCGCGATCTGCGTCTGTGCATGGCGGAAATCGAGGCTGCCCGGCAGGGAAAACTGCCCGTTGCCCGTTTTGCCGGTCAGCGTCGCCAGCGTTACCAGGCCATTACTGCTGTTGCCCTGTAGCGTCACCCCATCAAACGTCATACCGCGCCAGTTAAGCTTACCTGCCGACAGCGCCAGCTGTCCGTCCATCTGGTTAAACGGCGAGCTGGCGTTATCCTGCGCAGGCTGAGCAATAACAGGCGCAGGGCCGCCGCGCTGAGTCTGGATATTTTGGCCTTCGCTGTTGACCTCGGTTTCCAGCCCTAACAACGGATCCAGATTCAGCACGGAGGCATGCAGATCCAGCGCGATTTGCGGGCGGTCGCCCAGCGTCCCGCTGGCGCTGCCGTTGAGCTGGCTGTCGTTAAGGCTTAGCGCCAGATTTTTCAGGCTGAAAGCATCGCTGTCGCGCCACTCCGCCTGCAGGGTCGCCTGCCCTTTGACGCCTTCACGCGGCAGATCGGCCCCGCTCAGCTGGTAGTCCAGCTGGTTTACCGTTGCTGCAAGATGCTGTGGATAGTGGCTGAGATCCACATCCGCATTCAGATTCACCAACAGCTCACGCTGGTCACGGCTGACGCGGCTGCCAAATTCAATATGGGCATGGCGCTGCGCGTTCTGCGACAGCTGCAGGTTCAGATCGCGAACGTTAAGCTGCTCGCCGCTGTTCTGTTGCCAGATCAGCAGGCTGTCGGCAACCTGCAAATTATCGATATCAAAGGTCCAGCGCTGAGTCAGCGGCGGCGGCGGTGCGGTATCCGCCGGGCCCTGCGGCGCATTGGCCGGACGCTGCGCCGCGCTGTCAGGCGTCAGGCGGATCACCGCCCCTTTCAGCAGAACCTGTTTAACCGCCAGCTGATGAGAAAGCAAAGGAAGGAGCTTGACGTCAAGCCGCATATTGCTGGCGCTGACGAAGGGCTGCTGCGCGCCGGGCGCGGTCAGGGTCATCGGGCCGGAGAGAATGCTGAGCTGCGGCCAGACGTGCCAGCGCAAATCGCCGTTCAGCGCCAGCTGATAGCCGCTGCGCTGTTCGACCTGTCTGGCCATATAGGCGCGAAAATCATTGGGATTGACCAGCAAAACCAGCGCCGTCATGCCGGCCACGATAACCACCAGCAAAATGGCCAACGTGGTGATAAACCTTTTCATGCCTTCCCCTTATAGCTTCCACTTCCTGACGCATGCCGCCGGCTCAGGCCCTGCCCCGCCGCCGCTATACGTCGTCCTGATCTTTATCGATACGGCTGGCGTCCGCGCCCTGTTGCCCTTTGTATTTGGCATCCTGACGGCGGTTATAAGGACGAGCCGCCGGCCCGGAAAGCGGTTCAAAGCTCAGCGCGCCAATCAGCATCCCCGGCCGTAACGCCAGCGGCAGCTTACCAGAATTATAGAACTCCAGCACGATACGTCCCTGCCAGCCCGGATCGATACGGTGGGCGGTAACGTGCACCATCAGTCCCAGCCGGGCCAGCGATGAACGCCCGTCCAGCCAGCCGACCAGGTTATCAGGAAGGGTCACGGATTCAAACGTCACCGCCAGCGCCAGTTCGCCAGGGTGTAAAAAGAACGCTTCGCCTTCCGGCAGCACGATTTCGTCGCTCATCACGCGGTCAAGCGCCGCGCTGACCTCGTCTTTCGGGCCGCTGAGATCGATAAAGGCAGCGGTGTGACCGCGGAAAGTGCGGAACTGATTGCCGAGGCGGACGTCAACGGTAGCGCCGTTAATACGCTCTACCGGCGGACGCGGAGAGATATCAAGCTGGCCGCTGTCGAGCCAGGCTTCTATATCACGGTCGCATAAACGCATGGACAGATACTCCCAAATTAATAACAGGCTGAGCGGCGGGAGCATGAGCGCTCCCTGCGCGGGCTACCCGGCTGGCCCTTTCGGCCGCCGGGACAGGTTTACTCGAAGAACTGATTGATCTTCGCCTTCAGGATATCGATCGCAATGCGGTTTTTACCGCCGCGAGGCACGATAATGTCAGCGTACTGTTTGGAAGGTTCGATAAACTGCAGGAACATCGGACGCACGGTTTTCTGATACTGCGCCATCACGGAGTCCATTGAGCGGCCTCGTTCGTTGACGTCGCGCTTCATGCGGCGCATCAGGCAGATATCCAGCGGCGTATCCACGAAGATCGAAAAGTTCATTTCGGCGCGCAGCCGCGCGTCCGTCAGCAGCAGGATCCCTTCCAGAATAATGACTTTCTTCGGTTTCAGCTCAATAGTCTGCGCGGTACGGGTATGTTCTACATAGCTGTAAACCGGCAGATCGATCGCTTCCCCTGCTTTCAGCATCTGCAAATGTTGCAGCAGCAGGTTGTGATCCATGGCGCTGGGGTGGTCATAGTTTGTTTTAACCCGTTCATCCATGGTCAGATGGCTTTGGTCTTTGTAATAAGCATCCTCAGGGATAACACCAATATTTTCATCGCCGACCCGATCGCGAACTTCACGATAGAGCGTACTGGCGATAAGACTTTTTCCCGAGGCAGATGCGCCGGCGATACCTACGATGACGCACTGATGCGACTTGTCAGTCATAAATTAAAGACCTGATTTGTGTCTGAGACAGATGGAGAGGATGAATTCGCGCGTAATTATAGGGATTTCGGGGTGTTGATGCCAGAAAAAACCGGCGGAAGGCTTTTAAGACTTTCCCGTTATACCTCTGCTGCCCCTCTCGCTAAACTGTTGGCTGTCAGATTCACAATGTCGGCCCGGCCGTTGCAGGCACCCTGTTGCAACAGCGTAGCGGGTTATCACAGCATAATAAGGAAACACCGTGTACTGGCGTACATTGCATTTTTTGACCTATTTTGGCGACAGCATGTTGCTTATCCCTACCGCTATCGTGATGGCCGGGCTGATTAGCTGGAAAAACAGCGATCGGCGCGCGGCCTGGTATTGGGCGCTGGCGTTCTGCACCGCCGGTGCCGTGGTGAGCCTCTCTAAAGTGGCTTTTATGGGCTTTGGCCTTGGCAGCGCGCACCTGAACTTTACCGGCTTCAGCGGCCACACCGCCATGTCGGCAACGCTGTGGCCGGTGATGCTGTGGCTGCTCAGCGGACGCCTGTCGGACAAGGGCCGCCTGTTTGCCGTTGGTATCGGCTACCTGATCCCCATCCTGGTCGGCGTCTCGCGGCTGCTGCTTAGCTACCACTCCACCAGCGAAGTGATTACCGGTCTGATCCTGGGCTTTACCCTGAGCACGGCTTTCCTGGTCAGCCAGCGGCGCGCCAGAGTGCAGGGCTTTTCCACGCTGCAGCTTTGCATTGCGCTCCTGCTGCCTCTGCTGCTGCTGAGCCACGGTCGTCTTGCCACCACGCAACAGTTTTTACAGCGTCTTTCCGTGCAGATTGCCGGCATTGACCATCCCTGGACACGTGACGATTTGCTGAAGCTTCGGCAGTAATTCCCCGTCCACCAGCGGCGCGCGGCGGTCAATCGCCCGAATAAAGCGATCTTTTGAATTAGCGCAGGCATTCAAAAACGAATGTGTTAGCATGCCTTAAGTTACCTGGTTCGAGCTGACCGTTCCCCGTTGCCTCGCTGGATTTTTATGACGACTGATACGTTTTCCCCCGCTGACCGCTCCTCTCTTCCCTGGCTCAGGGGAGCGATGTTTGGCGTGCTTTCCTTTGTCCTGACGCTGTTTTGTCTGGAACTGATTAAAGTCAGCATTCAAATCTCTTCGCTTTGGCTGCCCACCGCCCTGATGACCCTGCTGGTGTTCCACTATCCGCCGCGCAGGCTGCCGGGACTGCTGGGCGGCTGTATGGTCGGCATTATCGCCGCCAACGCGCTGATGGTAGGCACAGCCGTCGTCGTATTGACGTTTCCGCTAATCAATTTACTTCAGGCGCTGCTGGGCGGCGCGCTGTTGCGCAGGCTGCTGGACAGAGAAGCGCCGCTGGATTCGCTGCTCGGCTGGAGCAAGATGGTGGTATCGGTCGGCATCTTTACGCCGCTGCTCGGCGCGCTGCTCGCCTGCTGGTCACTGAACTTTACCGGGCGGGCCAACTTCCACTTTTTTACCACCTGGGCGGTGTCGGAAACTATCGGGATGCTGGCGATCGGCCCGGTTTGCCTGCTATGGCGACCCGAAGAGCTGCGCAAATCCCTTAGCCAGCACGCGCTGGTGGAAACGTTATTGACGCTGATCGTGACGCTGGCGCTGAGCTACTGCGCGTTACGCTATCTGCCGTGGTCTTTTACCTTTGTGATGGTGGTGCTGTTCTACAGCGCCGTACGCCTGCCGCGCCTGTCTGCCTTTATTGTTTTCTTCGCCACGCTGCTGATGATGAGCCTGCTGCTGGCGCTAAACCAGCTGGTGCAATATACCAACGCGGTGACTATCGTGAACAGCGCGCCCTGGCTGCCGTTTTTGCTGGCGATCATTCCCAGCCATATTATGGCGCAGGTGATGCACTCGTTCCGGGAGGAAAAAAAGCATATCTCCCAGAGCGAGGCCAGATTCCGTCATGCCATGGAGTATTCAGTGATCGGCATGGCGCTGGTGTCGCCGGAAGGCCGCTTTCTACAGGTGAATCAATCGCTTTGTCGGCTGCTGGGCTACGCCCAAACCGAGCTGGTCACGATGACCTTTCAGATGCTGACGCACCCTGATGACCTGGCGGTTGATGAAAGCAAGTTTCACGAGCTGCTGGCAGGCGAGATCGAAACCTACAGTCATGAAAAACGCTATCTGCGTAAAGACGGGGGGATTGTTTGGGCGCTGCTGGCAACCTCGCTGGTGCGCGACAGCGAGCAGCGGCCGCTCTACTTTATTTCTCAAATTGAAGATATTTCCGACCTGAAGCAGACCGAAGCCGCCAACCGTCGCCTGATGCAACGTATTACGCTGGCTAATGAGGCGGGCGGCATCGGCGTCTGGGATCTGAGCCTGAAGACCGGCAAAATGAACTGGGACAAGCGCATGTTTCAGCTCTATGGGTTGAAGGAAGAAGGCCAGGCGACCTATCTGACGTGGGTTAACAGCCTGCTGCCTGCCGATCGTCAAATGGCCATCGACGCTTTTGATAAGGGCATCAAAGAATCCCTGCCGGTAGATATCGTGTTCCGTATCGCTACGGATGACGGCATCCGCTTTATTCACAGCCAGTCGACGCTGGTTTTTGGCGACGACGGCAACGTTGAAAGAATGCTTGGCATCAATCAGGACGTGACAGCGATGCGTCAGCTGACCGACGCGCTCTACCAGGAAAAAGAGCGAATGCACATTACGCTGGACGCCATCGGCGAGGCGGTGATCAGCACGGATGAAGAGATGCGGGTGACGTTTATGAACCCGGTAGCGGAAGTGATGAGCGGCTGGACGCAGGAAGAGGCGGCAGGAAAACGGCTCAGCGATCTGCTGCGCATCACTCACGGCAGCGACGGCCCGGAAATGGAAAACCTGCTGTTATGCGGGCTGCCGCACAGCAAATCGGTGCCGGAACTGGCCGAAGAGCTGGTGCTGCATACTCGTTCCGGCGACTGTTTTGATATTCACTACAGCATTACGCCGCTGAAAACGCTGGAAGGCGGCTATATCGGCAGCGTGATGGTGATCCAGGACGTCAGCGAATCGCGGGAGATGATGCGGCGGCTGAGCTACGGCGCCTCGCACGATATGCTGACCCGCCTGCCTAACCGCGTCAGCTTCGAGCAGCGTCTGAAACAGCTGCTGCACAGCGCCAGCCAGCAGCAGCGTCAGCACGCGCTGATCTTTATCGATCTCGATCGCTTTAAGGCGGTCAACGACAGCGCCGGTCATGCCGCCGGCGATGCGCTGCTGCGGGAGATATCGGGCCAGATGAAACAGCATTTGCGCAGCGGCGATTTTCTGGCGCGCCTGGGCGGCGATGAGTTTGGCGTGCTGCTGCCGGACTGCGCGCTTGGTGAGGCTCGCGATATCGCAGAGTGCCTGGTGGTGGCGGTAAATCATTATCCTTTTCTGTGGGAAGGCCAGCTGCACCGCATTGGCGCCAGCGCGGGCATCACCCAGCTCAGCAAGGACAACGCTCACGCCAGCGACGTGATGGCTCAGGCCGATCTGGCCTGCTACAACGCCAAGCACAACGGTCGCGGCCAGTTTTCCATTTATGAAGCAAAGCTGATAGATACGCTTAAACCCGTGCTGTCACAGCGCGAAAACGAACAAATTTTACCGCAGCAGCTCTCTTCTCAAGGCAATAACAGCAGCCCGCTGCGGTAGCCTTTGCTCGCCCTGGCACACAACCAGCGCCGCGCGCGTCAATTAAAGCTTACCCGGCGCTTGCTCTCCTGCCGCCCCTGGGCTAAAGTCGCCCCCTTTTTTTATTAGCGGAGGGAAGGAATGTTTATCGGCTTTGATTACGGGACGGCAAACTGCTCGGTCGCCATCATGAAAGAGGGCGTGCCCGCGCTGCTGCCGCTGGAAAACGGTTCCAGCCTGCTACCCTCAATGCTCTGCGCGCCGACGCGCGATACGGTCAGCGAATGGCTGTTTCGCCATCACCAGGTGCCAACGCCCGAAGCCGAAAATCAGGCGATTTTACGGCGCGCCATCGCGTTCAACCGCGAAGAAGATATCGAAGTCACGCCCGCCAGCGTGCAGTTCGGTCTGGCTTCGCTGGCGCAGTATATGGCCGAGCCGGAAGATACCTGGTTCGTTAAATCGCCAAAATCCTTCCTGGGCGCGAGCGGCCTGAAGCCGCAGCAGGTCGCCTTCTTTGAAGATCTGGTGTGCGCGATGATGCTGCATATCCGCCAGCAGGCCGAAGCGCAGACGCAGGAAAGCATTACCCAGGCGGTGATTGGCCGTCCGGTCAACTTCCAGGGGCTGGGCGGCGAAGAAGCCAACCGCCAGGCGCAGGGCATCCTGGCGCGCGCCGCCAGCCGCGCCGGGTTTAAAGAAGTTGAGTTCCAGTTCGAGCCGGTCGCGGCCGGTCTGGAATTTGAAGCGACGCTGAAAAAAGAGACGCGCGTGCTGATTGTGGATATCGGCGGCGGTACCACCGACTGCTCCGTGCTGCTGATGGGCCCGCAATGGCACGACAGGGCCGAGCGACAGGAGAGCCTGCTGGGCCACAGCGGCTGCCGCGTCGGCGGTAACGACCTGGACATCATGCTGGCCTTTAAAGAGCTGATGCCGCTGC
Source organism: Erwinia sp. PsM31 (assembly GCF_030433775.1). NCBI lineage: Bacteria > Pseudomonadati > Pseudomonadota > Gammaproteobacteria > Enterobacterales > Erwiniaceae > Erwinia > Erwinia sp. PsM31. Next base: position 215,192 of record NZ_JARUWZ010000003.1, read on the forward strand.
TGGGCAGCGGCGGCCAGACGCACAAAGGCATCGCGCTGCCTGCGCTGCCGTGGTGGAACGCTATCGCTATCAACGACGTGCCTGCGCAAAGCGACTTTTACGCCACGGCCAGCCGCAAACAGCTTCAGGATTTGATCCGCGACGCCCGCGAGCCGGAAAAAGTGCAGCGCCTGCTGAAAGTCTGGCAGCAGCGGCTGGGCTATCGCCTGGTGCGCGCGGCGGAAGAGAGCAAAATCGCCCTTTCCGATCGGCCTTCGGCCACCTCGACGCTGGATTTTATAGAGCAGTCGCTGGCGACCGATATCAGCGTGGACGCGCTGAAAAGCGCTATCGCCCAGCCGCTGGAGCGCATTCAGGAACAGGTAAAGCTGGCGCTGGACGGCAGCGGCACCCGACCGGACGTGATCTATCTGACGGGCGGCAGCGCCCGCTCGCCGGTGCTGCGCGAGGCGCTGCAAAAGCAGCTGCCGGACATCCCGCTCGCCAGCGGCGATGACTTCGGTTCCGTCACCGCCGGTCTGGCGCGCTGGGCGCAGGTGCTGTTTCGCTAATTAATAGCGGCTCGCTTCGGTAAGCTTGCGGATCGCTTCCTCGCTAAGCTGAAGACTGGCAGCCTTGCTCAGCTCTTCCAGCTGAGGAAGCGAGGTCACACTGACAATCGGCGCGGTGATGCCCGGACGGGCAATCTGCCACGCCAGCGCAACCTGCGTTGGCGTGGCCTGGCTCTCTTCCGCCACCTCGTCTAACGCTTTCAGGATGCGCAGGCCACGATCGTTCAGGTACTTCTCGACCACGCCTTCGCCGCGCTTGCTTTTGTTCGCGTCGGCCTTGCTGCGATATTTGCCGCTTAAAAAGCCGCTGGCCAGCGAATAGTAGTTGATGACGCCCAGACCATGTTCACGTGCTACCTGCTCCAGGCCGCTTTCGTAACCCTGGCGGTCATAAAGATTGTATTCCGGCTGTAGCGTTTCATAGCGGGCCAGGCCCTGCTGTTTGCTGATATTCAGCGCTTCCTGCAGCCTTTCCGCACTGTAGTTAGAGGCGCCGATGGCCCGCACCTTGCCTTCTTTAATCAGCGAGTCGAAGGTCGCCAGCGTCTCCTGCAAAGGGGTGTCGCTATCGTCGCGGTGCGCCTGATAGAGATCGATATAGTCGGTTTGCAAACGTTTTAGCGAGGCCTCTACCGCCTGGCGAATATAGGCGGGCGACAGGCCGGTTTTGCCTTCGCCCATCTCCATGCCGACCTTGGTGGCCAGCACGATTTGATTGCGCTTGCCGGTTTTCTTCAGCCAGTCGCCGATGATGGTTTCTGATTCGCCGCCCTCGTTGCCCGGCGCCCAGCGCGAATAGCAGTCGGCGGTATCAATAAAGAAGAGGCCTTTTTCCACCAGCGCGTCCAGCAGAGAAAAAGAAGTTTGCCGATCGACCGTCCAGCCGAAAACGTTGCCGCCAAAAGTCAGCGTGGGAACCTGAATACCGGTACGGCCCAGCTCGCGATGCGTTTGGATCATCTTTATACTCCTGTATTGGAAGGGTTTCTGAAGTGACTATTAGCGTAGCAAATATCCACACGAGCCGTTTGTTGATTGACGGTACAGGCACGCCGGGGCAGGAATACTTACACTTGCTGAACGGTTATTCTTAATTCCTTCATTTTTATAATCGATAAATCCGTTAAAATTGAAATATTAAGCGTCTTCAGTCTCGGCCGGCCCCGGAAAACAGCCAGGCTTTTCGACCGGCGAGATTGCTTTACCGACGCTAACTTTTGCCTTTGGAGAGCTGATAACAGGATGAACACCCGGCGCCGTTTTAAAATCATACTTGTGGTGCTCGCGGCTATCGCAGCGGGCGGACTTTACTGGTGGCACAGCCACGGCGAGCCGCAAAAAACAGCCGAACGCCCGCACGCTTCCGGCGGCGGTCGTAAAGCCGCAGGCGGCCCGCTGGCGCCGGTGCAGGCCGCCGCCGCCGCGCGTCAGAGCGTGCCGCAATACCTGACCGGGCTGGGCACCGTGGCCGCCGCCAATACCGTTACGCTGCGCAGCCGCGTCGATGGCGATCTGATGGCGCTTCACTTTACCGAAGGCCAGGAAGTTAAAGCGGGCCAGCTGCTGGCGGAAATCGATCCTCGTCCCTTCCAGGTCGCGCTGACGCAGGCGCAGGGCCAGCTGGCAAGAGATCAGGCGACGCTTGCCAACGCGCGTCGCGATCTGGCGCGGCTGGAGAAGCTGGTGAAAACCAACCTGGTTTCGCAGCAGGAGCTGGATACGCAGCGCGCGCTGGTCAGTGAAACCCTGGGGACGATCAAAGCGGACGAGGGCAGCGTTGCCAGCGCGCAGCTGAACCTGACCTACAGCCGCATCACCTCGCCCATTTCCGGCCGCGTCGGGCTGCGTCAGGTAGATATTGGCAACTATATCAGCAGCGGCGATACCAACGGCATCGTGGTGATCACCCAAACGCATCCTGTCGAGCTGGTGTTCAGCCTGCCTGAAAACCAGATCGAAACCCTGCTGAACGCGCAAAAAGCCGGGCAGACGGTGCCGGTAGAAGCCTGGGACCGCAGCAACAAAACGCTGCTGGCGACCGGTTCGCTGCTGAGCATGGATAATCAGATCGACGTCACGACCGGTACGATTAAAGTCAAAGCGCAGTTCACTAATCAGGACGACCGCCTGTTTCCTAATCAGTTTGTCAACGCGCGTTTGCAGGTCAACACGCTGCACGACGCCATTGTTATCCCGGTAGCGGCGCTGCAAATGGGCAATGAGGGGCATTTTGTCTGGGTGGTTAACAGCGACGGCAAGGTCAGTAAAAAGACTATCACCGTCAGCGTGCAGGACAGCGAAAAAGCCATTGTAGACGCCGGACTGGATGAAGGCGAAAAAGTGGTGACCGACGGTATCGATCGCCTGACGGAAGGCGCCACGGTAGAAGTGGTCGCGCCGCAGGCCACGCCGCTGCCGGGCACCGGCACGCCGCCCGCTAAGGGAGCGCGCCAGTAATGCAGGTGATGCCTTCCAACCCCGGCGGCGGCCCTTCCCGCCAGTTTATTATGCGTCCGGTGGCAACCACGCTGCTGATGGTCGCTATCCTGCTGGCCGGTATTCTGGGCTACCGCTCGCTGCCCGTTTCGGCGCTGCCGGAGGTCGACTATCCCACCATTCAGGTGGTGACGCTCTACCCCGGCGCCAGCCCGGACGTGATGACCTCGGCCGTTACCGCGCCGCTGGAGCGCCAGTTCGGCCAGATGTCGGGCTTAAAGCAGATGGCTTCGCAGAGTTCCGGCGGCGCGTCGGTCGTGACGCTACAGTTTCAGCTAACGCTGCCGCTGGACGTGGCCGAGCAGGAGGTGCAGGCCGCCATCAACGCCGCGACCAATCTGCTGCCGTCCGATCTGCCAAACCCGCCGGTTTACAGCAAGGTGAACCCCGCCGATCCGCCGATCATGACGCTGGCCGTAACCACCACCAGTATGCCGATGACCCAGGTGCAGGATATGGTGGAGACGCGCGTGGCGCAGAAGATTTCGCAGGTTTCCGGCGTGGGTCTGGTGACGCTCGCGGGCGGCCAGCGGCCAGCGGTGCGGGTGAAGCTCAACGCGCAGGCGCTGGCCTCGCTGGGCTTAACCAGCGAAACGGTGCGCACCGCCATCAGCAGCGCCAACGTTAATTCGGCTAAAGGCAGCCTGGACGGCCCGGAGCGCTCGATTACGCTTTCCGCCAACGATCAGATGAAGTCGGCGGAAGATTATCGGCAGCTGATTATCAGCTGGCAGAACGGTGCGCCGGTGCGCCTGCGCGACGTCGCTACCGTGGAACAGGGAGCGGAAAACAGCTGGCTGGGCGCCTGGGCTAACCGCCAGCAGGCTATCGTGCTTAATATTCAGCGGCAGCCGGGCGCAAACATTATCACCACCGCCGACAGCATTCGCCAGATGCTGCCCGCGCTGACCGCCTCCCTGCCGAAGTCGGTCGAGGTCAAAGTGCTGACCGACCGCACCACCAATATTCGCGCCTCGGTCAACGACGTGCAGTTCGAGCTGATGCTGGCAATCGCGCTGGTGGTGATGATCATCTATCTGTTTCTGCGCAACGTGCCGGCAACGATTATTCCGGCGGTCGCGGTGCCGCTGTCGCTGGTCGGCACCTTTGCCGTGATCTACTTCCTCGGCTTCTCCGTCAATAACCTGACGCTGATGGCGTTGACCATCGCCACCGGCTTTGTGGTCGATGACGCTATCGTGGTAATTGAAAATATCTCCCGCTATATCGAAAAAGGCGAAAAGCCGCTGGACGCGGCGCTGAAGGGCGCGGGCGAGATCGGCTTTACCATTATCTCACTGACCTTCTCGCTGATTGCGGTGCTGATCCCGCTGCTGTTTATGGGCGATATCGTCGGCAGGCTGTTCCGCGAGTTTGCCGTTACGCTGGCGGTATCGATCCTGATTTCCGCCGTGGTGTCGCTGACGCTGACGCCGATGATGTGCGCGCGGATGCTCAGCGTGGAATCCTTGCGCAAGCAGAACCGCTTTTCGCGCGCCAGCGAGGCGATGTTCGATCGCGTCATTGCCGCCTATGGCCGCTTTCTCAAGCGCGTGCTGGATCACCAGTGGCTGACGCTTGGCGTGGCGCTCGGCACGCTGGCCATCACCGTGCTGCTGTGGATAGCTATCCCGAAAGGCTTTTTCCCCTTGCAGGATAACGGCATTATTCAGGGCACGGTGCAGGCGCCGCAGTCGGTTTCCTGGGCCAGCATGGCGCAGCGCCAGCAGCAGGTCGCGTCGATTATTATGAAAGATCCGGCGGTACAGAGCCTGACCTCGTTTGTCGGCGTGGACGGCACCAATCCGGCGCTGAACAGCGGACGGCTGCAAATCAACCTTAAGCCGCTGGACGAGCGTGAGGATCGCATTCCGGCGGTGATTGCCCGTTTACAGCAGGCGGTCGCCGCCCTGCCCGGCATTAATCTTTATCTTCAGCCGGTGCAGGATCTCACCATCGATACCCAGCTCAGCCGCACGCAGTATCAGTTTACGCTGCAAACCGGCTCGCTGGATTCGCTGAGCCTGTGGGTGCCGAAGCTCACCGAGGCGCTGAACCAGCTGCCACAGCTAAAGGATGTCAGCAGCGACTGGCAGGATCGCGGGCTGGAAGCCTATATCAAGGTGGATCGCGATAACGCCAGCCGTCTTGGCATCAGCATGGCGGACGTCGACAACGCGCTCTATAACGCCTTTGGTCAGCGGCTGATCTCCACTATCTATACCCAGGCCAGCCAGTATCGCGTGGTGTTGGAAAACGATATTTCCGCCACGCCGGGCCTGGCCGCGCTGGAATCGATTCGCCTGACCAGCACCGACGGCGGCAGCGTGCCGCTCAGCGCTATTGCCAGCGTGGAGCAGCGTCACGGCGCGTTAAGCATCAATCATCTGGATCAGTTCCCTTCCACCACCTTCTCGTTTAACGTCCGCGACGGCTATTCGCTGGAGGAGGCGGTGAACGCCATTACTCAGGCTGAACAGACGATGGCAATGCCCGCCGAGATCGTCACGAAGTTCCAGGGCAGCACGCTGGCGTTTCAGGCGGCGCTCTCCAGCACCGTCTGGCTGATCGTGGCCGCCGTGGTGGCGATGTATATCGTGCTGGGCGTGCTGTATGAAAGTTTTATCCATCCGATCACCATTCTTTCCACGCTGCCGACGGCGGGCGTCGGCGCGCTGCTGGCGCTGATGCTCAGCGGCAACGAGCTGGATGTGATCGCCATTATCGGCATCATTCTGCTGATCGGCATCGTGAAGAAAAACGCCATTATGATGATTGACTTCGCGCTGGCGGCGGAGCGCGAACAGGGCATGACGCCTTATGACGCGATCTATCAGGCCTGCCTGCTGCGCTTCCGGCCGATCCTGATGACCACGCTGGCGGCGCTGCTGGGCGCGCTGCCGCTGATGCTGAGCACCGGCGTCGGCGCCGAGCTGCGGCATCCGCTGGGCGTGGCGATGGTGGGCGGCCTGATCGTCAGCCAGGTGCTGACGCTGTTCACCACGCCGGTGATTTATCTGCTGTTCGATCGCCTGGCGCAGGCCGCCCGTCGTCGTCTGCCGTCGAAGGAGGCGCAGTGAAATTTTTTGCGCTGTTTATTCACCGTCCGGTCGCCACTATTCTGCTGACCATCGCCATCGCGCTGGCGGGCGCGCTGAGCTTTCGCCTGCTGCCGGTCGCGCCGCTGCCGCAGGTCGATTTCCCGGTGATTTTAATCTCCGCTTCGCTGCCCGGCGCATCGCCGGAGACGATGGCTTCGTCAGTGGCCACGCCGCTGGAGCGGTCGCTGGGCCGCATCGCGGGCGTCAGCGAGATGACCTCCACCAGCTCGCTGGGCAGCACGCGCATCATTCTGGTTTTTGATTACGATCGCGATATCAACGGCGCGGCGCGCGACGTGCAGGGCGCGATCAACGCGGCGCAAAGCCTGCTGCCGACGGGGATGCCGAGCCGGCCGACCTGGCGCAAAATCAACCCTTCCGACGCGCCGATTATGATTATGACGCTGACGTCGGATGCCTGGTCGCAGGGCGATCTGTACGACTACGCCTCTACCCAGCTGGCGCAGAAGCTGGCGCAGATCGAGGGCGTGGGCGACGTCTCCGTAGGCGGCAGCTCGCTGCCAGCGGTGCGCGTGGATCTGAATCCGCAGGCGCTGTTTAACCAGGGCGTGTCGCTGGACGCGGTGCGCACGGCTATCAGCAACGCCAACCAGCGCAGGCCGCAGGGCGCGATTGAAGACAGCCATCAACGCTGGCAGATCAAAACCAACGACGAGCTGAAAACGGCGGCGGAGTATCAGCCGCTGATCGTGCACTACAGCAACGGCGCGGCGGTGCGGCTCCAGGATGTCGCCAACGTCACCGACTCGGTGCAGGACGTGCGCAACGCCGGGATGGCCAACGCTAAACCGGCGATTTTGCTGCTGATCCGCAAGCTGCCCGAAGCCAATATTATCGATACCGTCGATCGTATTCGCGCGGCGGTGCCGGAGCTGCGCAACAGCATTCCCGCCTCCATTCAGCTGGATGTCGCGCAGGATCGCTCACCAACTATCCGCGCGTCGCTGGCCGAAGTGGAACAGTCGCTGGTTATTTCCGTCGGGCTGGTAATCCTGGTGGTGTTCGCCTTCTTGCGTTCGGGCCGCGCCACGCTGATCCCTGCCGTTGCCGTGCCGGTATCGCTGATCGGCACCTTTGCCGCCATGTATCTCTGCGGCTTCAGCCTCAACAACCTGTCGCTGATGGCGCTGACGGTGGCGACGGGGTTTGTGGTGGATGACGCCATCGTGGTGCTGGAAAATATTTCCCGCCACGTGGAGGCGGGCATGAAGCCGATTCAGGCCGCGCTGCAGGGAACGCGCGAGGTCGGCTTTACCGTGCTGTCGATGAGCCTGTCGCTGGTGGCGGTGTTCCTGCCGTTGCTGATGCTCGGCGGGCTGATTGGCCGCTTTTTCCGCGAGTTCGCCGTGACGCTCTCCGTCTCCATTATCATTTCGCTGCTGATCTCGGTGACGCTGACGCCGATGATGTGCGGCCGCCTGCTGAAAGCGCATCCCCGCCGCGAGCAGCCGCGCCTGCGCGGTTTCGGCCGCGTGCTGACGGGCATTCAGCAGGGCTACGGCCGCTCGCTGAACTGGGTGCTGAACCATTCGCGCTGGACGCTGCTGGTGTTTATCGCCACCATCGGCCTGACCATGTACCTGTACGTCGTGGTGCCGAAAACCTTTATGCCGGAGCAGGATACCGGGCGGCTGATGGGCTTTATCCAGGCGGATCAGAGCATCTCTTTCCAGTCGATGCGCGGCAAGCTGGAAGATTTTATGAAAATCGTCCGTGACGATCCGGCGGTGGAAAGCGTGGTCGGCTTTACCGGCGGCTCGCGCACCAACAGCGGCTCGATGTTTATTTCGCTTAAGCCGCTCAGCGAACGCAGCGACAGCGCCCAGGCGGTGATCGCCCGGCTACGCGGCAAGCTGGCGAAAGAGCCGGGCGCGAGCCTGTTTTTAATGGCGGTACAGGATTTAAGAGTGGGCGGGCGCGAGTCGAACGCGGGCTATCAGTACACGCTGCTGTCGGACGATCTGGACGATTTGCGCAGCTGGGAGCCGAAAATTCGCCAGGCGTTTTCTAAGCTGCCCGAGCTGGCGGACGTTAACTCCGATCAGCAGGACAAAGGCGCCGAGATGGCGCTGGTTTACGATCGCACCCGCATGGCGCAGCTGGGCATCAACGTCGCCGACGCCAACAGCCTGCTGAATAACGCCTTCGGCCAGCGGCAGATCTCCACCATTTACCAGCCGCTGAATCAGTATAAGGTGGTGATGGAGGTCGACCCGCGCTATACCCAGGACGTCAGCTCGCTGGATCTGATGTACGTGATCAACAACGACGGCAAGGCGATTCCGCTTTCCGGCTTTGCGAAGTGGCAGCCCGCCAACGCGCCGCTGTCGGTGAACCATGAGGGGCTTTCCGCCGCTTCGACGGTGTCGTTTAACCTGCCGGAAGGCGTCTCGCTTTCTCAGGCGTCCGAGGCTATCGAGCGCAGCATGACCGCGCTGGGCGTACCGTCCAGCGTGCGCGGCAGCTTTGCCGGCACGGCGCAGATCTTTCAGGAGACGCAAAGCAGCCAGCTGTGGCTGATCCTGGCCGCCATCGCCACCGTTTATATCGTGCTGGGCATTCTTTACGAGAGCTATGTGCATCCGCTGACTATCCTCTCCACCCTGCCCTCTGCGGGCGTGGGCGCGCTGCTGGCGCTGGAGCTGTTTGGCGCGCCCTTCAGCCTGATTGCGCTGATCGGCATTCTGCTGCTGATCGGCATCGTGAAAAAGAACGCTATCATGATGGTCGACTTCGCGCTGGATGCGCAGCGCAACGGCAATCTGAGCGCGCGCGAGGCGATCTTCCAGGCCAGCCTGCTGCGCTTCCGCCCCATTATGATGACCACGCTGGCGGCGCTGTTGGGCGCGCTGCCGCTGGTGCTGACCACGGGCGACGGCGCGGAGCTGCGCCAGCCGCTGGGGATCACCATCGTCGGCGGCCTGGTGATGAGCCAGCTGCTGACGCTCTACACCACGCCGGTGGTTTATCTCTATATGGATAAGCTGCGCAGAAAACCGGCCGCGCGCAGGCGCGCAGGCGCGACCGGCTGATGGAGACGCTTCCGGCCAGCGTGCGCTGGCAGCTGTGGATTGTGGCGTTCGGCTTCTTTATGCAGTCGCTGGACACCACTATCGTCAACACCGCGCTGCCCGCGATGGCGCACAGCCTGCACCAGGATCCGCTACAGATGCATTCGGTGGTGGTTTCCTACGTGCTGACCGTCGCGGTGATGCTGCCGGTCAGCGGCTGGCTGGCCGATCGCTTCGGCGTGCGCAATATCTTCTTCAGCGCCATCGTGCTGTTCAGCGTTGGTTCGCTGTTCTGCGCGCTCTCCTCCACGCTTGACCAGCTAATCGCCTCGCGCGTGCTGCAAGGATTAGGCGGCGCGATGATGGTGCCGGTCGGCAGGCTGACGGTGATGAAGCTGGTGCCGCGCGCGCAGTATATGGCCGCGATGACCTTTGTGACGCTGCCGGGCCAGATCGGGCCGCTGCTGGGGCCGGTTCTGGGTGGCGCGCTGGTGCAGTACGCCAGCTGGCACTGGATTTTCCTGCTGAACCTGCCGGTCGGCCTGGCGGGCGCGGCGGCAACGCTGCTGCTGCTGCCCGATCTGCGCCTGCCGCGCCGCCGCTTTGACTTTCGCGGTTTTCTGCTGCTGGCCGCAGGCATGGCGACGCTGACGCTGGCGCTGGACGGCTCGCGCGGCGCCGGTTTTTCTCCGCTGATACTCTGTTTGTTTATCCTGACGGGCGTCCTGGCCCTGCTGTCCTATCTGCTCTATGCCCGCGCCAACGACCAGGCGCTGTTCAGCCTGAAGCTGTTCGACAACCGTATTTATTCTGTCGGCCTGTTGGGCAGCCTTACCGGGCGGATCGGCAGCGGCATGCTGCCTTTTATGACGCCGATCTTCCTGCAGGTCGGCATGGGCTATACGCCTTTTCACGCGGGGCTGATGATGATCCCGATGGTGCTGGGCAATATGGGCATGAAGCGCATTGTGGTGCAGATCGTTAACCGTTTCGGCTACCGTAACGTGCTGGTCGGCGCTACCGTCGCCCTGGCGCTGGTGGTGCTGCTGTTCCCGGTGACGGCGCTGCTTGGCTGGGAGGCGCTGCTGCCGCTGGTGCTGTTCCTGCAGGGCATGGTTAACGCCATTCGTTTTTCGGCCATGAACACGCTAACGCTGAAGGATTTGCCGGACGAGCTGGCCAGCAGCGGCAACAGCCTGCTGTCGATGGTGATGCAGCTGTCGACGAGCGTGGGCGTCACGCTGGCCGGGCTGCTGCTCGGCACCTTTGCTGCTCAACAGTCGCAGCCTGAGCTGATGCAGCAGGCCTTTATTTCAACCTGGATCTGTATGGCGGCGGTGATTGTTCTGCCCGCGCTGGTGTTTCGCCACGTGCCGCCAGACGTCACCAAAAACGTGGTGCTGAGCCGTCGGAGAAAGCCCTGAATGTTTGCAAAATTACGTATCGGCATCACCGCCAAGCTGTTTATCGCTATTTTTTCCACCTGTATGCTGGTGCTGATCACCATGCACTGGGGCGTGCGCCTCAGCTTTGAGCACGGCTTTATCGACTATATCAAAAAAGGCAACGAGCAGCGGCTGGGGCTGCTGAGCGACGCGCTGGCCGATCAGTACGAGCAGCACGGCAACTGGGACTTTCTGCGCCATAACAACAAGCTGGTGTTTCAGATCCTGCATTCGCTGGAGCAGAACCCGGAGGCGAATAATCAGCTGCCGCCGCACGGCTGGCGCACGCAGTTCTGGATCATCGATCAGCAATATCGCGTGATGATGGGGCCGCGCGGGCCGGTGCCGCCGGAAGGCACCCGCCGCAGCATTACCACCAGCAGCGGCCATATCGTGGGCTGGGTGATCGGCTCGCCGCCGGAAAGGCTGACCCGCAGCGCGGATATTAACTTCGATCAGCAGCAGAAGCGCACCAGCTGGATGATTGTCGGCCTGACCATGCTGCTGGCGGCGCTGGTGACCTGGCTGATGTCGCGCGGCCTGCTCGCGCCGGTGAAAAGGCTGGTCGAGGGCACGCATCACCTGGCCGCCGGGGATTTCGCCACGCGCGTCAAGGCCGACAGCCGCGATGAGCTGGGCCGCCTGGGCCAGGATTTTAACCGCCTGGCCAGCACGCTGGAGAAAAACGAAAGTATGCGGCGCGCTTTTATGGCGGATATTTCGCACGAGCTGCGCACGCCGCTGGCGATCCTGCGTGGCGAGCTGGAGGCCATTCAGGACGGCGTGCGCAAGCTGACGCCGGAGTCGATTGTCTCTCTACAGGGTGAAGTCGCGACGCTGACCAAACTGGTGGAGGACGTGCATCAGCTTTCACTCTCTGACGAAGGCGCGCTGGCCTATCGCCGCAGCGATATCGATCTGGTGCCGCTGCTGGAAATGGTCGCCGCGAATTTTGCGGGACGCTACCAAAGCCGACATCTGACTTTGCAGCTTCGCCTGCCCGATTCCGCACCGCTGTTTGGCGATCCGGATCGCCTGATGCAGCTGTTCACCAACCTGATGGAAAACAGCCTGCGCTATACCGATGCGGGCGGCGGCCTGGTGGTGACGCTGCGCGCGGAACAGGGCCAGCAAATTATCGATTTTGAGGACAGCGCGCCGGGCATTACCGACGAGCAGCGCGAGCAAATTTTTGAGCGTTTCTACCGGGCGGAAAGCTCGCGCAACCGCGCCAGCGGCGGTTCCGGCCTGGGGCTGGCCATCTGTCAGAATATCGTGGAGGCGCACGAGGGCGCGATCAAAGCGGATCACTCTGCTGCCGGTGGCCTTAAAATTACGGTACACTTACCCGCAAGACTAACCCGGGCGTAATGCGCCTGCTTGCAAAGAAGAGTGTCATGAATCAGGAACCGCTTAGCCCACTGATCCTGGTGGTTGAGGATGAACCCAAGCTCGGCCAGCTGCTGGTCGATTATTTGCAGGCCGCCAATTACCGCACGCATCATCTGCTGCGCGGCGACGAGGTGCTGGAATGGGTTAAGCAGACGCCGCCGGATCTGATGCTGCTGGATTTAATGCTGCCGGGCGTGGATGGCCTGACGCTGTGCCGCGAGCTGCGCCGTTTCTCTGAGCTGCCGGTGATTATGGTTACCGCCAGAACGGAAGAGATCGACCGGCTGCTGGGGCTGGAGATTGGCGCCGACGACTATATCTGCAAGCCTTTCAGCCCGCGTGAAGTGGTCGCGCGGGTGAAAACTATCCTCAAGCGCTGCAAGCGTACGCCGGAAGAGGCGCAAAAAGCGTCGCTGCTGGTGGTGGATGAAGCGCGTTTTCAGGCCAGCTGGAACAGCACGCCGCTGGAGCTGACGCCCGCCGAGTTTCGCCTGCTGAAAACGCTGGCGCATGAGCCAGGCAAAGTCTTCTCCCGTGAGATGCTGCTGAACCATCTGTATGACGATTATCGCGTAGTCACCGACCGCACTATCGACAGCCATATCAAGAATCTGCGCCGCAAGCTGGAGGCGCTGGATGCCGATCAGCCCTTTATCCGCGCGGTCTACGGCATGGGCTACCGCTGGGAAGCGGACGTGTGCCGCTTGATCTAGCGCAATTTACATTCCTGCCGCCAGCTTTTACAATCCCCGCACATTTTGTAAGGCCGTCATACGGCCTTATGCCAGGATTGAGACCTCTATGTTTAAACCAGAACTGCTTTCTCCCGCCGGCTCGCTGAAAAACATGCGCTACGCCTTTGCCTATGGCGCGGACGCCGTCTATGCCGGCCAGCCTCGCTACAGCCTGCGCGTGCGCAACAATGAGTTCAACCACGAGAATCTGGCTATCGGCATCAGTGAAGCGCACGCGCAGGGAAAGCGATTCTACGTCGTGGTGAATATCGCGCCGCATAACGCCAAGCTGAAAACCTTTATCCGCGATCTGACGCCCGTCGTGGCGATGGGGCCGGACGCGCTGATTATGTCCGATCCCGGTTTAATTATGATGGTGCGCGATGCCTTCCCGGAGATGGACGTTCACCTTTCCGTGCAGGCCAACGCGGTCAACTGGGCCACGGTCAGGTTCTGGCAGCAGATGGGGCTGACGCGCGTTATCCTCTCGCGCGAGCTTTCGCTGGAGGAGATCGCCGAAATCCGCGAGCGCGTGCCGGAAATGGAACTGGAAATTTTCGTGCACGGCGCGCTCTGCATGGCCTATTCCGGCCGCTGCCTGCTTTCCGGCTATATCAACAAGCGCGACCCGAATCAGGGCACCTGCACCAACGCCTGCCGCTGGGAATATAAGGTGCAGGAAGGCAAAGAGGATGAAATCGGCAATATCGTGCACCAGTATCAGCCCATTCCGGTAAAAAACGTCGAGCCGACGCTGGGCGTGGGCCAGCCAACCGACAAAGTCTTTATGATTGAGGAAGCCATGCGTCCCGGCGAGTATATGACCGCCTTTGAGGATGAGCACGGCACCTATATTATGAACTCCAAAGATCTGCGCGCGGTGGCGCACGTGGAGCAGCTGACGAAGATGGGCGTGCACTCGCTGAAAATTGAAGGCCGTACCAAATCGCATTATTACTGCGCCCGCACCGCGCAGGTTTATCGTCGCGCCATCGATGACGCCGCCGCAGGCAAACCCTTCGATGCCTCCCTGCTGGAAACGCTGGAAGGCCTGGCCCATCGCGGCTATACGGAAGGCTTTTTACGCCGCCACACGCATGACAGCTACCAGACTTACGACCGCAGCTTCTCCGCTTCCGAGCGCCAGCAGTTTGTCGGCGAGTTTACCGGCGAACGCCGTGGCGACATGGCGCTGGTCGAAGTAAAAAACAAGTTCAGCCTGGGCGACAGCCTGGAGCTGATGACGCCGGCAGGCAACGTCAATTTCCGCCTGGAGCAGATGGAAAATCAAAAAGGCCAACCGACCAGCGTCGCGCCGGGCAACGGCCACTTTGTCTGGATCCCGGTGCCGGAAGCGATCGACCTCGCTTTCGCGCTGCTGATGCGCAATTTTCCTGAATCGGCATAACGTTCAGGGTGCTAAAAGTTTCCTGACGTGACTTTTAGAATGCCATCACATTCCGGCGCGCCGTTTCCGGTTATGATGCACGGGCCTCGAATGAAAAATTCTAAATAGCGGTTTTTAAAACCACCTCCTGGCCCGCCCGGCTCGCCGAGCGGGCCTTTCTTTTAGCCCACGGTTTTTTCCACCGATGGTCGGATGTGCTATAACAGAAGCTCGTCTGGCTAAGGCCATTTTGACAGGAAAAGAAGATGGACCAACAATCGCTTACGCTGGTAATCCTTAATGGTAAAGGTGCAGGTAATGAGGAACTGCGCGAAGCTATTCTGTCGCTGCGCGAGGAAGGACTGCAGATTGAAGTCCGCGTTACCTGGGAACACGGCGATGGCGAACGCTTCGTCAAAGAGGCGGTAGATCTGCACGCGGCGACCGTGGTTGCGGGCGGCGGCGACGGCACGATTAACGAAATCGCTACCGCGCTGGCGGGCGTGGATGCGCCGCTACGTCCGGTATTGGGGATTATTCCCCTCGGCACCGCCAACGATTTCGCCACCAGCGCGGGCATACCTGAAGAGATGGAGCACGCGCTGCGTCTGGCTATCGTCGGCAAGGCCACCTCCGTCGATCTGGCGCGGGTTAATCAGGATCGCTACTTTATCAATATGGCGACCGGCGGCTTCGGCACGCGTATTACCACCGAAACGCCGGAGAAGCTCAAATCAGCGCTGGGCGGCGTCTCTTATCTGATCCACGGCCTGTTGCGCATGGATACGCTTAAGGCGGACAGCTGCGAACTGCGCGGCCCGGACTTTAGCTGGCAGGGCGACGCGCTGGTGATCGGTATCGGCAACGGACGCCAGGCGGGCGGCGGCCAGCGGCTCTGTCCGACCGCGCTGATCAACGACGGCCGGCTGGAGCTGACCATTGTCACCTCAAAAGAAATTTTGCCGACGCTGTTTAACTCGCTGACCGGCGGCGATGATGAAAATCCAAACATCATTCGCGCTTCGCTGCCGTGGCTGGAAATTACCTCGCCAAACGAGATGGCCTTTAATCTTGATGGCGAACCGCTGCGCGGCACCACTTTCCGTATTGAGATTTTGCCCGCCGCGCTGGCCTGCCGCCTGCCGCCTTCCTGCGAGCTTCTGGCCTGACCGACCGGGGCCATTGCGCCCCGGTTTTGGACAGCGATGCATAAAGGCGAAGGCAGGCTTTTAGCCTTGTCCCACGCAGGCCGCCAGCCTGAACGTTCAGGGCGACCGGCGCTGACCGCCAGCCTTAGCGTTCAGGGCGAACCGGCACGCGCCCTCTTCCGCCGTTACCGATCTTATCTCCTGCCGCATAGCGGCGCCGTTTCCGTCTGGATGCTGAAAAGCGCGCTTCCGGTGGATCCGGCATCGGCTTCCGCCAGCAAAAATGCCTCTCTGCTCATAGCAATGCTTTCACAAGTGTGATCGCTATCGGAGTTTCGTCGCCTGCAACTTGTATGGTAGTACGCCAGAACGTATTTTCTCCTCATTCTCTTCACCAGGACGACAAGAATGAAAATTGTAAAAGCGGAAGTCTTTGTTACCTGCCCCGGCAGGAACTTCGTTACGGTTAAGATCACCACGGATCAGGGGCTGACCGGCATCGGCGACGCCACGCTGAACGGCCGCGAGCTGCCGGTGGCCTCCTATCTGAAAGATCACGTTTGCCCGCAGCTGATCGGTCGCAACGCGCATCAGATCGAGGACATCTGGCAATATTTCTATAAAGGCGCCTACTGGCGTCGCGGCCCGGTGACCATGTCCGCCATTTCGGCTGTCGATCAGGCACTGTGGGACATCAAAGGCAAAGCGGCCAATATGCCGGTCTACCAGCTGCTGGGCGGCGCCTCGCGCGAGGGCGTGATGGTTTACTGTCACACCACCGGCCACAGCATTGATGAAGTCATGGACGACTACGCAAAGCATAAAGAGATGGGCTTTAAGGCTATCCGCGCGCAGTGCGGCGTGCCGGGCATGAAAACCACCTACGGGATGGCCAAAGGCAAGGGCCTGGCCTACGAGCCGGCCACCAAAGGCGACTGGCCGGAAGAGCAGCTCTGGTCTACGGAAAAATACCTCGATTTTACCCCTAAACTGTTTGCCGCCATTCGCGACAGGTTCGGTTTTAATGAGCATCTGCTGCATGATATGCACCACCGCCTGACGCCGATTGAGGCCGCCCGCTTTGGTAAAAGCGTGGAAGATTACCGTCTGTTCTGGATGGAGGATCCGACGCCTGCCGAAAATCAGGAATGTTTCCGCCTGATCCGCCAGCACACCGTTACGCCGATTGCGGTAGGCGAAGTCTTCAACAGCATCTGGGACTGCAAGCAGCTGATAGAAGAGCAGCTGATCGACTATATCCGTACCACCATCACCCATGCGGGCGGCATTACCGGTATGCGCCGCATCGCCGATTTCGCTTCGCTTTATCAGGTACGTACCGGTTCGCACGGCCCGTCCGATCTGTCGCCAATCTGCATGGCGGCCGCGCTGCATTTTGACCTTTGGGTACCGAACTTCGGCGTGCAGGAATATATGGGCTATTCCGAACAGATGATGGAAGTGTTCCAGCACAGCTGGACTTTTGAAGACGGCTATATGCATCCGGGCGATAAACCGGGCCTGGGCATTGAGTTTGACGAGAAGCTGGCGGCGAAATACCCCTATGAGCCTGCCTACCTGCCGGTAGCCCGCCTTGAAGACGGCACTTTATGGAACTGGTGAGGAAAATAAAATGAAAAGCGTCGTTATTGCTAAACCCGGCGAGCTGGTAATTGAGGAGCGCGCCTTACCGGAGCCAGCCGCTGGCGAAGTACGGGTAAAAATAGCCTATGCCAGCATCTGCGGTTCAGACGTGCATATCTGGCACGGCCACAATCCTTTCGCCCGCTATCCGCGCGTGATCGGCCACGAGTTTTTTGGCGTGATCGAGGCAGCAGGCCCGGGCGTAGAGGCATCGCGCGTTGGCGAGCGCGTAGCGGTCGATCCGGTGGTCAGCTGCGGCCACTGCTATCCCTGCTCCGTTGGTCGCCCCAACGTTTGTAGCGAGCTACAGGTGATCGGCGTCCACCGCGACGGCGGTTTTAGCGACTATGCCGTCGTACCGGCGCGCAACGCTTACGTGGTGCCGCCATCGATCCCCGATAAGCTCGCCAGCCTGATCGAGCCTTTTACCATCGCCGCCAATATCTGTGCTTTCCTGAAGCCCGTGCCGGACGATGTTGCGCTGATCTTCGGGGCCGGCCCGATGGGCTTAACCGCTATCCAGGCGCTGAAAGGCGTATTCAACGTGCGTAACGTCATTGTGGCGGACAGGCTGCCGGAAAGGCTGACGATGGCGCAAGAAAACGGCGCGGATACCGTGCTGGATAACAGCGAGATCCCGCTGGCTGCCCAGCTGGAAGGGGTCAAGCCAACGCTGATTATCGATGCCGCCTGCCATCCCGCTATTCTGGCCGAAGCCGTCGCGCTCGCTTCGCCAGCGGCGCGTATCGGGCTACTGGGTTTTTCCGGCGAGCCGTGCACCGTAACGCAGCAAAGCCTGACCAGCAAAGAGCTCTCCCTGTTTACCTCAAGGCTGAATAGCCACCGTTTCCCTCAGGTGATCGAGTGGATGGAAAAACGCCTGATCCAGCCAGAAAAGCTGGTCACGCATTATCTGCCGCTGAGCGAGGTGGAGGCAGCGATGACGCTGTTTGAAAAAGATCCGCGCAGCTGCTGCAAAGTTGTCCTTAAAGTCAGTTAACGAACGCCGGGCTTAACGGTCAGGGCGGTAGTCGGTAAGGGAGGGCCAGCCTCCCGTTACCAGGCTCCCTGAGTCGTCAAGAGAATCACTTAAAACCATAAGAAATAAGGATTTTATATGTTCAAGCATCTCCGCTGGACTATCGTACTCCTGTTGTTTCTGGTCTACATGATCAACTATCTCGATCGTGTGGCGCTCTCTCTGACCGTGCCGATGATTGAAAAAGATCTGTTGCTGAACGCCGAACAGTTCGGTTTGATTTTCGGCAGCTTTTTCTTTGGCTATGCGATTTTCAACTTTGTTGGCGGCCTGGCCACCGATAAATATGGCCCGACGCTGGTGCTGGGGATTGCCGTCGGCCTGTGGTCGCTGTTCTGCGGCTTTACCGCGCTGGCTACCGGCTTCTGGTCGATGCTGATCCTGCGGGTGCTGTTTGGCATGGCCGAAGGGCCGATCTGCGCCTCGGCGAATAAGGCGATCAACGGCTGGTTTCCTAAAAAACAGGCCGCGACCGCGATGGGCTTTCTCAGCGCCGGTTCGCCGCTGGGCGGCGCGGTAGCCGGCCCGATTATCGGCTATCTGGCGCTGGCCTTCGGCTGGCGGCCGGCGTTTATGATTATTTGCTCTATTGGTATCGTCTGGATGGTGGCGTGGTTCTTTATCGCCGCGGATAACCCGTTAAAAAGCCGCCTTGTCAGCGCGCGCGAGCGTGAGCTGATTGCCAGTCTGAAAGCGGAGCAAACCACGCCGGACGAAGAGCTGGCGCAGGCGTCCCACGGCCTGGGCTACTATCTGCGCCAGCCGATTATCCTGGTGACCGCCTTTGCCTTCTTCTGCTACAACTATATTCTGTTTTTCTTCCTGAGCTGGTTCCCGGCCTATCTGGTGCAGGCGCATAACCTTGATATCAAATCGATGAGTATGACTACGGTGATCCCCTGGGTGGTGGGGTTCGTCGGGCTGGCGCTGGGCGGCTTAATCTCCGACAAAATCTTTAAGGTCACCGGTAAGCTCCTGCTCTCCAGAAAAATTGTGCTGGTGGTGTCGCTGCTGGCCGCCGCTATCTGCGTCGCTTTCGCCGGCTCGGTAAAAGGGGTTTATCCGGCCGTTATCCTGATGTCGGTCTCTATCTTTTTCCTCTATATCACCGGGGCTATCTACTGGGCGATTATTCAGGATGTGGTGCATAAAAGCCGCGTCGGCAGCATCAGCGGCTTTATCCACCTGATCGGCAGCCTTTCCGGCATTATCGGCCCTGTCGTTACCGGCTATATCGTGCACCACACCGGCAAGTTCGACAGCGCTTTCGTGCTGGCCGGCGTGATTGCCGCCGTGGGCGCGGTGCTGGTACTGCTGGTGATCAAAAGCCCGAAAAACGCGGCGGCGCGAGTTTCCGTCTGACTGGCGCATTGCGGCGCCTTTTATTTGATAAGGATTTATCATGTTACTTGTCGATGTGTTACCTGAAGGCACCCTCCTCCCGCGTTACGATCGTAGCGCGCTGCGTACGCGTATCGTGCATTTTGGCTTCGGCGCTTTCCATCGCGCTCATCAGGCCGTGTGTACCGACAGGCTGGCCGCCGAGCAGCAAAGCGACTGGGGCTATTGCGAATGCCAGCTTAACAGCGGCGATCTGATTAAAGCGCTGCGCGGGCAGGATTGTCTCTACAGCGTAACGGAAAAAACCGCCGACGAGCTGCGCACCCGCGTGGTTGGCGTGGTCAAAGAAGCGCTCTTTGCGCGCGAAGACGGCGTCGAGCGCGTTATTACCGCGCTCTGCCAGCCGGACGTGGCGATTGTCTCCGCCACCATCACGGAAAAAGGCTACTGCTACCAGCCTGCCAGCGGCGAGCTAAACCTGACGCATCCGTCCATTGTGCATGACCTGGCTCATCCTGAGCAGCCTGTTTCTTTTCCGGGGATCGTGCTGGCGGCCATCAGACGTCGGCGCGCGCTCGGCCTGCCGCCCTTCAGCGTGATGTCCTGCGACAATATGCCGGAAAACGGTCGGGTAACGCGCAACGTCATCACGCAGCTGGCGCAGCAGCAGGAGCCGGCGCTGGCCGACTATATCCGTAAACACCTTACCTTCCCTTCCACTATGGTGGACCGCATCGTGCCCGCCATGACGCCGGAAGCCTTTGACGAACTGAGCCGCAAGCTGGGCTGCGCCGATCCGGTGGGCGTCGAATGCGAGCCTTTTTTCCAGTGGGTCATTGAAGATAATTTTGTGAATGGTCGCCCGGCATGGGAAAAAGCGGGCGCGGAGCTGGTGGCGGACGTCCTGCCGTTTGAGGAGATGAAGCTGCGGATGCTCAACGGCAGCCATTCGCTGCTGGCCTACCTCGGCTATCTGGCTGGCTATGAGCATATCAGCGACTGTATGGACGATCCTTACTACCTCAAGGCCGCCCGCAGCCTGATGCTGGATGAGCAGGCGCCCACGCTGAGCACTAAAAATGTGGATCTGACAGCCTATGCGGATTCGCTGATCGCGCGTTATCGCAACCGGGCGATTAAGCACCGCACTTATCAGATCGCTACCGACGGCACGCAAAAGCTGCCGCAGCGCTGGCTGGACAGTATTCGCTGGCATCTGGCTAACGGCAGCGATTTTACGCTGCTGGCGCTGGGCGTGGCAGGCTGGATACGCTTTGTTGGCGGCGTGGATGAGCAGGGCAAGCCAATCGTCATTAACGATCCGCTGCGTGCGGAGCTGGCGCAGCGGGTAAACGACAGTCAGGAAGGCGATGAGCGCGTCGCCGCTCTGCTCTCGCTGCGGGCTGTTTTTGGCGAGGATCTGCCCGATAATTCGCTGTTCCGCGAAAAAGTCGGCCATTACTACGCGCTGTTATTGAAGTTGGGCGCGAAAGAAACGGTCAGGCAGGTTATCGGCTGACCGCCGCTTAATGGCAAAAGAACTGGCGCTGGCGCAGCAGGCTGATTAGACTGGCTGTTTCCAGCGTCAGGCTTCGCGACGCACTAATGAAATGAAAATTGCCGCATGTCTACTGCCTATATCATTACCGCCAGCGAACCAGTCAATCAGCAAATCTATCGCTTTTTACGCCAGGATATTGTGACCTGCGTAATTTCACCGGGCGCCTTACTGTCTGAAAAAGAGGTTTCTGCCCGTTTCAGCGTCTCGCGCCAGCCGGTGCGGGAAGCCTTTATTAAGCTGGCCGAGGCCGATCTGGTGCAAATTCTGCCGCAGCGCGGCACCTTTGTGCGCAAGATTTCCGCACGACGCGTTGCCGACGGCCGTTTTATTCGTGAAGCGGTGGAAACGGCGGTAATACGGCGAGCGGCGACGGAAGCGACCCCAGAGGCGCTGGCCCGGCTGGAGCATAATTTGCGCCTGCAAAAGCTGTCTGCGGAGCGCAACGACAGCCAGGCGTTTTTGCTGCTGGATGATGAGTTCCACCGCCTTATCGCGCAGAGCATCAACTGTGAGCTGGCATGGGAAACGGTAGAAAATATCAAGGCGACGATGGATCGCGTGCGCTTCCTGACCCTCAGTAAGGTTTCGCCGCCGGAAAGCCTGATCAATCAGCATGAAGAGATCCTGCAGGCGCTGCTGGCGAAAGACGCCGACGCCGCCGAACGGGCGCTGCGGCATCATTTGCAGGAGATGATTTTTTCCATCACGCCGATTGCAGAGCAAAACGGCGCGTGGTTTGAACAGGAGTAATCCTGCCGGGCTGGCGAGCGGTTCCGGCTGCCAGCGCCCTTCCACCCGCGCGTCTAATCACTACCGCTACGCGCGCCGGTTAAGCCGTAACGTTTTCGCTCGCCGATGCACTATTAATCATCCTCTTCCGGCCCGTCAGCAGTTTGCACGCTGATAGCACTCCAGCGCGCTACCACCAGCGGTAGAAATGATGCACCGGGCCAATGCCTTTACCCACTTCCAGCGTATCTGCGTGCTGCAATGCGCCCTGCAGCCACTGTTTCGCTGCGCTTACCGTACCCGGCCAGCTGGTATGACGCGGGCGCAGCGCGGCCAGCGCGGAAGAAAGCGTGCAGCCGGTGCCGTGCGTATTTTTAGTCGGCACGCGCGGCGCGGTAAAGCGCTCTTCTCCTTCCGGGGTCAGCAGCCAGTCCGGGCTTTCGTTGTCGCTCAGGTGGCCGCCTTTCATCAGCACCGCCTGACAGCCCAGCGCCAGCAGCGCCCTGCCCTGTTGCAGCATCTCCTGTTCGTTGCGGGCCGGTGAGCACTCCAGCAGCGCAGCGGCTTCCGGCAGATTCGGCGTGATAATGGAAACCTGCGGCAGCAGTTTTTCCCGCAGCGTCGCCACGGCCCGCCCGGAAAGCAGCGGATCGCCGCTTTTCGCCAGCATCACCGTATCCAACACCCGCCAGGGGATCGCCGCCTTTGCCAGCCCTTCTGCTACCGCCTCCACAATATCGCTGTCCTGCAACATACCGATTTTGACGCTGTCGATGCGCACGTCGCTTAATACCGAGGCTAGCTGGGCCGAAACAAAATCGGCCGCCACGGGATAGACGGCCTGCACGCCGCAGGTGTTCTGCGCCACCAGCGCGGTGATCACGCTGGTACCGTAGGCTTCAAGCGCGGAGAACGTTTTCAGATCGGCCTGGATCCCGGCTCCGCCGCTGGGATCCGTACCGGCGATGGTCAATGCGTTGACTCTCATACCGCCTCCTTGTACAGACGGTAGAGCGCATCGAGAAACAGCGGTTCAAAGGTGCCCGGCCCGTTGGCCGCCGCCGCCGCCTGCTCGCCCGCCTGGCTCATTACCCGACAGGCGGCAGCGATATGCAGCAGCCTGTCGCCCGGCAGTGCGCAAAATGCGGCCACCACGGCGGAGAGCGCGCAGCCCGTGCCGACCACGCGCGTCATCAGCGGAGAGCCGCCCGATACCGCCAGCAGCCGCCGTCCATCGGTGACGTAATCCGTTTCGCCCGTCACGGCAACCACCGCGCCGCTGGACTGCGCCAGCTGAATAGCGGCCTCCAGCGCGGCGGAAGGATGATGCTGGCTGTCGACGCCGCGACCGGAAACCGCCTGTCGGGCCAGCGCCATAATTTCAGAGGCGTTGCCGCGAATGGCGGCAGGACGGAATGCCAGCAGCCGCTGGCAAAAATCGCTGCGAAAAGTCAGCGCGCCGACGGCAACCGGATCCAGCGTCCACGGTCGGCCTGCCGCCGTCGCTCCCTGCACCGCGGCCAGCATCGCTTCGCTACGTGCAGCGGTCAGCGTGCCGACGTTGATCAGCACGGCATCGGCAATGGCGCTGAACTGTGCCGCTTCCACAGGTTCAGTCACCATCGCGGGCGACGCGTCCAGCGCCAGCAGCACGTTAGCCGTCAGGCTTTGTACCACATCATTGGTCAGGCAGTGAACCAGCGGCGACCGCTGGCGGAACAGAGCAAGAGACGCGGCCGGGCTGGCCGTATAGTGAGTAGGTTGGATCATAGCGCTCCCAACCGGCGATCAAGAAGGCGATGCGATAAAGCATCTGACTTCCCTCCGCTGGCATTATCCAGTTCAGGTTCAACGGGTATTTCTCAGCCTTCACAAGGAAGGGCACCCCGAGTCGTAGTGCTTGCCAGCATAGGGAAACGCGCTGTTTTACGCAAGCGCGGAACGGCTTGCTAACGCAGATAGCGCCAGGGTTTACACTGCTGCCAGCGCCAGCGCCAGCAGCAGCAGCGGCGGACGGCATGGATTGGCGGCCTGGCCTGGGATTACACGCTGCCGATAGTCCCTGGCACCCTGCATCTGGGCATGGACATGCACTGGCTTCATCGTCCGGCAGGCCAGGGCAAAGTAACCGTTAGCGATGGCCACAACCGTGACGCCTTCCGTACCGGCAACGGCGGCGATGCGCTGGCTGTGCAAGCGGAGGCCAGGCTGGCCGTTACCGACAATGTGACTTTCTCCACCCGCCTCAACCATCAGCGCAGGCTGCAACGGGAAGGCGCCAACGACTGGCTGCTGGCTGGCGGCGTGACGGTGAATTTCTGATTATTTTCCGGCGGTCTCTTTTGCCGCCGGGAATTTTTGCGTCATACTCTCCGATCCCGTAGCGGCTTTTGATAAAGTCCGCCCATTCGCTAATCTGAACGCCATCCCTGTCCTGACGAGAAGTAAGATGACAAGACCGCTTAATGAACAATACGGCATCAGCGTCGCGGCGCTGCAAATGCTGCACTATCTGCAACAGATAGCGCGCGGCGATCGTGCCTTTACCATTCAGGATACCGTGCTGAATAGCCGCTGTAACGTTACGCCCCCGGACAATTTCCGCCTGCTGGATCAGCTTTTTGAAGCGGGCAAAATCGATTATGACTATCGCGGCACGGGCATTGAGGGCGAAAGACACGTAAAGCCCGTCTGGGGAGAGAACGGATGACGGTACGCGCCTTTACCGAAGCCGACCGCCCTTTTCTGCGCACGCTGTTTCTGGCCGCCCGCAAGGCGAACTGGCACTGGCTTGACGGCAGCGACTGGCAGCTGGAGGATTTCGACCGCGTAACGCTGGGCGAACGCATCCTGGTCGCCGAGCACGACGGCCACCGCACGGGCTTTGCCGCGCTGCTGCCCGCCGATAATTTTTTGCACAGTTTATTTGTCGACCCGGCGTGTCAGGGTCAGGGTATTGGCAGCGAGCTGCTGGAGGCGGTGCAGGCCGGCTTCACGTCGACCGGCGCGCTAAAGTGCCTTAAGGCAAACGACCGGGCGCTGGCTTTTTATCAGGGTCACGGCTGGCAGGTTATCAGCAGCGGTGAAGGCGAACAGGGAGAATATCTGCTGCTGCACTACGTGCTGTAAAAGAAAACGGGCGCCTGGTGCGCCCGTATCGCACATTTGCCGTCAGACTACGCGGAAAGCGATATCGTCCGGGATCACTTCGCCATCCCAGTAGAGCTGTGCGGCGACCTGGCCTGCCAGCTGGCGATACAGCCAGGTAAATTCGCTGTCGGGACGGCGCACCACCGTCGGCATTCCGTCGTCCAGATCCTCGCGCAGCGTGATGTGCAGCGGCAGCTGGCTCAGCAGGCGCGTGTGATACTGTTCCGCCAGCGCCAGCGCGCCGCCGCTGCCGAAAATCGGCTCGTGATGACCGCAGTTGCTGCACACGTGCACGCTCATGTTCTCGACGATGCCCAGCACCGGCACGCTGACCTTTTCAAACATCACAATCCCCTTACGGGCGTCGATCAGCGCGATATCCTGCGGCGTGGTCACCACCAGCGCGCCGGTCACCGGCACGTTTTGCGCCAGCGTCAGCTGAATATCGCCCGTGCCTGGCGGCATATCCAGGATCAGGTAGTCCAGATCCGGCCACAGCGTTTCGTTCAGCAGCTGCATCAGCGCCTTGCTGGCCATCGGCCCGCGCCACACCATCGCGTTGTCATCGGTCACCAGATAGCCGATAGAGTTGGTCGCCAGCCCGTGCGCCATAATCGGCGCCATATGCGTACCGTCCGGCGAGGTAGGCCGTTCGTTTTGCGTGCCGAGCATATCAGGGATCGACGGGCCATAGATATCCGCATCCAGCAGGCCGACTTTCGCGCCTTCGGCCATCAGCGCCAGCGCCAGGTTGACCGCCGTGCTGGATTTGCCGACGCCGCCCTTGCCGGAGCTGACGGCAATAATATTTTTCACACCCTTTACGCCTGGCTGGTTCTTCACCCTTTTCAGCGTGGCGATATCCAGGCTCAGCTTCCAGCTGATGGCGGTGGCATTAGTCAGGCGCAGCAGCTCCGCGCTGGCGCTCTCCTTTAAGGCTTCAAAGCCGCTGTGCCAGGCGAAAGGCATCAGCAGTTCAATATGCAGGGTGTTGTCCAGCATTGCGCAATGGTGCAGCGCCTTCAGCGCGGTGAGGTTGCGCTGTAGCGTCGGATGTTCAAACGTGGTTAAAACGCCCATCACTATCGCGCGCAGCGCTTCAGGTGAATGTTGGGATTGAGGCATCATCCCGGCTCCTTTTTTTCTGTGACGTTATTCAGAGCATATCAGATAAGGCTGTCGGCGGCAGGCAGTAAAAAACGGCACGGTCGGCGCGGCGTTGTTTACGCAGGCCGGGCCTTTCGGGTAACATCGGAACCCCCTATTTTAAACAGGTATAGCAAGTCTCACTATGACTCAAGTCGCGAAAAAAATATTGGTAACGTGCGCACTCCCTTACGCCAACGGTTCTATTCATCTCGGCCACATGCTCGAGCATATCCAGGCGGATATTTGGGTCCGTTACCAGCGAATGCGCGGCAACGAGGTTTACTTCATCTGCGCCGACGATGCGCACGGTACGCCGATCATGCTGAAAGCTCAGCAGATGGGCATTGCGCCTGAGCAGATGATTGCCGAGATGAGTCAGGAACATCAGAATGACTTCGCCGGTTTCAATATCAGCTACGATAACTACCACTCCACGCACAGTGAGGAGAACCGTGAGCTGTCGGAGCTGATCTATACCCGTCTGAAAGAGAACGGTTTTATCAAAAACCGGACTATTTCGCAGCTTTACGACCCGGAAAAAGGCATGTTCCTGCCGGATCGCTTTGTGAAAGGCACCTGCCCGAAATGTAAATCGCCGGATCAGTACGGCGACAACTGCGAAGTGTGCAGCGCCACCTACAGCCCGACCGAGCTGATCGATCCTAAATCCGTGGTGTCCGGCGCGACGCCGGTACTGCGCGACTCCGAGCACTTCTTCTTCGATCTGCCGGAGTTCAGCGCCATGCTACAGGCCTGGACCCGTTCCGGTGCCCTGCAGGAGCAGGTCGCCAACAAGATGCAGGAGTGGTTCGAGTCGGGTCTGCAACAGTGGGATATCTCCCGCGATGCGCCCTACTTCGGCTTTGAAATTCCGGGCGCGCCGGGCAAATATTTCTACGTCTGGCTGGATGCGCCTATCGGCTATATGGGCTCGTTTAAAAATCTCTGCGACAAGCGCGGCGATATTGATTTCGACGCCTTCTGGCAAAAAGACTCCGGGACCGAGCTGTATCACTTTATCGGCAAGGACATCGTCTATTTCCACAGCCTGTTCTGGCCAGCCATGCTGGAAGGCAGCAACTTCCGCAAGCCGAACAACCTGTTTGTCCACGGGTACGTGACGGTTAACGGCGCGAAAATGTCCAAGTCGCGCGGCACCTTCATTAAGGCCAGCACCTGGCTACAGCATCTGGATGCCGACAGCCTGCGCTATTACTATGCCGCCAAGCTCTCTTCGCGCATTGATGATATCGACCTGAATCTGGAAGATTTCGTCCAGCGCGTGAATGCGGATATCGTTAATAAAGTGGTTAACCTGGCGTCCCGTAACGCCGGATTTATCAACAAGCGCTTTGGCGGCAAGCTGTCCGCCGAGCTGGCCGATCCGGCGCTGTATCAATCCTTTGTGGACGCCTCCGCCAGCATTGCGGAAGCCTGGCAGAGCCGTGAGTTTGGCCGTGCGGTGCGTGAAATCATGGCGATGGCGGACGTAGCGAACCGCTACGTTGACGAGCAGGCGCCGTGGGTGGTGGCGAAGCAGGAAGGCCGCGATGCCGACCTGCAGGCGATCTGCTCAATGGGCATCAATATGTTCCGCGTGCTGATGACCTGGCTGAAGCCGGTGCTGCCTTCGCTGAGCGAGCGCGCCGAAGCCTTCCTGAACCAGGAGCTGAGCTGGGACGGTATTGCGCAGCCGCTGCGCGATCACACGCTTTCCGCCTTTAAAGCGCTGTACAACCGCGTCGAGATGGACAAGGTCAACGCGCTGATCGAGGCCTCGAAAGAGGACGCGGCGGCGGCGAACAAACCGGCGCTGACCGGCCCGCTGGCGGACGATCCGATTCAGGAAACCATTACGTTTGACGACTTTGCCAAAGTGGATATGCGTATCGCGCTGATCCAGAACGCCGAGTTTGTCGAAGGCTCCGATAAGCTGCTGCGCCTGACGCTGGATCTGGGCGGCGAAACCCGCAACATTTTCTCCGGCATTCGTACCGCCTATCCGGATCCGTCGGTGCTGGTAGGCCGCCTGACCATGATGGTGGCTAACCTGGCGCCGCGTAAGATGCGCTTCGGCATCTCGGAAGGTATGGTGATGGCCGCCGGCCCTGGCGGCAAAGAGATCTTCCTGCTGTCGCCGGACAGCGGCGCTCAGCCGGGAATGCAGGTAAAATAAGCAACGGAGACGGGCGAAGCGATTCGCCCGTTTTTTTGCGGCCCACTGTGATCTCTGGCACAAATCTCCTGCCGATCGTATGATTAATGCGTTGCAAAACCGGAGCTTATCATGCGTACCGTACTGTTGATCCTCTGGCGCTATCTGCGCGCCTTTCTGATTATCTATCTCTGCCTCTATGCCGGAAACGCGCTGGCGCTGCTGCTGCCGGTCACGATCCCGGGCAGCATTATCGGTATGCTGATCCTGTTTTTTCTGCTGGCTTTTCAACTGGTTCCACCCGACTGGATCAGGCCCGGCAGCCTGCTCCTGATCCGCTATATGGCGCTGCTGTTTGTGCCGATCAGCGTCGGCGTGATGAGCTATACCGACCTGCTCAGCGCGCAGTTCGGCCCGATAGTGGTTTCCTGCGTGGTCAGCACCTTTATTGTTTTGCTGACCGTGGGGCTGGCTTCGCACCAGCTGCATGGCAAAGTGAAAGGAACAGGCGATGAGTGATATCTGGTGGTCTCTGCCGCTGACCATGCTGGTCTTTTTCGGCGCTCGCCGGGTGGCGGCGAAGGTGAAAATTTCTCTGCTCAATCCGTTGCTGATCTCCATGGCGGTCATCATTCCGCTGCTGCTGCTGATGCAGATGCCCTACGCCCGCTATTTTCAGGGCAGCGCGCTCCTGAACCAGCTGTTGCAGCCCGCCGTGGTGGCGCTGGCGCTGCCGCTGTATGAACAGATGCATCAGATCCGCGCGCGCTGGAAGTCAATTATCGGCGTCTGCTTTATCGGCAGCATGACGGCGATGATTTCCGGTACGGCTATCGCGCTGTGGATGGGCGCCACGCCGCAGATAGCGGCGACTATTATGCCTAAATCCGTGACCACGCCGATTGCCATGGCGGTTTCCGCCACGCTGGGCGGCATTCCGGCCATCAGCGCCATTTGCGTGCTGATTGCGGGCGTACTCGGCGCGGTTTTCGGTCATATGCTGCTTAACCTGCTGAAGATCCGCAGCAAGGCCTCGCGCGGTCTGGCGATCGGCAACGCTTCTCACGCGCTGGGTACGGCGCGCTGCTCGGAGCTGGATTACCAGGAAGGCGCCTACAGCTCGCTGGCGCTGGTGATCTGCGGCATTATCACTTCGCTGCTGGCACCGTTTCTTTTTCCGCTACTGATGCATTTCTGGCGATAAAACTTGCGATGCGTCGCGCATTTTGTGGTTCTCTTTCATAAATTGCATAATCTGTGTGATTATAATCACATACATTAGCCTGGCTGCCCGCCAGAATAAGCGGCCACTTATGCAAGAGAAGCCACTATGCAACCACGTTTTCAAGCGGCTTTCGCCGCGCTGCCTTCCCCGCTGCAGGCGGCGTTGCAGCCTTTGCTGACCGACACCTTTCCCGCTTTTTTTACCCCAGAACAAATGGCCGCCATCAGAACCGAAACCGGTCTGGACAACCGCGAACTTACCTTTGCGCTGCTGCCGCTGGCGGCCGCCTGTGCCGTCGCGCCGCTGTCGCGCTTCAACGTCGGCGCGCTGGCGCTGGGCCGCAGCGGCCATCTCTATTTTGGCGCGAACATGGAGTTTTCCGGCGCGACCATGCAGCAAACCGTCCACGCCGAACAGAGCGCGGTAACCCATGCCTGGCTGCGCGGCGAAAAAGGCCTTGAGGCGATTACCGTCAACTACACGCCCTGCGGCCACTGCCGCCAGTTTATGAACGAGCTGAACAGCGGCACCGCGCTGCGCATTCATCTGCCGGGACGCGAACCGGCGACGCTGGGCGATTACCTGCCAGATGCTTTCGGCCCGCGCGATTTAGCGATTGAGACGCTGCTGCTGGACGAGGTCGATCACGGCCTGACCATTACCGGCGACGCGCTGGTCAGGGCCGCGCTTGAGGCGGCTAACCGCAGCCATGCGCCTTACTCGCAGGCGTTAAGCGGCGTGGCGCTGCAAATGGCCGACGGCGCGATTTTTGCCGGCAGCTATGCGGAAAACGCCGCCTTTAACCCAAGCCTGCCGCCGCTGCAGGCCGCGCTGATCCTGCTGAACCTTGCAGGCTACGACGTGCTGCAAATTCAGCGCGCCGTGCTGGCGGAAGCGCCCGATGCCCGCCTTATCCAGCGACAGGCAACCGCCGCGACGCTTCAGGCGCTGGGCTGCGCGACGTTGCAAACCGTGCCGCTGCGCTGATCCGCTTCGCCAGCCCGCAAGCCCCGCTGCCGGCTGGCTTTTTATTGCCAAAAAAGTGCCCGCATTTGTTATAAGCTGTTAACAAATGCTGTACTTTCGGATGAATTATTTTAGGATTGGGCCACTACCGATCCCAGTGAGCATTGATTACATGGAACTCGACTACGAAAGTAAACGCCCTCTCTACATTCCCTACGCTGGCCCTATCCTGCTGGAATTTCCGCTGTTGAATAAGGGCAGCGCCTTCTCTATAGAAGAACGCAATGACTTTAACCTGAACGGTCTGCTGCCCGAGACGGTGGAAACCATTGAAGAGCAGGCCCAGCGCGCCTGGCGTCAGTTTCAGGATTTCAAAAACGCCAACGACAAGCACGTTTATCTGCGCAACATTCAGGACACCAACGAAACGCTGTTCTACCGCCTGCTGGATAATCATCTTGAAGAGATGATGCCGATTATCTATACCCCGACCGTCGGCGCGGCCTGTGAACACTTTTCTGAAATCTATCGTCGCGCGCGCGGGCTGTTTATCTCCTATCCGAACCGCGCCAGCATTGAAGATATGCTGCAAAACGCCACCAAGCAGAACGTGAAGGTCATCGTAGTCACCGACGGCGAGCGTATTCTTGGCCTGGGCGATCAGGGCATCGGCGGCATGGGCATTCCTATCGGCAAGCTGTCGCTGTATACCGCCTGCGGCGGCATCAGCCCGGCCTATACGCTGCCGGTGGTGCTGGACGTCGGCACCAACAACCAGCAGCTGCTGAACGATCCGCTCTATATGGGCTGGCGTCATCCGCGTATCACCGGCGAAGAGTACGATAACTTCGTTAATGAATTTATCCAGGCGGTAAAAAGCCGCTGGCCAAACGTGCTGCTGCAGTTTGAGGATTTCGCGCAGAAAAACGCCATGCCGCTGCTGGAGCGCTATCGCGATGAAGTCTGCTGCTTTAATGACGATATCCAGGGCACCGCCGCCGTCACGCTGGGCACGCTGATCGCCGCCAGCCGCGCAGCAGGCAGCAAAATGAGCGAGCAGAAAGTCGTGTTTTTGGGCGCGGGGTCTGCCGGCTGCGGCATCGCCGAGCAGATTATCGCGCAGATGAAATCAGAAGGTCTGAGCGACGAAGAAGCCCGCGCGCGCGTCTTTATGGTGGATCGCTTCGGCCTGCTCACCGACAAGCAGCCAAACCTGCTCAGCTTCCAGAGCAAGCTGGTGCAGAAGAGCGAGGATCTGGCCGACTGGGATTCCAGTTCCGATTCCCTGTCGCTGCTGGACGTGGTGCGTAACGCGCGCCCGGATATTCTGATCGGCGTTTCCGGCCAGCCCGGCCTGTTCAGCGAAGAGATTATCCGCGAGATGCACAAGCACTGCGCGCGCCCAATCGTCATGCCGCTCTCCAACCCGACCTCCCGCGTGGAAGCAACGCCGCAGGATATTATGGCGTGGACCGACGGTGCCGCGCTGGTCGCGACCGGCAGCCCGTTCGCGCCGGTCACCTGGAAAGAGCAAACGTTCCCGATCGCGCAGTGCAACAACTCCTATATCTTCCCCGGCATCGGCCTGGGCGTGATCGCTTCGGGCGCCACCCGCGTGACCGACAGTATGCTGATGGCCGCCAGCCGCGCGCTGGCCGACTGTTCACCGCTGGTCAACGACGGCGCTGGCCCGGTGCTGCCGGAAGTGAAAGATATTCAGGGCGTGTCGAAAATAATTGCGATGGCCGTAGGCAAAGCGGCGCAGCTGGCCGGCGTGGCGGTGGTCACCTCGGAAGATGTGCTGTCCAAAGCGATTGCCGCCAATTTCTGGTTGCCGCAGTACCGTAACTATCGCCGTACTTCTATTTAATACCGCTGACCGGGCGCGCCGTGCGCCCGGTTTTTATCCCCTTTCCACAGCGTTTGACGATTTTGTGCAAAAAGCCGCCAGCCGGTGCGCTACCGCTTGCTTCACCTCGTCGGGTACAGTAGCCTTGAGCCACCTTTTCGGCTTCAGTCTGAGTACCGTACGGCATGATAAAACGCTTGATCTACGGCCTGATTATCATCGTTACCCTGATGGTAATAACCGCGCTCGGCCTGGATCGCTGGATAAGCGTCAAAACCGCGCCTTACGTCTACGATAATCTCAAATCCCTGCCCCATCGTCAGGTCGGCGTCGTATTAGGCACGGCAAAATATTATCGTACCGGCGTCATCAATCAGTATTACCTTTATCGGATGCAGGGCGCGCTCAACGCCTATAACAGCGGCAAGGTTAACTATCTGCTGCTGAGCGGCGATAATGCGCAGCAAAGCTACAACGAGCCGATGACCATGCGGCGGGATTTGATTGCCGCCGGCGTGGCGCCTGCCGATATTGTGCTGGATTACGCCGGCTTCCGTACGCTGGATTCTATCGTGCGCACGCGCAAGGTCTTCGACACCAACGACTTCATCATCATCACCCAGCGTTTCCACTGCGAGCGCGCGCTGTTTATTGCGCTGCATATGGGTATTCAGGCGCAGTGTTACGCGGTGCCCTCGCCGAAGAACATGCTGAATATCCGCACCAGGGAAGTGGCGGCTCGCCTGGGCGCGCTGGCCGATCTGTATCTGATGAAGCGCGAACCGCGCTTTTTGGGGCCGCTGGTGCCGATCCCGGCGCGGCACGAAGTCCCGGAAGATGCGCAGAGCTATCCGGCGGTCACGCCTGAACAGCTGCTGGAGCTGGAACAAAAAATGAAGGCGGATGCCCGTCCGCCAGCGTGACATGCCGCCGTTAACGCACTGATTGTTATGAACCTGCCCGCTTCTTCTGTCAGTCTGTCTGCCGAATAGATCACTAAACGTTAACAGGAGAGACAAATGGATCTGAACTTGAAGGATCGTCGCGTACTGGTCAGCGGCGGCTCGCGCGGCATTGGACGAGCAATTGTGGAATGCTTTCTTGCCGAAGGCGCACGAGTGGAGTTTTGCGCGCGCAGCCCTGAAGGCGTGCAGGAAGCGCAACAGGCGCTGGGTTCACGCGCAAACGGCACGGCGGTCGATGTCACCTCCCCAGAGCAGATGCAAACATGGATTCAGGAAGCGGCAAACCGCCTTGGCGGGCTGGATATTATCGTGCCTAACGTCAGTGCGCTGGCGGCAGGCAGCGATCCGGACGTGTGGCGTAAAGCGTTCGACACCGACCTGATGGGCACCGTAACGATGGTGCAGGCCGCCCTTCCTTACCTGAAAAAATCCTCTGCGGCATCCATAGTGCTGATCTCCAGCGTGGCGGGACGCGAGGTCGATATGTTTGCCGAGCCGTACGGCATCATGAAAGCGGCGCTGATCCATTACGGCAAAACCTTATCGGAACGCCACGCGGCAGACGGCATTCGCGTGAATACCGTTTCGCCGGGCAACGTTTATTTCAGTGAAGGCGTGTGGGGCGATATTGAACGCAACCAGCCGGAAACCTTTGCCAAATGCCTGGCGGCGAATCCGCTGGGAAGAATGGCGACGCCGCAGGAAGTAGCGAAAGCCACGGTGTTTCTTGCCAGCGAGGCGGCCAGTTTCACCACCGGCACTAATCTCCTGGTGGACGGCGGGCTGACCAAAGGCGTGCAGTTCTGACAGGAAAAAGAGAAAGGCCGGGCTGGCCTTTCTCTATAGAAGCACACTATTTCTTGCGGGCGTATTTCAGGGAGTCGAGCGCCACGGCGAAAATAATGATGCCGCCTTTGATAATGTACTGCCAGTAAGGGTTAACGCCGATATAGGTCAGGCCGTAGTTGATAACGGTGAAAATCAGCACGCCCGTTACCACACCGGCCACGGTGCCCACGCCGCCGGCGAAGGAGACGCCGCCTACTACGCAGGCCGCAATCGCATCCAGCTCGTACATAAAGCCCAGGTTATTGGTTGCCGAGCCGATACGTCCCGCTTCCAGCATCCCGCCGAAGGCGTAGAACACGCCGGAAAGCGCATAAATCAGGATCAGGTTGAAGTTAACGTTCACGCCCGACACTTTTGCCGCTTCCGGGTTGCCGCCGATAGCAAAGATGTTTTTGCCAAAGCGGGTCTTGTTCCACAAAATCCAGACAAAGAAGATAGCAATAGCCGCATAGAACGTAATGTAGGAGAGCTTGAAGTCGCCCAGGCGAATAAAGCCCTGCGCAAAGGTCGAGAATTTCTCATCGAACCCGGCGATCGGCGAAGCGCCTACATAGTCGTAATAAAGCGAGTTAATGCCGTAAACGATAATCATCGTGCCCAGCGTGGTGATAAAAGGCGTCACCTTCAGATAGGCGATGATCACGCCGTTGATCAGGCCAATCAGGCCGCCGACAACGCAGACAATCAGGATAACCAGCGGGATCGGCACGGTATCCATATGTGGAAACACCTTGTTGGCGTTATCCATCGCCTGGAGCAGCGTCGCCGCCACTACCGCGGCCAGACCAACCTGACGACCGGCGGAAAGGTCGGTGCCCTGCGTTACAATCAGCCCGGCCACGCCAAGCGCAATAATAATGCGCACGGAGGACTGGGTCAGAATATTACTCAGGTTCATCAGGCTTAAAAATGTCGGATCCTGGAAAATAATAATCGCCAGCAGAACCAGCAACACAACATAGATGCCACCCTCTTTCAGCCAGGTGAGCGCATTCTTCTTATTCACAGCATTCATGGACAGCCCTTACCTCATTAAAGGTGCTTGGATGCTAAACGTAATATTTCGTTTTGCGTGGTAGTTTTGGTTTCGACAATGCCTGCGACCATGCCGTTGCTCATGACCAGGATCCTGTCGGTAATGCCCAGCAGCTCCGGCATTTCGGAAGAGATAATAATGATGCCCTTCTCTTTTTTCGCCAGATCGGAAATCAGCTGATAAATTTCAAACTTTGCGCCGACGTCGATGCCGCGCGTCGGTTCGTCCAGCATTAATATTTCCGGCTGGGTTAACAGCCAGCGGCCAATAATGACTTTCTGCTGGTTGCCGCCCGAAAGCGAGCCGATAGAGGTCGCGTGTCCCGGTGTTTTTACCCGCATGGCATCGATAACCCATTGGGTATCGCTTTTCATCCGGTTATTATCCAGCAGGCCAATCGAGTTTTTATATTTGCGAATATTTGAAATCAGCGAGTTAAAACCGATATCCAGAAACGCATAAATCCCCGTGGCGCGACGCTCCTCCGTCACCAGCGCAAAGCCGTGATTAATCGCTTCGTTAGCCGAGTTATTGTTGATTTTTTTGCCGTGCAGCTTAATGGTGCCGCCGGACTTTTCGCGGATGCCGAACAGCGTTTCCACGATATCGGTACGTTTAGCCCCCACCAGCCCGGCCACGCCAAGGATTTCGCCCTTGCGCAGATCGAACGAAATATCGCGAATAGACGGCTGGCGCAGTGAGGTAAGGTTACGCACCTCCAGGATAGTTTCGCCCGGCACGTTGGACTTATCCGGGAAGCGCTGGTTCAGCGAGCGCCCTACCATCATGGCGATGATCTTATCCATATCCAGCCCTTCCAGCGGCTGGGTAGCGATCCACTGGCCGTCGCGCAAAATAGTAATTTCGTCGCACAGCTGGAAAATCTCTTCCATCTTGTGGGAGATATAAACTATGCCGCAGCCGCGATCTTTTAATTTACGGATAATAGTGAACAGGTGGTTCACTTCTTTTTCCGTTAATGAAGAGGTCGGCTCGTCCATAATGACAATTTTGGCATCATAAGAGAACGCTTTAGCTATCTCTATCATCTGCATCTGCGAAACGGAAAGGTTAATCACTTTGTCGCGCGGATCGATATCAATATCCAGCTCTTCAAAAATGGCTTTGGTATCGCGATACATTTTATCCTGGTCGACGAAAAAGCCTTTTCGCGGATAGCGGCCCAGCCACATGTTATCCATGACCGTGCGCTGTAAAACCAGGTTTAATTCCTGATGCACCATAGATACGCCGTTTTCCAGCGCCTCTTTGGAACTTTTAAAGTCGATCTCTTTGCCCTGAAAAAGAATGCTTCCCGTGTCTTTGCTATAAATACCAAACAGGCATTTTAATAAAGTCGATTTGCCCGCGCCGTTTTCCCCCATCAGCGCGTGAACCGAATGGGGACGAATTTTTAAATTAACGTTATCTAACGCCTTTACGCCCGGAAAGGACTTGCTGACGTTAGTCATTTCCAGCAGATACTGCCCCTGATCGCTGCTCATAATTCTACCTGGCGGATCGTTTTACGATCGGGCCCGTTCTGCGACGGGCCCGGTAACGGACGCGAGTGCGCCCGGAAAGACTTATTTACTGAACTGAGCGAGGTTCTCTTTATCAACCGGCACATAGGCCACGCGCACCACTTTACCTTCCAGCTTGTAGTTGGTGCCTTCGGTCGCCGGTTTGCCCGCCGCCAGGTTTTTCGCCATTTCAAAAGTGGCTCTGGCCTGGTTTTCCGCATCGTTCAGCACGGTGCCTTCCATCGCGCCGGATTTCACCATCGCCATCGCTTCCGGCAACGCATCCACGCCGAAGACCGGTACGGACGTTTTGTTATGCGCCTTCAGCGCTTCTACCGCGCCCATCGCCATCGCATCGTTATTGGCGATCACCACTTCGATTTTGTTGCCGTTCGGGCCGGAGAGCCACGCGTCCATCTTGTCTTTTGCCTGAGCGGTATCCCACATGGCGGTATCCAGATGCAGCTGCTGCGTTTTCAGGCCGTCTTTATTCAGGGTTTCGATCACGTATTTGGTACGCGCTTCGGCATCCGGGTGGCCCGGCTCGCCTTTCAGCAGCACAAACTGCACCACGCCGTCTTTGTTCAGATCCCAGTTGGCATTGGCTTTCCAGTGTTTCTCAATCAGCTCGCCCTGCTTGACGCCGGACTCTTTAGAATCGGTACCGACATAGTAAGCCTTGTCGTAGCTGGCCAGCGCTTTAGCAGAAGGCTCTTTGTTGAAGAAAACAATCGGAATATCGTTGGCTTTGGCTTTACTGATAACCACCGCCGCCGCCGCCGGATCGACAAGGTTAATCGCCAGCGCCTTCACGCCTTTCGCCACCATCACGTCAATCTGATCGTTTTGCGTTGACTGGCTGTTCTGCGAATCGTTCATCAGCAGCTGAATGCCGCTGCTGTTTTTCGCTTCCTTCTCGATATCCTTGCGCACCACGGACATAAAGTTGTCATCATATTTATAAATGGTTACGCCAATGCGGGTATCGGCCGCCTGCGCCGTTGCGCCAAACATCATGCTGGCAACCAGGGCTGTGAGGGTGAATGCCTTCTTCATTGTTCTCTCCGGTTCTTTGTAGGGTCGGTATGCGTGTGCAGCCGGACCGTGTTGTTATTCTGTCCCGGCCAGGCACGGCCATCTTAGTGAAGCAGATGTTAATTAACTGTGAACTTACTCACGGATTGAAAACGGTTACATGGCGGTATCGTTGCGTATAGTGATCGCCGCCACACTTTGGCAGGGCGCGACGGAATGACGGCGCACCAGCGTTGGCATAAAGCAGTGACCGGCCGACTCGTCCAGCAGGCCCGCCGCGCCTTTCAACGCCAGTTCGGTAGCCAGTTTAGCCATGGAAACAATAGGATAGCGGACGGTCGTCAGCTGCGGGTCGGTATAGCGGGAAATGGGGATATCGTCGAAGCCAATCACCGACAGCTGCTGCGGCACCGCAATGCCGTTATCTTTCAGCGCGGTCAGTGCCCCGGCGGCCATGCTGTCGTTATAGGCGAACACGGCGCTGAGGTGGAGATTACGCCCCAGCAGCTCCACCATCGCCGCCTCTCCGCCCTGCATATCCGGCTCGGCGCTGGCGATCCAGCTTTCGGCAGGCTGGGTAGCCTGCTCGGCCAGCGCCTGCCGCCAGCCCGCGCGTCGCTGGTCTGTATCTTCGATAGTATGGCTCGACCCCAGATAACCGATGCGCCGGTGGCCCTGCTGTTGCAACATGCGCATCGCCATCAGCGCGCCGCTGACGTTGTCCAGGCAGACGCAGCGGTGCGCGTAGCCCGGCACGACGCGGTTGATCAGCACCATGCCGGGCACCTGATCCATCAGCGAGGCCAGCTCGTCGTCTGCCAGGGCTTTGGCATGAACGATCAGCGCGCCGCAACGCTGACGGATCAGCACCTCGATAGCGTGCCGCTCTTTGTCCGCCTGATGATAGGAGTTGTTGATAAGTACGTGTTTTTGCATACGCTGCGCGACGGTATCCACCGCTTTGACCAGCGCGCCGAAGAAGGGATCGGAGACGTCCATCACCACCACGCCGATGGTATCGCTGACCTGGGAAGCCAGCGCCTGCGCGTTGGCGTTGGGTCGGTAGCCCAGCTGGCCGACGATGCCCAGCACTTTTTCCCGCGTTTCCTGTGTGACCGCCGCGCTGTGGTTAAGCACGCGTGAAACCGTCGCCACCGACACGCCAGCCTCACGGGCTACATCGCGAATGGTGATCATGGCTGACTGCCTGTGGAAGATAAGGTTTGCATAGCCCTCCCGGATGCGTTGTTTGCGGGGCTATTCTGACAAAGGGCAAGGCAAGACTGCGTGAATCAGGTCACACTGATGAAAACGGTTACATCCCTTTCCGTCACATTTGTGACGCTTATCATTTTTGTAACATTACGTCGCGGCTGCTCAGACGGGTGAGCTGACGCCAGCACCATTCGACCGGCCCCTGGCGGAAATAGCGCAGCCAGCACAGCGAAAAGAGGAGATTTACCAGCCAGACCAGCAGCACTACCACCAGCAGCTGCGGCCGATCGAGCCGGTTGAACCAGCCGAAATGGTTAAAAAGCGTGGTGCAAAGCAGCGTTTGCAGTAAATAGTTGCTCAGCGCCATCCGCCCTACGCTGCTGATGGCGCGCGTGAGGGTAAAACGGGCCAGCGTAGGCCAGAAACCAAAGCAAAGCGCGGCATAGCCGATAGCCTGAAGCGGCGCGCTCAGCTCGCGCGGCAGCTGTAAATAGAACGCTGACGGATAAAATGCCCAGCCGCAAGCCCACTGCAGATAAATGCCCGGTATTTCGATGATGGCCGCCAGCAGCAGCAGGATCAGCGCGGTGCGCCGGTAGTGGGTCAGGCTCCAGCGCCCCTGTAGCCAGCCGCTGCGCATCAAGGCGCCGCCAATCAGCATCAGGCCGGCCAGCTGCCAGCCGTACTGCGCCGCCAGCGACAGCAGGCCTGACGAGAGCAGATCGAGACGGTTGCGCACCGCTTCCCAACCGCCGTGGGTTTTCCAGAAGGTTTCATACTGAATATCCGCCGCCCCCGCCAGCCAGGAATTGTTAGGCTGATGGCCCGACAGCAGGCCGAACACCAGCAGCACGCCGCAGCCCACGATATAAAGCATCACGCCGGTATTAAACAGCTGCCGCGTCGAGGAGACGTCGCGGATCATCCGCCAGGCTACCAGCCCAATCAGCCCGTAATCCAGCAGGATGTCCCCTTCCCAGAACAGCAGACAGTGCAGAAAACCGAGCAGCACCAGCCAGCTCAGGCGCGCCTGTAGCCAGCGTTTGCCGCGCGAAAGCAGCAATTGCAAGCCGCCGCCAAACAGCAGCGCAAACAGCGCGAGGAATTTCAGCTGGGCAAAGAAATCGATCAGCGCCCACGTCCAGGCATCGCCCGGCGTAACGCTGCCCTGCCACGCCGGGTTCAGATAGGCGGCGCCCGGCAGACCGAAGGCGTTAATGTTGAGCAGCAGGATCCCCAGAATGGCGATGCCCCGAATAAAATCCAGCGTCTGAATACGAGGCATCGGCAGGCCCTGACTGTGGTGAAGGGTAACAACTGGCTACGACGGCGCGCCGTAGCTTAGCTGTGGCGAACGGCGCGCAGAAACTCCTGACGGGTGTTCTGGCTGGATTTGAACAGGCCGCCCAGTGAAGTGGTGGTGGTGGCGCTGGTCGCATCACGAATGCCGCGCGCTTTTACGCAGTAGTGCACCGCGTCGATGGAAACCGCGACGTTATTGGTGCCAAGCAGCGTTTGCAGCGCAACCAGGATCTGCTGGGTCAGCCTTTCCTGTACCTGTGGACGGGAAGAGAAAAACTGCACGATGCGGTTAATCTTCGACAGGCCAATCACTTTATCTTTCGGGATATAGGCTACCGTCGCTTTGCCGTCGATGATCACAAAGTGGTGCTCGCAGGTGCTGGTCAGCGTGATATCCCGCACCGTCACCATTTCGTCCACCTTCATTTTGTTTTCAATCAGGGTGATTTTCGGGAAGTTGGCGTAGTCCAGGCCGGAGAACACCTCATTCACATACATCTTAGCGATGCGGTGCGGCGTTTCCATCAGGCTGTCATCTTCTAAATCAAGATTAAGCAGCTGCATGACTTCGGTCATGTGCCCGGCGATCAGCCGCCTGCGGGTTTCGTCATCCATATCACGCGCAGGCGAGCGTAGGGGTGTTTCCAGTCCACGCGCAAGCAGCGCTTCGTGAACAAGTGTGGCTTCCTGACTTAACGTAGCCATGGCGATCTATTCTCCAGCAGGTGTAACGCCGGTCCCGACGGGACCGGTACAATTTCAGAGGGCGTATTTTGGTACACAACGCGTCGTTAATCCAGCGAATCAAGCTAAACCACCCTGAAACTGTTTCATGCAGCACCGGGATCGCGCC
This sequence comes from Erwinia sp. PsM31, assembly GCF_030433775.1. Taxonomy (NCBI): domain Bacteria; kingdom Pseudomonadati; phylum Pseudomonadota; class Gammaproteobacteria; order Enterobacterales; family Erwiniaceae; genus Erwinia; species Erwinia sp. PsM31. The sequence continues at coordinate 256,064 of NZ_JARUWZ010000003.1, forward strand.
GCCAGACCAGCAGCCCGGCCACCAGCAGTCCCGCGCCCGCGACGTAAAGCGCTGGCTCAAGGCGATGGGTAAAAGTGGTGGAAAGCGCGGAAACCAGCGGCCCGGCCAGCTGGCCGATAGCGTAACCGGTGGTCAGCAGGCCTGCCATATACCGGCTATGGCGCGGCGCCATCTCGCGGGCATATTGCAGCGAAAGCGACACCAGGTTAAGAAAGCCAATGCCCATCAGTATTGAACCGACCACCAGCCCGCTCAAACCCGGCACCACGGCGGCGCACAGCACGCCCAGCGCCTGCGCCCACAGGTTAAACGCCAGCCGCGTATTGGATGAACCGATATGCCGCATAACAATGCCCAGCCCGACGCCTAACACCGCCGTGCCGCCAAAAATGGGCCAGACAAACTGCGCAAAAGCGCTGGCAGGAAAACGGGCCGCCGCCATCTGCGACAGAAACGTGGCGGGAATGATGTAGCCAAAGCCGGCCAGGCTATAGCTCCAGACCAGCTTTTTCAGCCCGCTGGTCAGCACCAGCGGTTCCGGCGTGGTTTCGGGCCGGTGCAGCTCGCCTTTACGCGGCAGGAAACGAAAAATAAGAGAAGCCAGCACCAGCGACAGCACGCCATAGGCGCACCAGGCCTGCGCGGCGCTGACCTGCTGTGCGTGAAGAAACACGGCCAGCAGCCCGCTCAGAAAGATGCCCATGCCCGGCCCGGCGAAGACGGCGGCGCTTAAGCCGGGACGGCCATATTTATGCAGCTGCTCGTTGCTCCATGCCGCTACCAGCACCATCGCCCAGCCGCTGGCCCAGCCGATCGCAAAGCGCACCACGCCGTGCAGCCAGGCATCGGACACGCAGGCGGAAAGCAGCGTCAGGATCACCGCGCCGCCGATGCCTGCCTTAAGCCTGGCCTCCACGTGCGTGGTCGTCCGCATCGCGTTCCAGGAGCCGCAGAGGTAGCCCAGGTAGTTGAAGGCCGCGACCACCGCCGCGCTGGTCAGCGTCAGCTGATGCTCCGTAATCATCAGCGGCACCTGCGGCGTAAAGGTAAACCGCCCAATGCCCATCGCGACAATCAGCGCAATAAAAGCGCTTAGCGCTACCCGTATTGCCATTTGTTCTCCCTTCCGGCTTTATCCGGCTTGATGAAAGTGTTGCAGTCAGTCTGCATCATGGATAGACTTACAAAAAGTGAATAATACAAACCAACTTGTTTACGAAAAGAGAATAAATGGATCTGACCCAGCTTAAAATGTTCTGCGCGGTAGCGGAGACCGGTTCGCTGGCGCGCGCCGCCGAACAGCTGCATCGCGTGCCGTCCAACCTGACGACCAGGCTGCGCCAGCTGGAGCAGGAAACGGGCATCGATCTTTTTATCCGCGAAAAGCAGCGCCTGCGGCTGTCGCCGATGGGCCATAATTTTTTGTGCTATGCGCAGCGGATCCTGGCGCTCAGCGAGGAAGCGCTGGCAATGACGCACAACGGCGAGCCTGGCGGCATATTTGCGCTGGGATCGATGGAGAGCACCGCCGCTGTCCACCTGCCCTCTTTATTGTCAACCTACCATCAGCGCTATCCTGAGGTCACGCTGTCGCTGGTCACCGGTACCTCGGGTGAAATCATTGAGCAGGTGCGGAAAGGCACGCTGGCCGCCGCGCTGGCCGAAGGCCCGGTCGTGGCCGACGAGCTGAACAGCTGCAAAACCTTTAGCGAGCGCATGGTGCTGATCAGCAACCTGCACCATGCGCCCATTCAGCGCCCTGAAGATGCCGCAGGCGATACGCTGTTCGCCTTCCGTCCCGGCTGCTCTTACCGTCTTCGTTTAGAAAACTGGTTTCGTCAGGCGGGGATTTCACCCGGCCCGTTTATGGAGATCCAGTCCTATCACGCCATGCTGGCCTGCGTAGCCAGCGGCGCCGGGCTGGCGATACTGCCGGAATCGGTGCTGGAAAGGATCGCCGCGCCGGGCCAGGTGCAAAAACATGCGCTGCCTGCGGATATCAGCGAGACCACGACTTACCTGGTGTGGCGTCGGGATGCGTTTACCCCCAACGTCAAGGCGCTGAAGTACCTGATTATAGAGCAATCCCCGGACGATGAAATTCAGCCATAATTAAATGGTTTGAGCGGCGTCAGGCCGCTCGCCAGATCCCTGCCAAATGGCAACCTCTACAAGGAATAAACTGATATGCAGATGATTAAAACTCGCGCCGCTGTTGCCTGGGCCGCCGGCGAGCCGCTGTCGATTGAAGAAGTCGACCTGATGCCGCCGCAGAAAGGCGAAGTGCTGGTACGCATCGTCGCGACCGGCGTCTGCCACACCGATGCCTATACCCTTTCAGGAAAAGATCCTGAGGGCGTGTTCCCGGCTATTCTGGGCCACGAAGGCGGCGGTATTGTCGAAGCGGTTGGCGAAGGCGTTACCAGCGTGGCGGTCGGCGATCACGTCATTCCGCTGTACACGCCGGAATGCGGCAAATGTAAGTTCTGCCTCTCCGGCAAAACCAACCTGTGCCAGGCTATCCGCGCCACCCAGGGCAAAGGGCTAATGCCGGACGGCACCACCCGTTTCTTTAAGGACGGCAAGCCGATTTTCCACTATATGGGCACCTCGACCTTCTCTGAGTACACCGTTATCCCGGAAATTTCACTGGCGAAAATCAGTAAAGAAGCGCCGCTGGAAGAAGTTTGCCTGCTGGGCTGCGGCGTCACCACCGGTATGGGCGCGGTGATGAACACGGCCAAGGTAAAAGAAGGCGATACCGTGGCGATCTTCGGTCTGGGCGGCATCGGCCTTTCGGCGATTATCGGCGCGAAGATGGCGAAAGCGGGCCGGATTATCGGTATCGATCTCAATACCAGCAAGTTCGATCTCGCCAGAAAGCTGGGCGCCACCGACCTGGTTAATCCAAAAGATTACGATAAGCCCATTCAGGATGTGATTGTTGAAATGACCGATGGCGGCGTCGATTTCTCCTTTGAGTGCATCGGCAACGTTAACGTGATGCGTTCCGCGCTGGAGTGCTGCCACAAAGGCTGGGGCGAGTCCGTGATTATCGGCGTGGCTGGTGCAGGCGAAGAGATTTCTACCCGCCCGTTCCAGCTGGTGACCGGACGCGTCTGGCGCGGCTCCGCGTTTGGCGGCGTGAAAGGCCGCTCGGAGCTGCCGGGGATCGTCCAGCGCTACCTGGATGGTGAATTCCAGCTGAATGATTTCATCACCCACAATATGCCGCTGGAAGAGATCAACGACGCGTTCGATCTGATGCACGAAGGGAAATCTATCCGTTCCGTGGTGCATTTTTCTAAATAAGGAGACAAGGATGGTATCCACCCTGGAGTTACTGGAAGAACACCGCATGTTTGGCGGCTGGCAGCAGCGCTATCGCCACCAGTCGGCCACGCTGAACTGCTCTATGACCTTCAGCATTTTTTTGCCGGGTCCGAAAGGCGATACCGCCCCGCCGGTGCTCTGGTTTCTGGCCGGGCTGACCTGTAGCGACGAGAATTTCTCGACCAAAGCGGGCGCGCAGCGCGCGGCGGCAGAGCTGGGTCTGGTGCTGGTGATGCCGGATACCAGCCCGCGCGGCGAAGTGGTGCCCAATGACGAAGCCTACGATCTGGGCCAGGGTGCCGGATTCTATCTGAACGCGACCCAGGCGCCGTGGGATGCGCATTTTCGGATGTACGACTACCTGACGGAAGAGCTGCCCGCGCTGATTGCCGGCAACTTTAACGTCAGCGATAAGCAGGCGATTATGGGCCATTCTATGGGCGGTCACGGCGCGCTGATGCTGGCGCTGCGTAATCCGCAGCGCTATGTTTCGGCCTCCGCCTTTGCGCCGATCGTTAATCCAACGCAGGTGCCGTGGGGCGAAAAAGCCTTTACGGCCTATCTGGGCGAGGATCGCGCGCTGTGGGAAGCCTGGGACAGCTGTCTGCTGATGCAGCAGGCGACGCATCCGCTGCCGATGCTGCTGGATCAGGGCGACAGCGATCAGTTCCTCGCCGATCAGCTGCGCCCGGAACGGCTGGAAGCGGTGGCCAGCGAGAAAAACTATCCGCTGACCGTGCGCATTCAGCCCGGTTACGATCACAGCTACTACTTTATCGCCAGCTTCGTGGAAGATCATCTGCGCTTCCATGCCCGCTATTTGCTGGCGTAACCCTTCAGGGCCGGGATCTTCCCGGCCTTTTTTTTCTTGCGCTCCCCTCAGGATCCGCCCTGCAATAGCAATACATCCTCCTGTCGGCATGGCCATAACCACTTGTAGTGAAGCCGTAATGGTTATTATAATAATGGTTACTATATGGAGCGGAGGCCAGGGAAATGGCGATTTATATCCATAAGCGCCTGGACAAGATGTTTGCAAAAGCTGGCATTGCAGATACCGACCTTTGTCTGGCCGCAAGGGAGATTGAGTGCGGCAACTATGAGGCAGATTTGGGCGGGGGCGTTAAAAAAAAGCGGATTGCTTTGAATGCAGGCAAACGCGGCGGCGCCCGCACAGTGGTATTTTTTAAAAAAGATAACAATCTGTTTTTTTTATGATGGCTGGCTGAAAGACGGTTCGAAAAAAGCGGCAAAAGAGATTGGCGAGGATGAGCTGGAGATTTATAAGAAGCTCGCCAGAGCTTATTTTAAAGCGGATAAAAACATGCTGGATCGACTGAAAGCAAGCGGGACGTTCAGAGAGGTAAAACAATGAAAACGAAACCGGCCGAGTTACATGAGATGCTTGACGATGCTAAAGAGCTACAGGCGCTGGGGCTAATGAGCAATAACGATGTGCAGGAAATCGCTGCCCGCGTCAGCCTGCGTGAGTTTCGTCAACGTATTGCCGCAGTCCGCACCATGTCCGCCAGCGAAATCAAAGCCGTTCGCGCCCGCTGGGGACTGACCCAGGCCACGCTGGCCTATACGTTGGGCATGACGGTAGACAGCGTTTCCAAATGGGAGCGTGGCGAGATTACCCCAAGCGGCCCGGTTCTGCGCATACTGAACACGCTGGCGGTAAAAGGCCCCGATGTTTTCGCTATCTGAGCACAAACGCAGGGTAAAAATCTGAGCGTCAGGGAATTAACAATGATGCGCCAGACAGAGAGGGAAGCAATGCACAAGAGAGCCGGCAAGAAACCGACTCGTCCATTCAGGAAACCGGCTCGCTGACCAGGCCATCAATCAGCACCTGCGGCGTCCCCTGCGAGCAGCGCTCAATACGGCCCCGCACGCCGTATACCTTCGCCAGGCTTTCCGGTGTAATCACCTCTTCCGGCAGACCGTCAGCAATCAGGCCGCCGTTTTGCAGCATCAGCACGTGCTGACCGTGACGCAGAGCGATATTGATATCGTGCACCACGACTACGGTAACGATATTCCGCTTGCTGGTTTCCCGGCGCACTAAATCCATGACGTGGAACTGATAGTTAAGATCCAGCGCGCTTAGCGGCTCGTCCAGCAGCAGCAGCTCCGGGCGACGGATCAGCGACTGCGCCAGGCCAACCAGCTGCTTCTGGCCGCCGGAAAGCTGATCGAGGTAGCTCAGCGCCAGATGCGCGATGCCCAGCCTTTCCAGCAGCGCCATCACTTCCCCCTCGCTCGTCGCGCTACCGCGTGCGCCGGAAGCGCGCTGGGCGACGATAATGGATTCAAGCACGTGCAGATGCACGCCAGCGGGCAGCGACTGCGGCAGGTACACCACTTTTTCCGCCCGGCGGGCAAACGGCTGGCTCAGCAGCTCCGTGCCGTTCAGCCACAGCTCGCCCTGCGCCTGATTCAGTCCGGCAATCGAGCGCAGCAGCGTGGATTTTCCGCAGCCGTTCGGCCCCAGCAGCACGGTGATTTTGCCTCGCGGCAGCAGCGGCACGTTCAGGTTGCTGATAATCTTGCGTTTAGGATAACCGGCGTGAAAGCCTTTAATAGCTAAACCGTCCATCAGACGCTCCCCCGATGACGCAGAATAATGCTCAGGAAGAACGGCACGCCGACCAGAGAAGTGACGATGCCGACCGGGATAATCACGCCGGGCACCAGGTTTTTCGACACCACCGACGCCATTGACAGCACCAGCGCGCCGGTCAGCGCGCTGGCTGGCAGGTAAAAACGGTGATCCTCGCCAAAGATCAGGCGAGCGATATGCGGCGCCACCAGGCCGATAAACCCGATTGGGCCGACAAAAGCCACCGCCAGCGCGGAAAGCACGCTGATGCGCAGCAGCGTGCCCAGCCGCAGGCGGCGCACGTCAATACCAAAACTGACGGCGCGATCTTCGCCCAGGCGCAGCGCGGTGAGCTTCCAGGCGCTCATCATGGAGAACGGCAGAACCAGCAGCAGCGCCAGCGTCAGCACGCCCAGTTTCTCCCAGGAGGCGCGCGCCAGGCTGCCCATCGTCCAGAACACCAGGCCCTGCAACGTATCTTCGCTGGCGATAAACTGCATCATGGATACCAGCGCGTTAAAGGTAAACACCAGCGCGATGCCGAACAGCACCACGCCGGAAGTCGCCACGCGCGTCCAGCGGGTAACGCCGTCCAGCATCAGCGCGGCCAGCAGCGCAAAAATAAAGGCGTTAGCTGAGATAAACCACTGATCCGGGATACCGGGCAAACCGATGCCCAGCACGATAGCCAGCGCGGCGCCAAAGGCGGCGGCGGAAGAGACGCCCAGCGTAAACGGACTGGCCAGCGGGTTATTCAGGATAGTCTGCATTTCCGCACCGGCCAGCCCCAGCGCCAGCCCGACCACCACTGCCATCAGCGCGTAAGGTAAACGAATATCCCAGACGATAACGCGCGAACCGGCATCCACGCTCTGCGGCGACAGCAGCGTTTGCCACAGCGTTTCCAGCGACAGGCCCGACGGGCCTAAAGTAAAGTCGAACAGCAGCGAAGCGAGGATAGCCAACACCAGCACGCCCATAAAAAACAGGCGGCGGCGCAGCAGATGATGATAACGATCCATCGCGCCTTCGTGCTGTTGGACGCTGGCGTAGCGGTCGGTGTTGTGGGTCACGCTCATGGTTTCTACCTGTCATGGAGTTCGCACCAGGCCGGCTGCAAACCCTGAAAATTAGCAAAGCGGAAAACGTACGGCGCTAACAATAAAGGAAATGATAATAGTTATCAATCCTATATGTAACAGAGTATGTCAAAGAAAAAGGCGCGGAAACCGCGCCTTCACCCTTATTTAAATTTGGGGAACTGCATTTCGCTGTATTTCACAAAGCGCGTGCGCTTCGTCAGCTTGTAGCCGAACCAGATAATCAGGAACAGCGGGATGCCGATATAGGTTGCCGCCGCGCCGTACCAGTCAATGCGATCCGCCAGGAACGCCTGGTAGTTTTGCCCCAGGGTGATGATCAGGCAGAGCACGAAAGCGAAGATCGGCCCCAGCGGGAAGAACTTAGAGCGGTACGGCAGATCGTTGATATCGTAGCCCTGCGAGACAAAGCCGCGACGGAAACGGTAATGGCTGATGGCTATCCCCAGCCAGGCGATAAAACCGGTCATGCCGGAAGTATTCAGCAGCCAGAGATAGACCGTCTGGTTGCCGAACATTGAGGTCAGGAAACAGAGCGCGGCAACCACGGTGGTGGCATACAGCGCATTGCGCGGCACGCCGCCTTTTGACAGCTTGCCAAACATACGCGGCGCTTTGCCTTCGCGCGCCAGCGTAAACAGCATACGGGTCGACGCATACATCCCGGAGTTGCCCGCTGACAGGATAGCGGTGAGGATCACGGCATTCATGATCGCCGCCGCTGAAAGCAGCCCGGCATGTTTAAACACCAGCGTGAACGGGCTGACGCTGATGTCTTTCACATCGTTACGCAGCAGGCTTGGGTCGGTGTAAGGGATAATCAGGCTGATCACCAGGATCGCCAGGATATAAAACAGCAGGATGCGCCAGAAGACCTGACGAACCGAGCGCGGAATATTTTTGGCCGGATCTTCCGATTCGCCTGCGGCGATACCAATCAGTTCCGTTCCTTGGAAGGAGAAGCCGGCAATCATCGCCACGCCGATCATGGCGGAAAAGCCGCCGGAGAAAGGCGCATCGCCGATCTGCCAGTTACCCCAGCCCGCGACCGGCTGGTCGCCGCGCAGAATGCCGAGGATCATCATCACGCCCACTACGATAAAAATCACTACCGTGACCACTTTGATCAGGGAGAACCAGTATTCTGCCTCACCAAAGCCCTTTACCGAGATGTAGTTGAGCAGGAAGATAACGCTCAGAAAGAGTACGCTCCAGATCCAGCCGGGCGTATCGGGGAACCAGTAGGTCATCACCAGCTGCGCGGCAACCAGTTCAATCGCCACGGTCACGGCCCAGTTGTACCAGTAGTTCCAGCCCAGCGCAAAGCCGAAGCCTTCTTCAACGAAGTTGGAGCCGTAGGTAGAAAAGGAGCCGGATACCGGCATAAAGGCGGCCAGTTCGCCGAGGCTGGTCATCAGGAAATAGACCATCAGGCCGATCAGGGCATAGGAAAGCAGCGCGCCGCCGGGGCCAGCCTGGGAGATAGTCGCGCCGGAAGCGACAAACAGGCCGGTGCCTATGGAACCGCCGATGGCGATCATCGTCAAATGACGCGCCTTTAGTTTGCGCTGTAATTCAGGCTGTTGTGTTGTTTTTGTGTCATGATCCATTGGTAAATGCTGTGCTCTGGCTAAAATGAGGCGCGATTGTAACAAACTCCTTCGTCAGAAGAAGTCATTCCGCGACGTTATAAGATAGCTTCATGATCTGCGGCGAATTATTAGCGCCTGATTAAGCCCCGTTTTTCTGACTGCTCCGCTTTATTCCGCGCAGTAGCTTAGAAAACGCAGCAGCGCCTTCGAGAGATGCTTCTGCCGATGATGAATACGGTACAGCGTGCGTTTGAGTTTGGGCAGCGGGATCGGCACTTCTTTTAACGTGCCTGCCGCCAGCTGTTCCGCAATAACCCGCCGCGACAGACAGCTGATGCCCATCCCGTGGCGCACGGCATGCTTGATTGCCTCTGAGTTGCCCAGCTCCAGCGCCAGGCTAAACTGCGGCAGATGCGAAAGCAGCAGATAATCGACGATTTCGCGCGTGCCGGAGCCGTGTTCGCGCAGGATCCACGACGCGGCCGCCAGGCTTTCCAGCGTCACCGGCTGACGCAGAATAGCCGCGTCGGCGGCGGCAAAAACCACCAGCTCATCTTCCAGCCAGGGTTCGCCAACCAGCTCGCTGACGTGGCACGGCCCTTCGATAAAACCCACATCGACGCGAAAATCAGCCACGGCGTTAATCACATCCTGGCTGTTGCCCACGCTCAGCTCCAGCGGCAGCTCGGGAAAGTCGCGCCGCCAGCCGGCAATCATGCCCGGCAACAGATAGTTACCAATGGTGCTGCTGGCGTAAACCCGCAGCGCGCCGTTATCTTCGCGAAACAGCTGTTCGATTTCAGTGGTTTGCTCCAGCAGCGCCACCGCCCGTGGATAAAGCAGGCGGCCGTGCTCGTTAACCACCAGCCGTTTTCCGACCCTGTCGAACAGCTGAACGCCCAGCTGATTTTCCAGATCCGCCAGCGCCGCGCTGACCGCCGACTGCGACAGCGACAGCACCTGCGAGGCCTGGGTTGTCGAGCCGCTTTTCAGCACCTCAGCAAAGACCTCAAGCTGCCTTAATGTGATATGCATTGTTATTCCTTACTGACTCCATGTCTTCACCAGCCAGATAATCATCGCCAGCCATACCAGCAGCACTATCGCCAGCCAGCCGCCAAGCTTCTTTTTCCTGTGGGCCTGCCGGGCGGTTCGCTGTTGGCTGGCGGCCCTGACCTCCGCCGGCAGCAGGCGCAGCAGCAGCATCATGCCCGACGGCACGATAATAGCGTCGTCCAGTAGCCCAACAAAGGGAATAACGTCGGGAATAAAATCAACGGGGCTTAGCGCATAAACCGCCAGCAGCACGGCCATGCCCTTTTGCCACAGTGGCGTACGCGGATCGCGGCAGGCATACCACAGCGTGACGCCATCTTTTCTGATTACGCTTACCCATCTTGTTAATCGCCTGAACATCCCCGCCCTCTCATATCACTTATTCTGGTTAATTATAAATATATAATCAATTTCTCTTTTAAGCCAGCCTGCGCCATGCTGCGTCTGTCTACTAAGGAGGCTGATATGGCTGAACTGGCATTTCCTTCTTCTCGTCCGCTGCGCTATGGCGCAGGCCTCGGGCTGGCAATGCTGCTGGCCGCTGCTGCCCTTCAGGCTGGCAACCTGCCCGTGCTGAAAACGGCCGGGCTGGGCACCTTAACGCTGGCGATGCTGTTGGGGATCGTAGCAGGCAATACGGTTTATGGCCGCCTGGCTGCGCGCTGCGGCACAGGCGTACACTTTGCCAAACAGCAGCTGCTGCGGCTTGGCATCATGCTGTACGGTTTTCGGCTGACCTTTCAGCAACTTGCCGATATCGGCTTAAGCGGCGTGCTGACCGATCTGCTGCTGCTGACCTCCACTTTTCTGCTGGCCTGCTGGCTGGGCCGTCGCGTGTTGCATCTGGATCGCGATACCGCCTGGCTGATTGGCGCGGGCAGCAGCATTTGCGGCGCGGCGGCGATTATGGCGACGGAGCCGGTAATTAAAGCGGAGCCGCAAAAAGTGGCGGTAGCGGTGGCTACCGTGGTGCTGTTCGGCACGCTCGGCATCTTTCTTTATCCACTGCTATGGCATGAGCTGGCCGCTCTGCTGCCGGGCCTGACGCCGACGCAATGGGGGATCTTTACCGGCTCTACGCTGCATGAAGTGGCACAGGTAGTGGCGGCCGGGCACGCCGTGAGCGCGGAAACGGAGAACGCGGCGGTCATTACTAAAATGCTGCGCGTGATGATGCTGGCGCCCTTCCTGCTGCTGCTCAGCCGTTTCGTGCGTGCCGACGACAGCGGCGGCGGCGAAGTAAGCTTTCCCTGGTTCGCGCTGGGTTTTATCGGCGTGGCGCTGTTTAACTCGCTGCATCTGCTGCCGCCGTCGCTGGTTAGCGGCCTGAACGAGCTGGACAATTTTTTACTGGCCGTGGCGATGGCGGCGCTGGGATTAACCACGCAGTTCAGCCTGTTGAAAAAGGCGGGACTAAGGCCTTTACTGCTGGGCCTGCTGTTATTCGTCTGGCTGCTGCTGGGCGGCGGCGCGATAAACCTGGCTATCCAGCATTTGCTGGCATAAATCCGCGCCGTTTCCGGTTATCATGGCCCGCTTTACAGTAAAACCAACAGGAGAGCAGGCATGAAATATATCGGCGCCCACGTCAGCGCATCCGGCGGCGTGGATCAGGCGGTGCTTCGCGCCCATGAAATCGAGGCGACGGCCTTTGCGCTTTTCACTAAAAATCAGCGTCAGTGGCGCGCGGCCCCGCTGAGCAAAGAGGTGATTGCCGCTTTCCGCAACGCCTGCGAAAAATATCACTACAGCGCCGCCCAGATCCTGCCGCACGACAGCTTTTTAATTAACCTGGGCCATCCACAGGAAGAGGCGCTGGAGAAGTCCCGCCTCGCCTTTATCGACGAACTACAGCGCTGCGAGCAGCTGGGCCTGACGCTGTTGAACTTCCATCCCGGCAGCCATTTGCAGCAGATTGACGAGGACGCCTGCCTGAAGCGCATCGCCGAATCGGTTAACGTCGCGCTGGATAAAACCCAGGGCGTCACCGCCGTGATTGAAAATACCGCCGGTCAGGGCAGCAATCTGGGCTTCCGCTTTGAGCACCTGGCAGCCATTATCGACGGCGTAGAGGATAAGTCGCGCATCGGCGTCTGTATTGACACCTGCCACGCCTTTGCGGGCGGTTACGATCTGCGTACTGAAGAAGATTGCGTGAAAACCTTTGAGGAGTTTGGTCGCGTGGTAGGCTTTGAGTATCTGCGCGGGATGCATCTTAACGATGCCAAAAGCGCGTTTGCCAGCCGCGTTGACCGTCATCACAGCCTGGGCGAAGGCAATATCGGCAAAACGGTGTTCAGCTGGCTGATGAAGGACGCTCGCTTCGACGGTATTCCGCTGATCCTGGAAACCGTCAATCCTGATATCTGGAAAGATGAAATCGCCTGGCTCAAGTCGCAGCAGGTCTGATCTATAGACGTAAAAAAAGCCAAATGCCTGCCATCATACAGTCTGTTGCATTGATGTCAGGCTATTTTTGTACCCTCTATAAAGGGAAAGACCGTAAGCGCGGCTATTATAAAAGCCTTGAGCTGAGTCAAGGCTTTTAAATTAATTGATGCTATTTATTATTTCTAAAAATATGCCTGTAACACCAGGATACGACTGTACCGGCTCCAAGCATACTAAGGACAACAACCAGCAGGCGGGATAGTAAATAGGGAGCAGGATACCAGTTGGGGTTTGTGATACCGGCGCCCGCTAACAATGAACTGGTTATGAAAACCCCTAAGATAATTGCGACGCAATATCCTGTTTTATAAATAGACATATTTATTAATCCTACCAGCTACATTCCGATCCGCCAGAGCAATTATTATTACTACCTGTACCTCCTCCTCCACCATTGCCGTTAGGGCGCCAGCATCCACCAGTGAAACTGCCGGCAACGGCACCGACGGCCACTGTGGCAGGCGTTCCACCCAGCGCCCCTAATGTAGCCCCGCCCAAAATATTTTCAACACAGGAATCAGGAACACCGTTAATATACGAATAATGCATTATACCATTGTAATTGTTCCTGCTGGCCGATGAACTATGACTTTTACTTCCTGAGTTTCCTTCATAATTGCTGTTAGCATTGCCGCCAGAGATTTCGCCCCATAATTCAGAGCTTATTTCCCGAGTAGTCATAAGAGACTCCTTGCAATTTTAGTCTGAAATAGATTTCCTTTTACTTCGTAACAAGGCAATGTTGGTTTACTCTTATGTCAGGACTTTGTCAAGTAACGCAAGATTGTGCCAATAACAGATTAAATAACCTTGTTAATTATAAATATTATCAATTTTTAATTAGGTATTTTAAAGTGATTACAGGAACATACTAATAAAACAGACAAATTATTTTGAAGCCAGTCACAATTATTTTATTCACGGCTATTGTCAACGTAAATGAGCCTGAACTGTTACGGCGATCTGGCACATCTGCCGCAGGACTAAATTTGGGGGTAAATTATCCCTTCTTTCACCTGCTCAAACGGCACGTCGCCCGTAAGCTCGACACTTTACGTGCTGATATTTTCGACTCTGATACGTTCACATTTTATGCGTTCAAGAGCGCCTGAAAGAGGTGGCTCTATAGCTTTGCCTGAGCGTTTACCAACAATGACCTGACTGCATCCCAGCTCTACCATGCCTGCTGCGAATTGTTCACTAACAGCCTTATCTGCCTGAAGAAACCGACTGATCTATCGATGTAAAAAAAGCGCGGTTGCCCGCGCTTTTTACTGTGGCCGCCTGGATCAGGCTTTAGCCATTTCCGCTTCCGGGCGCTTCAGCACCGCGTAAGAGAGTCCGGCAACCAGCGTGCCGACGATAATCGCTATCAGATAGCCCAGCACCGGCGTAATAGCGCCAGGGATCAGCAGCACAAACAGCCCGCCGTGCGGCGCCATCAGCTTCGCGCCTACCCACATAGAGATAGCGCCGGTCAGCGCGCCGCCAACGATACAGCATGGCAGAACGCGCATCGGGTCACGCGCCGCAAACGGAATAGCGCCTTCGGAAATAAAGCACAGGCCCAGCACCAGCGCCGCTTTGCCGCCTTCCTGCTGGCCTTTGTTGAATTTCCGGCGCGCCACCAGCGTAGCGACGCCCATCGCCAACGGAGGCACCATGCCGCCCGCCATAATGGCCGCCATCGGCGCATAGGTTTGCGAACTGAGCAGGCCGACGCCAAACGCATAGGCCACTTTGTTCACCGGGCCGCCCATATCGGTACACATCATGCCGCCCAGTACCGCACCCAGCAGAACCGCGTTACCCGTGCCCATATTGCTCAGCCAGTGGGTCAGCCCCGCCATAATCTGGGCAACCGGGCCGCCAACCACATAAATCATCAGCAGGCCGGTGATCAGACTGGCGACCAGCGGAATAATCAGGATCGGTTTTAACGCCTCCATACTCTGCGGAAGCTTAAGCTTAGCGCTGATAAACTTCGCGGCGTAACCGGCAATAAAACCGGCAATAATGCCGCCAAGGAAACCGGCGTTGATGGTGCTGGCCAGCCAGCCGCCAATCAGGCCAGGCGTCAGACCAGGACGATCGGCAATTGAGAAGGCGATAAAGCCCGCCAGCACCGGCACCATCAGTTTGAAGGCGCTGCCGCCGCCGATTTCCATCAGCGCCGCCGCCAGCGTACCCTGCTCTTTAAACGCGGTAATGCCGAAGGCGAAAGAGAGCGCGATGCTCAGGCCGCCCGCCACCACCATCGGCAGCATATAGGAAACGCCGGTCAGCAGATGACGATAGGCGCCTGCGCCCTCTTTTTTCTCGCCCTGCGCCGCTGGCTGACCGCCGCCCTGCGGCTGATAAGGTTTGGCCTGCGCCAGCGCCTTATCAAACTCCTGTGCGGTTTTCTTCAGCGCCAGGCCGGTCGAGGTGCGATACATCGGCTTACCGGCAAACTTCGCCAGATCGACTTCAATATCCGCCGCCACGATAACCAGGTCAGCCTGGGCCACTTCTTCCGGCGTAATGGCATTGCCCGCGCCTACGGAGCCGCGCGTTTCGACTTTCACCCACCAGCCGCGTTTTTTCGCTTCGGCGTCAATGGCTTCGGCCGCCATAAAGGTGTGCGCCACGCCGGTTGGACAGGCGGTAATGGCGACGATGCGTTTTGGCCCGCTGGCAACCGCGTCGGCCGTGTTCACCGCGGCAGGTTTAGCTACGGCGGCAGGCGCCTGCCAGGCTTTCGCCTCGGTTTGCGCGCGGGCCAGCTCTGCTTCCGGCTGGCGCAGCAGCTGCTCCGCCGTGGTCTGATAAACGGTTTTACCCGTCAGGTCGATGTTGGCGGGCAGCGTGTCGCCCACCAGGATCACCTGGTCCGCTTCGGCCAGATTTTCCGTTAGCGTCAGCCCTTTTGCGGCCGCGCTCGCTCTGGTGATATTTTTTGCCAGATGACCGGTAGCCAGTCCCAGCGAAGGATCAAGTATCAGCAGCGTTTTCATTATGCCTCTCCTGCTGTCAGTTAAAAGGTTTCAGGTCGACGCGCGCCATCATCGCGGCCAACTGGGTACGATCGCTTACGCCCACGTTGCTCTGGCTTACGGCCAGGGCTGCTACGGCGGTAGCCAGGCGTAGGGTATGCTCGCTGGATTCGCGCATCAGCAGGCCGTAAATCAGCCCGCCCACCATTGAATCCCCGGCCCCCACGGTACTCACCACCTCACAGGCCGGCGGTTTGGCGATCCATTCGCCTGAAGCGTTAACCCACAGCGCGCCTTCTGCGCCCAGCGAAATCACTACGTGGGCGATCCCCTGTTCACGCAGCGCATGCGCCGCCTCAATCACATCCTGCAGGGTCGGCAGCTTGCGCCCGGCCCAGATTTCCAGCTCGCGACGGTTTGGCTTAACCAGCCAGGGCGCGGCTTTCAGGCCCGCCACCAGCGCTTCGCGGCTGCTGTCGAAAATAATGCACGGGCAGTGCGTGCGCAGCGCGATCATCCACTCCGTAAAGGCATCGGGATTGACGCCTGCGGGCAGACTGCCGCTGACGCAGACCATATCGAACTGGCCCAGCCACGTCAGAGAATCCGTGGTGAAGCGCTCCCAGTCCTGCGGGGTGACGTCAAAGCCGGAAAAGTTAAGATCGGTGACCTCGCCATCTTTTTCAGTCAGCTTAACGTTGATGCGGGTCCGGCCTTCGACCACCTGAAAACGGTTAGCAATGCCCAGATCGCTGAACAAATGCTGAAAGCCATCCTGATTCTCTTTGCCCAGGAAGCCGCCAACGGTGACATCGATGCCCAAATCTTTCAGCACTTTGGCAACGTTGATGCCTTTCCCGGCGGCGTGCAGGCCGGTGGTTTTCACCAGGTTGACTTCGCCGCGCTCGATTTCCGGCGTATAGCCCACCAGATCGTAAGCGGGATTCAGCGTGATGGTTGCTACGCGTCTGCTCATGCCGCCCCCTCGCCTAAACCAGCGCTGATAGCCTCGCCGATCGCATCCAGCGCCGCGCGGGCATCTTCGCCGCTGGCGGTGAAGCGCAGGCGGTGACCTTTTTTCACGCCCAGCGCCACTACTTTCATCAGGCTGCGGCCGTTAGCCGGCTTGCCGCTGCCGTCAAGGTTGGTCACCGTGACGTCGCAGTTGAATTTTTTAATGACGCTGACCAGCGCCGTGCCCGGACGGGCATGCAGGCCGTGCTCGTTGCGGATAGTAAACTCTTCCGTCAGCGTATCGGCCTGTTCGGAGACTTCGCTGGTCAGCAGCGCCAGGATCCCTGCGGCATCGGCGCTCAGCAGGCGATCCGCTTTTTGCTTAATCAGCAGATCGCTTAGATAGTTCAGCACGTTCAGCGGCTGCTCGTCGGCTACGGCAACGGTCACCAGCAGCGCGGCTTTTTCGCCGTCTACTTCAAAGGGTGTCGCGCTACGGCTTACGGCGACGGCGCTGCCCAGGTTGCCTTCGGTGCTGTCGCTCAGCCAGACGCCCTGCCCTAAATTCAGCGGACGCGAAGCGATAACGCGGCTGACAAAGCTCGCATCAACCGCGCCGGCCTGCTGTAGGCGACCGGCGTTCAGCGCCTGGAGCGTCATCAGATCGGTGGCCGCCACGTCAACTGTGATCAGCGAGGTGTCGAATTTAAATTCCGTTCCCTGCTTTTCCCCCATCAGCAAACCGCGCAGTGTTTCTGCGGAATCCGTGGTTTTCAGCTGTTCCGCCACGCTGTCATCGCTCAGCACGTGCGTCAGCTGACGCAGTAGCGCCAGATGCTCGTCCGATTTAGCGGCGATGCCGATCACCACATAGGCGGTCTGGTCTTCGCCCCAGGCGATGCCCTGCGGAAACTGATAAACCTGCACGCCGGTTTTCAACACCAGATCGCGCGTGTCGGTCGTGCCATGGGGAATAGCGATGCCGTTACCCAGATAGGTCGAGGTTTGCTGCTCGCGGGCCAGCATACCGTTAACATATCCTTCACCCACGTTGCCGGCTGAGGTTAAAGCGGCTGCCACCTGTCGGATGGCCTCTTCTTTATCTCCGGCCCTGGCACCGGGATGGATTGCATTCAGTTCAAGCTGGAACATAGTTCTCCTCACTGCTTCATTGAATCGTTTCAGCTGGCGGACGGAAAAATAAGCTTTCAGGCCGCTAACTGCCTGTGCAGACGACGCTGAAACGTTTCAATGATTTTGGCCCCGTTCCTGCGTTTATGGCAAGTTTTACTGCCAACGGCATAGCAGATTTTTGAAGCGACGCACACTTCGACTTTTCTTTTTGGGAAAAAGGTTTCATCGGCTGATGGATGGCTGATGCCTTACTTTTAGCCAACAGGCAATTAACACCAGGCGGTCTGTTTTTCCAGATCCAGTAGCCAGACCATCGCCTCTTCCCGACTGTTACGGCACATTTCAGCATCGGGTTTCAGGCTGCCGCAGACCGACGGCCGCAGCGGCGAGGTAAAGATTTTGCAGCGCTGCTGTTCATCCAGCTGAACGCAGGGCGTGTTGGCCGGTTTGCCGTCGGGCATTCCGGGGATCGGTGTGGAAATAGACGGCGCGGTACAGCAGGCGCCGCAGGAAGCTCGACATTGCATTGGTTATCCCCTTTAAGAGACGCGACAATAGCAGGCGCGCAGTGGGAATACTATGGTCGCCATCCCCGCTTTTCTTCCTCGTTCAGCACTTGCCTGAAGCCGTCAGCAAGAGTAATTTGTCGCGAACATTTTCATTGCCCCTTTCATCGAGATAACACAATGCCAAGAGCAAACGAAATCAAAAAAGGCATGGCCGTCAGCCATAACGGTAAGCTGCTGTTAGTCAAAGATATTGATGTCCAAAGCCCCAGCGCGCGCGGGGCTTCTACGCTTTATAAAATGCGTTTTACCGATATTCGTACCGGCATGAAAGTCGAGGAGCGCTTCAAGGGTGACGACATCCTGGAAGCGATCTCGCTGAGCCGTCGTCAGGTTACCTTCTCTTACGTAGACGGTGACGAATACGTCTTTATGGATGACGAGGACTACACGCCTTACGTCTTCAAAAAAGATCAGATCGAAGAAGAGCTGCTGTTTATCCCGGAAGGCGGCATTCCGGGCATTCAGGTGCTGACGATGGACGGGCAAATTCTGGCGCTTGAGCTGCCGCAAACGCTGGATATGGAAATTATCGAAACCACGCCGGGCATTAAAGGCGCTTCCGCCAGCGCGCGTACCAAGCCTGCCACCATGAGCACCGGCCTGGTGATCCAGGTGCCGGAATACCTCAGCAGCGGCGAGCGCATCCGCATCCATATTGCCGAACGCCGCTATATGGGCCGCGCAGACTAATAAAAAGGTATTCGCGCCTGCCCTTATGGGCCACGCAGAATAACAATAACGGCAAGCGCGCCAGTTCTCATAGGCAGCGCAGACTCATAAAACGGCGAGCGCGCCAGCCCTCATAGGCCGCGCAGACTACTAAAACGGCGAGCGCGCCACGCCTCGCTGTTGTTGTTATATTATTACACTACTACCGATAGTTAACGGTCAGTATGCCCTGTCGTCGCGCCTGGTCCAGCCATTCAACGTCGATACGGGCGATGCCGGATGGCAGCGTACCGTTGGCCTGTAGCGAGATCGGCGATACTTTTAGCTGGCCGTCGCGATAACAGGTAGCGCTGATTTGATTCTGTTCCTGTTGCACAGCGCAACCCGGCTCCGTAATCGCTCCGGAAAAAGTGATAACGCCGGTGCCTGCGGCTACCGTCGCCAGCGCGCTACCTGCCGGAACCATCAAAAAAAGGGCCAGCGAAAAGTTAAGTTTGCTCATACTTACCTCATTTATTAGCGTCTCTTAATTAACATAGTCGGCAATACGCTTTCCGAAAGCCGATAAGCACAACCGGCCACAACTCAAGGAGAAAATAATGACTCGCGTAAACCTGATTACCGGTTTTCTGGGCAGCGGCAAAACCACTACGCTGCTGCATCTGCTGGCGCAGAAACCACAGGGAGAAAAGTGGGCGGTGCTGGTTAATGAGTTCGGCGAGGTAGGTATAGACGGCGCGCTGCTGGCGGAAAGCGGCGCGGTGCTAAAAGAGATCCCCGGCGGCTGCATGTGCTGCGTTAACGGCCTGCCGATGCAGGTGGGCCTGAATATGCTGCTGAAGCAAACCAGGCCCGACCGTCTGCTGATTGAGCCGACCGGCCTTGGTCACCCTAAACAGATCCTCGACCTGCTGTCTGCGGAGGTTTATCAGCCCTGGCTGACGCTGGATGCCACGCTCTGCCTGCTCGATCCACGTCAGCTAGGCGATGCCCGCATTACGGCTAATGAAAACTTCCGCGATCAGCTCGCCGCCGCCGATATTATCGTGGCCAATAAAGAGGATCGCTGGGATGAGGCCACGCTGGCAGCGCTGCAAGACTGGCGCGCGCAGGACGCTTTACAGCGCCCCATTATTCCCGCGCGTTTCGGCCAGATCGCTGGCGAACTGCTGACGCGTCCACGGTTGAATCAGCAGCCGCTGCCGCAGGCGGCACACCATCATGCCAGGCCCGCTTCGCGACTGGCGGCGCTGGCGCCCGTGCAGAATACGCGCTGGCGGCGTTCGCTGAATCAGGGCCAGGGCTACTATTCCTGCGGCTGGGTGTTTGATGCAGAAACCGTGTTCGATACGGTTGGCCTGTTGGAGTGGGCGCGGCTCGCTCCGGTTAGCCGGGTAAAAGGCGTGGTGCGCATTCAGGAAGGCCTGCTGAGCGTGAATCGTCAGGGCGAGGATCTTAATATCGAAACGCGTCAGGCTGCGCCGCCAGACAGCCGGATCGAAATTATTCATGAAGAAGAAGCCGACTGGAACAGCCTCCAGGCATCTTTGTTGAAACTTCGTTTAACTGCTGTTGTATAATGTACGCCGTCACTTCTTCTTAACTTAATCTTAATAAAATGCGTGCTAATCAACTGATCACTATCCTGGTGCTTAACGCGCTGGGACTGGCGCTCTTTTTTTCCTGGTATTTGCCGGAGAATCACGGCGCCTGGTTTACGCTCGATAAAAACCTTTTTTATTGGTTTAACGAGCGGCTGGCAACCAATAAAGCGCTGTTATGGCTGGTTGCTATTACCAACTTTCGCCCTTTTGACGCGGTGTCGCTGCTGGCGATGGGCGCGCTTTATTACAGTTTCTGGCGGCGTGAAACGCCCCAGGGGCGCAGGCGGCTGCTGGCTATCGGCATCGCTATGCTGCTGACGGCGGTGGTGCTGAACCAGCTTGGTCATCTGATCCCGGTTTCGCATCCCAGCCCGACCAAATATTTCCCGGACGTTCATCACGTGACGACATTAACCGGCATTCCAACTAAAGATGCCTCTTCCGATAGTTTTCCTGGCGATCACGGCATGATGCTGATGATTTTTGCCAGCTTTATGCTGCGCTACTTTGGCGTTCGTGCTTTTTTAATTGCCGTGGGGATCGTGCTGATATTCGCTACGCCGCGCATTATGATTGGCGCGCACTGGTTTACCGATGTCGCGGTAGGCTCGCTTTCCGTGGTGCTGGTAGGGACGAGCTGGTGGTTAATTACGCCGGGCAGCGACTGGCTGGTGAATATTTTATATCGTGCTTTACCAGGTAAATATAAGCCGGCTAATTAAGCCGCTTTTTTTACCGTTTTCAGGAAGCAACGAAAAGTGATTTACGCCACTTTCGTTGCTTTTTTATGCGATGCAGCTCTCAAAATCCCACTTTATGCTACAGCTGCCGTGATGTTTGCTCCCCAGCGGAATCTTCTGCCTTTAAGAAACGTACAGCAGGATTAAACTGAATTGTGGCTAACACGCATTTTTTAACGCTCTTTTAGCCTTTCACGCCTCAGGTTTTCAGCGTTTGTGCCGATAAAGTGGCCAGACTACGACCTCTCTGTTTCTTATGATAAAAATCAATAAAAAAGTCGTTAAAACCCCTCGCCAGCACGCAGTTAATCGGGTAATCTCATTTCCGATTAGGACAAAGCTGTAAGATATTTCCATTATTTACATTTTAAACTGTGCGCTTTCGCACAATTTGAATTTTGTGGAATTGTTTTGCCCGTGTGCGCTAATTAATCTCGTTCCGTTTCGCATAGCTAGCGACTTCTGTCGTTAAGGACTTCAAGGGATCACAAACATAATGGTCAAGTCTCAACCGATTCTGAGATATATATGGCGGGTATTGCCCGCAGTGGCTTTAGCCACGCTGCTTTCAGCCTGTAGCTCGACGAATACCAACAGCAATGCACAAACTGATACGCATGCAGTTAATGGCCATAACGGCTTTTTACTTCAGGCGTCTCAGGATGAATTCGAACAGATGGTTCAGAATGTGGATATTAAATCCCGCCTGATGGATCAATATTCGGACTGGAAGGGCGTTCGTTACCGTCTTGGCGGTACCAGTAAACGCGGCATTGACTGTTCTGCCTTTGTGCAGACCACCTTTCGTGAACAGTTTGGCCTGGATCTGCCCCGCTCAACCTATGAACAGGAAGACACCGGCAAAAGCATCCAGCGCGGCAAACTGCGCCCGGGCGATTTAGTGCTGTTCCGCGCCGGCTCTACCGGCCGCCATGTCGGCATCTACCTGGGCAACGATAATTTCGTGCATGCCTCTACCAGCAGCGGCGTGATGATTTCCAATCTCAACGACGCCTACTGGAAAAATCGCTATCGCGAAGGCCGCCGGGTACTAAGCCGAACGCAAAGCTGATCCCCCTGAAGTCTGTGCAAAACGGTTCCGAGCCCCGCTATAAGCGGGGTTTTTTATGGGTAAAGGCTGGCTGCTTCCTGGCTCTTCCCTTTTTTCACTAAAGCCCCGTTGGAAAACGGCAAAGAGAGGCCAGCACAAAGAAACCTGTTTCCCGCTGAGCCTGACACTCTTGCTTTAATATTAACTGGCACTAATTTGTTATTAATAACAGACGCACAAATATTTATATTCAAAAGCTTTTTGGCTACATCGGCCGTTCTGATGGTTTGTTTTATTGCGCCCTGCCTGCGCGCACGAGCGAAATAACTGACATAATGCGTTAAAAAACCGAAGCTAATCATAATAATAAGAAGACAAACGGCACTTTCCCGGTATATCCTGCCGGATTGAAACGGCGTCTGTTGTGCAGGACAGCGCAATGACTTAACCGGCACTTTCGGGAGATAAACCCCATGCCACTCTCATCAAGCCTTACGCGGCCACTTCTCAATCCTCGCAAGATTGCCTGCTTCAGCGCGACCCTCGGCTTACTTCTTTTTCTGGCATTTATCATCATCGCGCTGGCCGTTATGCTTCATCGCCGGGCCGACAATCACGATGAAATGGCCAGAAACACCCAGGCCTATGTGCTGACGATGCTCGATGAACTAAAGCGGAAACTGTTGCCGCTACAAACGTCGCCTCGCCCTGCCTGCTCCGCCATAAAAAATGACCTGATTGAGCGCGCCGCCCTGGATGATAATATTCAGGCTATCCTGATGGTTAATCACAATCGGGCATGGTGCTCTTCGCTGGCCGGAGAAACCCAAATCGCTATGCGCCAGTTTTCCCCTACGACGGACACCCGCAAGCCGCTTGATATTCAGCTTGCCGCCGCGCCGCTGACGCCTGATAAACCGGTTCTTCACCTCTGGTTGCAGAATGGCGAGGCAGGCAACGGCCTGCTGGTCACGCTAAAGATTAATCTGACGCCCTGGCTGCTGTATACCGAACGGCAGCATGAGATTTCAGGTATAGCTATCGTGACCGGCAAGCGGGCGTTAACCAGCTGGGAACAGCGCGTAACGGCAACCAGCTCGCTGCCCGACGATCCGTCAAAAACCATGACGCTACCCGGCTATCCTTTACAGCTAAAGCTTTATGGCGGCAGGCTGAATAGTGACGATATTACGCTGGTGCTGCTGGCCGGTTTGTTGCTGAGCCTGACCGGCGGCTTTGCCTGCTATGCCCTGCTCACGCTCTTTATCCGACCGGGCAAGGAAATCCTGCAGGGCATTCGGCGCGGGGAATTCCACGTAGAGTACCAGCCGGTTATTGCCGCGGCGACCGGCCAGGCCTGCGGTCTGGAAGCGCTGCTGCGCTGGACGCATCCCGAAGCTGGCGCCATCCCGCCCGACGTTTTTATCCGCTACGCCGAAAACAAAAATTTGATTGTGCCCTTAACCCGGCACCTGTTTGAACTGGTGGCGCGCGATTGCCATACGCTGCAACATGCCGTGCCGGCCGGCATCAATCTCAACCTGAACCTTTCGCCTGCTCACCTGGGCGATAAAACCTTTTTCCAGGACGTTTTAGCATGGCTGGAAGCGATGCCTAAGGATCACTTCAGCTACGTTTTTGAAATTACCGAACGGACTATGGTAGAAACCCGCAACGCCCAGTCGGTGTTCGACTGGCTGCGCGGCCAAAATATTCGTATCGCGCTGGATGATTTCGGCACCGGACACAGTGCCTTAATTTATCTGGAAAAATTCCGTTTTGACTACCTGAAAATAGATCGGGGATTTGTAAAAAACATCGCCCGCGAGTCGTTTTCTTCGCCGGTGCTGGATGCGGTGCTGGCGCTGGCGAAAAAACTCAATCTGCTGACGGTAGCTGAAGGCGTAGAAACCGGTGAGCAGGCGCGCTGGCTGCGCCACCGTGGCGTCTGTCATTTTCAGGGCTATTTATTCAGCCGCCCGCGTACGGTGACGCAGCTGATTGATTATTTTCAGCATGAGCCCCGCAGCGAACCGGCTGCCGGATGAGTTATTGCGCTACGTTTTTTAAATGTGCTTCGCTGGCGCATTGCGCAATGCTCTGGCAGGCTGGGGATCGCGCTGCGTTTTTTATCAGGATCGGATAATAAGATGATTTTTCGCTGGTTAGCTTTGCTGCTGTTCTGCTGCGCCGCGACGACGGCTCGGGCTGAAGAAATTCATGAGAGCTACGCCTTTGCCCAGCTGGGCGAGCCTAAATATGCCGTGAACTTCACGCATTTTGACTACGCCAATCCGGCTGCGCCCAAGGGCGGTAACGCGACGCTTGCCGCTATCGGCACTTACGATAACTTTAACCGTTTTGCCTCGCGCGGCAATCCGGCGCAGGGCACGGATACGCTTTACGATACGCTGTTCGTGAACTCAGAAGACGAAGTGGGCAGCTACTATCCGCTGATTGCCGAATTCGCTCGCTACCCGGATAGCTATCGCTGGGTGGAAGTCACGCTGAATCCCCAGGCGCGTTACCAGGACGGTTCATCCATCACCGCAGAAGATGTTGCTTTTACCTTTAATAAATTTATGCAGCAGGGCGTACCGCAGTTTCGGGTGTTTTACAAAGGCGTCACGGTCAAAGCCATTGCGCAGCTGACGGTGCGCTTTGAGCTGCCGGTCGGCAACAAAGATATGATGCTTTCGCTGCTTACGCTGCCCGTTTTCCCGCAGAGCTTCTGGAAAGATCATAATCTCAGCGAGCCGTTACCTGCACCGCCGCCCGGCAGCGGGCCGTATCGCGTGTCGGCCTATAAAGTTGGTCAGTCCGTGACCTGGTCACGGGTCAAAGATTATTGGGCCGCTAATTTGCCCGTCAATAAAGGCCGTTTTAATTTCGATACGCTGCGCTACGACTACTATCTGGATGACAATGTAGCTTTCGAGGCGTTTAAAGCGGGCGCGTTTGACTTTCGTGCCGAAGGCTCCGCCAAAAAGTGGGCCACCCAGTATCGCGGCCGGAATTTCGACAGCCATTACATCGTAAAAGACGCAAAGCCGAATACCGTGGCTACCTCCTCAAACTGGCTGGCGTTTAACGTACAGAAACCCCTGTTTGCCGATCGCCGCGTGCGCGAAGCAGTTTCGCTGGCGTTCGATTTTGAGTGGATGAATAAGGCGTTATTTTACGGCGCTTATAAGCGCACCCGCAGCTATTTTCAGAACACGGACTATGCCGCTACCGACTATCCCGACGCTAAAGAACTGGAAATTCTGGCACCCTTTAAGGGCAAAATTCCTGATGAGGTTTTCTCGCAAATTTATCAGCCGCCTCACACCGACGGCAGCGGGTACGATCGCGCCAATCTGCTGAAGGCCACGGCGCTGCTGGAGCAGGCCGGCTGGACGTTGAAAAATCAGCGCCTGGTCAACGCCAGCGGCCAGCCTTTCACCTTTGAACTGCTGCTGCGCAGCGGCGGCAACGATCAGTGGGTGCTGCCTTTTCAGCACAATCTGGCGCGCCTGGGCATCAACCTGGTCATCCGGCAGGTAGACAGCTCGCAATATCTGGCCCGCATGCGCAAAAGCGACTTTGATATGCTGGTTTCGCCCTACCCGGCTATCCCCTACCCCGACAGCAACCTGCAAATTTACTGGTCAAGCGCCTATGTAAATTCCACCTACAACCGGCCGCATGTCGCCAGCCCGGTAATCGACCAGCTGATTGAAAAGATAAATCAGCATCAGAGCGATGAAGCCGCGCTGCTGCCGCTGGGTCGCGCGCTGGATCGGGTGCTGCTGTGGAACTATTACATGATACCGATGTGGTATGGTGCCAGCGATCGCTATGCCTGGTGGGATAAATTTTCGATGCCCGCCACGCGGCCGACTTATTCTTTAGGCTTCGACAGCTGGTGGTATGACGTTAATAAAGCCGCGCAGCTGCCGGCCCAGCGTCGTTAAGGAGAGCAGTTTGGGCGCCTATTTGCTACGCAGACTTCTATTAATCATTCCCACGCTGTGGGCGATTATTACGATTAACTTTTTTATCGTGCAGATTGCGCCGGGCGGCCCGGTCGATCAGGCGCTGGCCAATATCGAATTCGGCCAGACTACCGGAATGCCGGGCGCCGGCAATACGCCGCAGGCGCAGGGACGCAGCGCGCTGCATGCTCAGCCCGGTGACAGCCAATATCGCGGGTCGCGCGGGCTGGATCCGGAAGTGGTGGCGGAAATCACCAAACGTTACGGTTTCGACAAGCCGATGTATCAGCGCTACCTGGATATGCTGTGGAACTATGTGCGCTTCGATTTTGGCGACAGCCTGTTCCGCAGCAGCTCGGTTGTGCAGCTGATTAAAGAGAGCCTGCCGGTTTCCGTCTCGCTGGGGCTGTGGAGCACGCTGATTATCTATCTGGTCTCTATCCCGCTTGGCATCCGCAAAGCCGTGCATAACGGCAGCGCCTTCGATATCTGGAGCAGCTCGCTGATTATCATCGGCTACGCCATTCCCTCGTTCCTGTTCGCCACGCTGCTGATCGTGCTGTTTGCAGGCGGCAGCTATCTGGACTGGTTTCCGCTGCGCGGGCTGGTGTCGGCGCAGTTCGACTCGCTGCCCTGGTACGGCAAAATCACGGACTATCTCTGGCATATTACCCTGCCGGTGCTGGCGACGGTGATCGGCGGCTTCGCCACGCTGACTATGCTGACCAAAAACTCGTTTCTTGATGAAATCCGCAAGCAGTACGTGGTCACGGCGCGGGCCAAAGGACTGGACGAGAGCAAAATTCTCTACCGTCATGTTTTCCGCAACGCCATGCTGCTGGTGATCGCCGGTTTCCCGGCCACCTTTATCAGCATGTTCTTTACCGGATCGCTGCTGATTGAGGTGATGTTCTCTCTGAACGGGCTGGGCCTGCTGGGCTACGACGCCACCATTCAGCGTGACTATCCGGTTATGTTCGGCACGCTTTATATTTTCACCCTGATCGGCCTGCTGCTGAATATCCTCAGCGATATCACCTATACGCTGGTCGATCCGCGCATTGATTTTGAAGGTCGCTGATGAGCCGATTAAGCCCCGTTAATCACGCGCGCTGGCAGCGTTTTCGACATAACCGTCGTGGCTACTGGTCGCTGTGGATTTTTGCCGTTCTGTTTGTGCTCTGCCTTGGCTCCGAGCTGCTGGCTAACGATAAGCCGCTGCTGGTGCGCTACGATCATCGCTTCTATTTTCCGCTGCTGGTGGACTACAGCGAAACCGATTTTGGCGGCCAGCTGGCGACCAAAGCCGACTATCAGGATCCGTGGCTGAAATCTCGCCTGGATAAGGAAGGCTGGGCCATCTGGGCGCCGATCAAATTTGGCGACGGCACCATCAATTTCGCCTCCAGCGTCCCCTTCCCTTCGCCACCCTCGCTGCAAAACTGGCTGGGCACCGATGCTAACGGCGGCGACGTGCTGGCAAGGATCCTCTACGGCGCGCGTATTTCGCTGCTGTTTGGCCTGATGCTGACGCTGATGTCCAGCGTAGTCGGCATCATCGTCGGCGCCTGTCAGGGCTATTATGGCGGGCGGGTAGATTTGTGGGGCCAGCGCTTTATCGAAGTCTGGTCGGGTATGCCTACGCTGTTTCTGATTATTTTGTTGTCGAGCGTGGTGCAGCCCGGCTTCTGGTGGCTGCTGGCCATTAACGTGCTGTTTGGCTGGATGCAGCTGGTCGGCGTGGTGCGCGCTGAATTCTTACGCGCGCGCAACTTTGACTATATTCGCGCCGCGCAGGCGCTGGGCGTCGGCGACCGGACTATTATGCTGCGCCATATGCTGCCGAATGCGATGGTGGCGACGCTGACCTATTTGCCCTTTATTCTGTGCGGCTCTATTACCACGCTGACCTCGCTGGATTTCCTCGGCTTCGGGCTGCCGATGGGGTCGCCTTCGCTGGGCGAGCTGCTGCTACAGGGCAAAAATAACCTTCAGGCGCCCTGGCTCGGCATGGCGGCCTTTTTCTCGCTGGCGATCCTGCTGTCGCTGTTGATCTTTATCGGTGAGGCGGTTCGTGACGCCTTCGATCCCAGTAAGGTGCACTGATGTCGTTGCTGACCGTCAAAAACTTAAGCATTGCCTTTCGCCAGGCCGGCGTTGAGCGTCAGGTTGTCGATAATTTGTCGCTGAGCGTCGCAGCGGGCGAGACGCTGGCGCTGGTGGGCGAATCCGGCTCGGGCAAAAGCGTGACCGCCCTGTCGATGATGCGCCTGCTGCCCACGCCGCCGGTGGTCTATCCGCAGGGCGAAATTCTGTTCGCCGGTCAGGATGTACTGAAGGCCGATGAGCGCACGCTGCGCGGCCTGCGCGGCAACCGTATGGCGATGATTTTTCAGGAGCCGATGGTGTCGCTGAATCCGCTGCACAGCATTGAAAAACAGCTGTATGAGGTGTTATCGCTGCACCGTGGCATGCGCGCGGCGGCGGCGAAGGCCGAGATCCTTAGCTGTCTGGATCGGGTGGGCATTCGGCAGCCCGCCAGGCGAATGGGCGATTTTCCGCATCAGCTTTCCGGCGGCGAACGGCAGCGGGTAATGATTGCAATGGCGCTGCTGACGCGGCCTCAGCTGCTGATTGCCGATGAGCCGACCACCGCGCTGGACGTTACCGTGCAGGCGCAGATCCTGGTTCTGCTGAAGGAGCTGAAGCAGGAGATGAATATGGGCCTGCTGTTTATCACCCACAACCTGAATATTGTGCGGCAGCTGGCCGACAACGTACTGGTGATGCGTAACGGCCAGGGCGTGGAGCGCAATACCAGTCGCCAGCTGTTCAGCGCGCCCGAACATCCCTATACCCGCACGCTGCTGGATGCGGAGCCGGAAGGCAGCCCCGATCCTGTTGGCAGCGCGGCGCCACCGCTGCTGAAGGTCAGCAACCTCAGCGTCGCTTTTTCCCTGAAAAAGGGTCTGATGCGCCGCGTAGTGGGTGCGCATCAGGCGCTGAAGTCGCTGAGTTTTGAGCTACGTCCGGGCGAAAGCCTGGGGCTGGTAGGGGAATCCGGCTCGGGCAAAAGCACCACCGGCCTGGCGCTGCTGCGGCTAATCGAGGCCAAAGGCGAAATCTGGCTGGGCGACAGACCGCTGCACCAGTGGGATCGCAGGCAAATGCTGCCGGTACGTCGGGAAATGCAGGTGGTTTTTCAGGATCCGAATTCTGCGCTCAATCCCCGGCTGAACGTGCAGCAGATCATTGCGGAAGGCTTGCAGGTGCACCAGCCTGAACTGAGCGCGGAACAGCGCGAGGCGCTGGTGATCCAGGCAATGCAGGAAGTGGGACTGGATGCCGAAACCCGTCATCGTTATCCATCGGAGTTTTCCGGCGGACAGCGGCAGCGCATCGCCATCGCGCGCGCGCTGATCCTTCAGCCGCGGCTGATCGTGCTGGATGAACCAACCTCTTCACTGGATCGTTCCGTACAAAAACAGATCCTGGCGCTGCTGAAAAAGCTCCAGCGGGATCGTCAGCTGGCCTATATTTTTATCAGCCACGATCTGCGCGTAGTCAGATCGCTGTGCCACCAGGTGGTGGTGCTGCGCCAGGGAGAAGTCGTGGAGCAAGGCGATTGCGAAACTATTTTTACCGCGCCGAAAGCGCGCTATACGCAGGAGCTAATTGCGCTTGCCTGAGGCCTGGCTCAGGCAGGTATATTTTTAAAGGCTTCAGCAATGCCGACGCCAAAGTTTTTCAGGCGGCAGGTAGTGGCGCATTCATCATTACGCGCCACGAACAGGCACGGCTCGCCTTCCCACTCGACCACGGCGCAGTCGAGCTGAATTTCCGCCAGCGCCTCTTTCAGCATCTGCATGATATCCCAGGCCTGTACGCCCTGATGACTGAGCAGGCTCAGGCCTACCAGGTCATCCTCCGCCTCTGTACCACTGAGCGCACGCGGCTCCAGCCGCTTTCCGGCTCCCCAGCGATAGCTTTGCGGCAGGCGATGCACCACCGAATGTTGTAATCTGTTCACCCCTACTCCCCAGCCCGTAGCCATCATCATTTCTGCCTGTTTCTGGTCGTGGACATACCCCATCTGCGAGGGCTTAGTACCGCCAGTTCGTGATTTTGTTCTCATTTTTACCGCGTCGGCGCCGTAATAACAATCAATTTTGTTGCACAAAAGTAATTTAAGCTTAGTTATTTTTACAATAAGGCAACATTATAGCGTGTATCAGCAGAAAAGCCGGGAAGCAAGGCTTCAGAAAAGCCGGGAAGCAAAGCTTCAGAAAAGCCGGGAAGCAAGGCTTCCCGTTTTGGCGAGGATTAAGCGGGTCAGGCTGTTACGCGGATGCGGGCGTCAATGTTATGGCAAGCTGCGCTGACGGCTTTTACGCGGGCGCGTGGCGTAGATAAACAGCAGCACGGAAAACGCGGCGCAGATAAAAATGGAGCCAACCATCGGCCAGGCGCTGGTAAAGGTCATGGTGGAGAGCAGCGCGCCGACCAGCGCGCCCACGCCAAAGCGCAGCGTGCCCGCCAGCGAGGAAGCGGTGCCCGCCATATGCGGAAACTCTTCCAGGATCACCGCCATGGCGTTAGAAGAAACCATCGCCACGCAGCCGATAAACATTGCCACGCCAAACACCAGCGGCAGGAAACCGAGGTTCAGTGCGCTGACCACCACCAGCCAGATGCCCATCGTAAACTGGATCAGCAGCCCCAGACGGAACATCGCCAGCGGGCCGAAGCGGCGCACGCAGCGGCTGTTCAGCAGCGTCATCAGGAACAGGAAAACCACGTTCAGCGCAAAGTAGTAACCAAAATCCTGCGGCGAAATATGGTTCAGCTCGATATAGACAAAGGGGCCGGCGTTAAGGAAAGAGAACATCCCGGCAAAGGAAAAGCCGCTGGCCATCATATAGCTGAACACGCGCTTGTGGCGAAACAGCGACAGAAAGTTGCGCAGCGTGGTGCGCATATTGAATTTTTGCCGCTTATCGTGCGGCAGCGTCTCTTTGATCTGCGTGACCACCAGCAGCGTGGTGACCACGGCGGCCAGCGAGATAGCCCAGAAGATGGCGTGCCAGTTCCACAGCAGCAGCATCCAACCGCCCAGGATAGGCGCCAGCAGCGGCGCGATGGTGGTGACCAGCATGACAAAGGACATCATGCGCGAGAACTCCTCTTTCGAGTAGCTGTCGCGCATCAGGGCGCTGATCACCACGCTGCCCGCCGCCGCCGACAGGCCGTGCAGCAAACGCATAAAGATCAGCTGATCGATGGTTTGCGCCAGCGCGCAGGCCGCCGCCGCGACGGCGAAAATCAGCGTGCCCACGGCTATCACCGGCTTGCGGCCAAAGCTGTCGGCCAGCGGGCCGTAGATTAACTGCCCCAGCGCAAAGCCCAGGATATAGAGGTTCAGCGTCATCTGCACGCTGCCGGCCGACACGCCAAATTCGCGGGCGATTTGCGGAAGCGCAGGCAAATACATGTCGATCGACAACGGCATTAGCATAGCCAGCAGGCCAAGAATAACGACCAGTCCCGCCGACGAGTTCTTTTCCTTACGCATCCCTGTTTCCTTATTTTAATTCTGCGGGCAGTCTCACGCTGGCGATCTCTTCCGCCGTCAGGG
The DNA here is from genome assembly GCF_030433775.1 of Erwinia sp. PsM31. Taxonomy (NCBI): domain Bacteria; kingdom Pseudomonadati; phylum Pseudomonadota; class Gammaproteobacteria; order Enterobacterales; family Erwiniaceae; genus Erwinia; species Erwinia sp. PsM31. The sequence continues at coordinate 287,509 of NZ_JARUWZ010000003.1, forward strand.
CGCGATACTCGCCCGGCTCCAGTTCCTCATCGAGCACGATATCGCCAATACGCTCGCGATGCAGCGCCACCACGTGGTTACCCACCGCAGCGAACATCCGTTTTACCTGGTGATAGCGCCCTTCGCTGATGGTCAGCCGCACCTGATTTTCACTGATGACTTCCAGGCTGGCTGGCTTAGTGAGGTCTTTTTCGTTATGCAGCTGCACGCCTGCGGCGAACTGCTCCGCCGTATCCTCGGCCAGCGCGTTTTCCAGCGTCACCAGGTAGGTTTTTTCACAGTGATGGCGCGGCGAGGTGATGCGGTGCGACCACTGGCCATCATCGGTCATCAGCACCAGGCCGGTGGTGTCGATATCAAGCCGCCCTGCCGCGTGCAGTTTATACGCGGTGGGCTCTTCCAGAAAATAGAGCACCGTTGGGTGATCCGGATCGTCGGTGGAGCAGACGTAGCCCTGCGGCTTGTTCAGCATAAAATAGCGCGGGCCGATCTGCAGCCGTAACGGATTGCCGTCATATTCCACTTCGCTTTCCGGGCTGAGCTTAAAAGAACCTTCGCGCACCACTTCCCCATCAACCGTCACCTTACGCGCGCGCAGCTCGCGAGCGGCAATCGCCCGGCTGACTTCCAGTTGCTGAGATAAAAATTTATCAAGTCGCATTAAATCTGCACTGCCTGTTTCAATGAATGAATTCACCGTTCCTGTAGGGAACGTCAGAAGAGAGTAACAGCAGAAGTATATCGGGAGTTGCGGCTCAGGCACAGAGGCGCGCGCGCGCGGAGCGGACTTTCGTGGCATAATGCGGCTTTGCTCGCGGATTTAATCATGTCCTTTACCCTGCGCCCCTACCAACAGGAAGCCGTTGACGCCACGCTCAGCTACTTCCGTCGCTCTCACCAGCCCGCCGTGATTGTCCTGCCGACCGGCGCGGGCAAAAGCCTGGTGATCGCCGAACTGGCGCGGCTGGCGCGCGGACGCGTGCTGGTGCTGGCGCACGTCAAAGAGCTGGTGGCGCAGAACCACAGCAAATATCAGGCTTACGGCCTGCAGGCCGATATCTTTGCCGCCGGTCTGCAAAAGAAAGAGAGCCGCAGCAAGGTGGTGTTCGGTAGCGTACAGTCGGTGGCCCGCAATCTGGCGCAGTTCGACAGCGAGTTTTCGCTGCTGATTGTGGATGAGTGTCACCGCATTGGCGACGCCGAAGACAGCCAGTACCAGCAGATCCTCAACCATCTGCGCCAGCGCAATCCGCAGCTGCGCCTGCTGGGCCTGACCGCAACGCCCTATCGCCTGGGCAAGGGCTGGATCTATCAGTTCCACTATCACGGCATGGTGCGCGGCGACGAGCGGGCGCTGTTTCGCGACTGCATCTACGAGCTGCCGCTGCGCTATATGATCAAACACGGCTTTCTGGTGCCGCCGGAAAGGCTGGATATGCCGGTGGTGCAGTACGATTTCAGCCGCCTGACCGCCAGGGAAAACGGCCTGTTCAGCGAGGCGGATCTCAACCTGGAGCTGAAGCAGCAGCAGCGCATTACGCCGCATATTATTCAGCAGATCGTTGAGTTTGCGCAGGATCGCCAGGGCGTGATGATTTTTGCCGCCACGGTCGAGCATGCCAAAGAGGTGCTGGGCCTGCTGCCCGACAGCAAGGCGCTGATCAGCGCCACCACGCCTGCCGCCGAGCGCGATGCCCTTATTACCGCCTTTAAAGCGCGCGAGCTGCGCTACATGGTTAACGTGGCGGTCTTGACCACCGGCTTTGACGCGCCGCACGTCGATCTTATCGCCATCCTTCGCCCTACGGAATCGGTCAGCCTGTATCAGCAGATTGTCGGACGCGGGCTGCGGCTGTGCCCTGGCAAAACCGACTGCCTGATCCTGGACTACGCGGGTAATCCGCACGATATCTTTACGCCGGAAGTGGGCGCGCCCAAGGGCAAAAGCGACAATAAACCGGTGCAGGTTTTCTGCCCGGCCTGCGGCTTTGCCAATACGTTCTGGGGCAAAACCACCGCCGACGGCACCATTATTGAGCACTTTGGCCGCCGTTGTCAGGGCGTGATGGAAGACGACGACGGCGAGCGCGAGCAGTGCGACTTCCGCTTCCGCTTTAAAAGCTGCCCGCACTGCAACGCCGAGAACGATATCGCCGCCCGCCGCTGCCATCAGTGTGACGCGGTGCTGGTCGATCCCGACGATATGTTGAAAGCGGCGCTAAAGCTGAAGGATGCGCTGGTGCTGCGCTGCGCTGCGATGGTGCTGGAAAACGGTCGCGATGAGAAAGGCGAGTGGCTGAAGGCGCGCTATTTCGATGAGGAAGCAACCGAAGTGAGCGAGCGCTTCCGCCTGAGTACGCCCGCGCAGCGCAAAGCCTTCGAGCAGCTGTTTATGCGACCGCATCAGCGAGCGCCCGGCGTGCCGCTCGGCTGGGAAAACGCGGCGGATATCGTAGCGATGCAGCCGCTGCTACGCCATCCCGATTTTGTGGTGGCCCGCAAACAGCGCAATTTCTGGCAGATCCGTGAAAAAGTGTTCGATTATCAGGGCCGTTTTCGACGCGCTAATGAGATCCGTTAGGGCACACGGTGTTTAATGCGTTGCCCGCACCGGCCTTGCCTGCTACAATGCGCCCCGCTTTTGCCGCTGGCGAAAGCTGAACAATCCAACCTGTTGCTGGGTCGCCTGTAGCAGGATAATTACTTAGAAAGAGACTGAACAATGTTCACTATCAATGCAGAAGAACGTAAAGAGCAGGGTAAGGGTGCGAGCCGCCGCCTGCGTACAGCTAACAAATTCCCGGCCATCATCTATGGCGGTAACGAAGCAGCTGTAGCTATCGAACTGGATCACGACTACGTGATGAACATGCAGGTTAAGCCTGAGTTCTACACCGACGTGCTGACTCTGGTTGTTGACGGTAAAGAAACTAAGGTAAAAGTGCAGGCTGTACAGCGTCACCCGTTCAAGCCAAAACTGCACCACATCGACTTCGTTCGCGCTTAATCGCCGACCGATCTCTGTGTGAAGAAAACGCCGCTTAATGCGGCGTTTTTTTATGGGCGTTTGTCAGCAGCGGGCATCCCTGCCGCTGCGCTTATTTGCCGCCGCTGCGACGCTGTAGCTGGTCGCGCAGATTAGGCGGCGTGCCTTTGATGGTCAGCGTATCGGTAGCCGGATCCCAGAAAATGCGCTCGCCCAGCAGCATGGCGTCAAAGTTAATGGTCAGCCCGCCGCCGCTGCCGGCGAACTTCGTCAGCTGGCGCAGCGTGCTGCGATCCGCCGGGAAGCTCTCTTCCAGCTCGTAGCCCTGCTCCTGGGTGAAATCCTGAAAGGTTTTTTCGCCCAGCGGCGCCAGCTCTTTCGACAGGCCTTCCAGCTCAATCTCTTCGCCCGACTGCAGCTGTTCGTTACAGTAGCTGTAAACCTGCTGGCGATAGTTCTGACGCTCGTTTTTATCCAGCGCCGCCTCGGCACAGTAGTCGTCCACCGCCTGGAGCAGACCACGGTTTTGCGCTTTGGTATCCAGGCCCACGCTGGCACCAAGGAAATCCATAAAGAAGTCGGCGACCTTGCGCCCTACTCTGCCACGCAGGAAGGTCAGGTAGCGAGTTGATTCCGGATTGGTTTCCCATTCGGTGAGATCGATACGCGCCACGATATCCGCATGGTTGATATCCAGATAGTGCGTGGTGCTGATATCCAGCTCTTCGTTAACGCGCATGCTGTTCTGGCTGTTCAGCACCGCAACCAGCAAATACTCCACCGCCAGATAGCGATAGTGGGCAAACAGCACGACGCCGCCGTCCGCAAAGGGATACTTAGCGAGTTCGTCGCGTAAACGTCCGGTCGCCGCGCGGCTGAAGGCCAGAAAATCATCCTGGCCCTTCCGGCAGTTGCGCAGCGCGTCGGCCAGCTCGCTCTCTTCATTAAACAGGCCGTAAGCCTTGCTTTTGGCGCTGTAGACGCGATGCAGCTCCTCCATCATCGCCGTAACCGGGCCAGTGGCCGGCAGCAGCGACTCCCGCAGCACCAGCTCCAGCGTCTGCTCGTCACGCTTAATCATCTGATGAAGGGCAATCTGCTCGATATCCAGACTCATGTAAACTCTCCTTTAAACTTAAGCGCGTATTCAATCACCGAGCGTGGTCGGGATCAACAGGCAACAACATTAACCTTTTCCACATGATAAAATTGCAGAAAGAATCGCGCTTTTACGGTAAGATGCCGCCTTTTAATACTCGATAAATTTGACGCTATGCCACAATCATCCCGTTACAGCGACGACCGCGTGGAAAAACTCCTCGCCGAAATGGTCAACGTGCTTGAAAAAGACAAGGCGCCCACCGATCTCTCTTTGATGGTGCTGGGCAATATGGTGACTAACCTGCTGAACACCAGCGTTGCTCCGGAGCAACGCCGCGCGCTTGCGCGTTCATTTGCCGAGGCGCTTCAGGCTTCGGTACGTGAAGATAAAGCACACTGATGTGATCCCGCTATGGTAACAAGTCAGCCGCGCTACCGTGATAAAGTCTCCCAGATGATTGGCTGGGGGCACTGGTTCGCCCTGTTTAACATTATCTTTGCCCTTATCCTGGGTAGTCGCTATCTGATTGTTGCCGACTGGCCTGCCTCGCTGGTCGGGCGTATCTATGCGTTTACCAGCTGGACAGGCCATTTTAGCTTTATTGTTTTCGCCGCCTATCTGCTGATTGTTTTTCCCCTGACGTTTGTGGTGATGTCGCAAAGACTGCTGCGCTTTCTTTCCGCCATCATCGCTACCACCGGGCTGACGCTGCTGCTTATTGACAGCGCGGTGTTCGCCCGCTTCCACCTGCACCTCAACCCGGTCGTCTGGGAGCTGGTGGTCAATCCCGATCAAAGCGAAATGGCGCGTGACTGGCAGCTGATGTTTATCAGCGTACCGGCTATTTTCCTGGTCGAGATGCTGTTCGCTACCTGGAGCTGGCAAAAGCTGCGCAGCCTGAATCGCCGCAGCTTTGGCAAGCCGCTGGCCGTGCTGTTTATCGTCACGTTCTTTGCCAGCCATTTGATGTATATCTGGGCCGATGCGAATTTCTATCGGCCTGTCACCATGCAGCGTTCCAACCTGCCGCTCTCTTATCCGATGACGGCCCGCCGCTTTCTGGAACGCCATGGCCTGCTGGATGCGCAGGAGTATCAGCGCAGGCTGGTGCAGCAGGGTAATCCGGAGGCGCTTTCGGTCGCCTATCCGCTGAACGATATTACTTTCCGCGATGGCGGCACCCGCAGCAATCTGCTGATCGTCACCGTGGATGGCCTGAACGAGGCCACGATGCCGAAACAGCTGCCGCATCTGGCCCGGTTCGCTCAGGACAACGTGCGTTTTACGCAGCATTTCAGCGCGGGCAGCCAGGCCGACAGCGGTCTGTTCGGCCTCTTTTACGGTATTTCGGCAGGCTATATGGACGGCGTGCTCTCTTCGCGCGTGCCTTCGGCGCTGACGGAGGCGCTGGCGAAACAGGGTTACCAGTTTGGCCTGTTTGCCAGCGACGGCTTTGCCTCGCCGCTCTATCGTCAGGCGCTGCTGGCGGACTATTCGCTGCCCACTTCAGAAAGCCAGTCCGATGCACAAACCGTTGCGCAGTGGCAACGCTGGCTGGAGACGCAGAAAGCGAAAAGCGCCCCCTGGTTCTCCTATCTTTCTTTGTCCGGCGGCAAAAACGCTGGCGTGGCGAAAGAAGCGGCACGGCGCTACGCGCGCAGTGCGGCAGAGGTGGATGTGCAAATCCAGAACGTGCTCGCCACGTTACAGGAGAAAGGCCTGCTGAATAATACGGTGGTGGTGATCACGGCGCAGCACGGCGTGGCGTTGAACGACGATGACGATATGGGCAACCGTGCAAACCTACAGGTGCCGCTGGTGATCCACTGGCCGAATACGCCATCGCAGCAGATTGATAAGCTGACCAGCCATCAGGATATTATGACTACGCTGATGCAGCGGCTGCTGCACGTGCGTACGCCAGCTTCTGATTATTCGCAGGGCGAAGATCTGTTTGCCGTGCGCCGCAGCCATAACTGGATAACCAGTATGCATGACGGCCAGCTGGTGGTGACTACGCCGAACCTGACGCTGGAGCTGAACAGCAACGGCAGCTATACCGCCTGGGATGCTCAGGGCCAGCGGTTGAAAGATCACAAGCCGCAGCTGACGCTGCTGTTGCAGGTGCTGACGGAAGAGAAACGCTTTATCGCTAACTGAGGCGTGGGTTTTAAAGATTATTTCCCGCGCCCTGCTCTGCGTAAACCAGACGGCAACGTTGGCTATTTTCATAGCAGTCAACGTGTTAGCCGCTTGCAATCGTAGCGAATTTGCGTACTATTAGCTCACGCGTCGGCACGTAGCGCAGCCTGGTAGCGCACCGTCATGGGGTGTCGGGGGTCGGAGGTTCAAATCCTCTCGTGCCGACCAAATACATACTCTGTCAGTACCGGTTACTGATGGAAACCCCGCAAGAACCCGCATTCTCTTTGAGTTTGCGGGTTTTTTGTTGCCTGTAGGTAGCGGGATTTAACGTATACAAATGGATTTTTTAAGATCGGCCTGGAGAGGCTCACAACTCTGTCCGACCGGGCAACGAACTGTTCCTGACAGGTGTAAGTCGCTTCGTTAATAGTCACTATATGTACACTCATCGCCACGCTGTAAGGATTTATTTGCATCGTGATGCACAAAAAGTAAGCCTTATTTGCGGTCAATCCACAGTAGTTATGGCCTGGCAAAGGCATCACTACTGAGTCTGTCAGTCAGGGACTCATTTTGGGATCAGGATAGTACAGAGCGCTTGATAAGCCTGTCCTCGTATGATGTACATTTCTCCAAATGCCCCATAAAAAAGAGACTCATCAGCCCTTCCTGGTCAGCTTTTCTTCAAATAGCCTACAAACTGCCCTTGCTTCATCAAAGCGACTTTACCGCTCTTATAGATGATCACACTAAACAGCCCTTGCTGATAGGCTGTAGCCTTCTCTGTGATTTCATCCACAGCCGCTGGTTTTCCGTCAACAGTGACAATCCCTAAGCTGTCCCTCTTAACAATGACATCATATCCTTTCCACTGCGCAACCTTACCAGCAGGAACGGTGTGATTGGGTGTAGGAGACGCACAGGCAAAGTTAACTATATTCATGGAAATAGCGACTATAAGTAAAAGTTTCTTCATTTTTTATCCATCCACTCTCTGACAAGATGAGAAGCAGCAAAGCCAGCAATACCACACACGGCAAAAGCTATCCAACAGAAACTAAGATCCGCGCTGCCCTCTCAACAATAGACAGATCCTGTCCTCACGCTGAAACCTGTCCGCAGGCCTACGGACTGATGCCCCGGGCTGGCTATGATACCGGGCCTGATTTCAGAGCACTTCAATGTAATCGAAGATATCGGCGCGGGCCAGATCGCGAGTTTTGTAGATCCTTTTCTTATACGCTCTTTTTTCAGTAAATCGAAGAACGACTCGGCCACCACATTATCCCAAATATTGTCATGCCGGCTCATACCCGGTGCAAGGCTGTTAGCCCGGCGGCGCTCTTTGTTATGAGAAAATCCTGACATATTAATTTCATTAACTGAATGATATCTTTGAGAATCCCTGAGCCAACGTGACTGATAGCAATGGCCAGCTATACGGGCGGTTACCACAGTGGCCGGGCACAGGGAAAACTAAAGCGGTTTTAACTCTCATTCTTTCAGGAAAACTGACTATGACGGTGAATATAAGCGGCAAGAATACCCAACGGCACGTGGCCATTTTTAACTGCGCTGAACAAGGACACGTCAACCCGACCCTCGGGCTGGTCAAGGCACTGGTCGCGCGGGGCTACAGGGTCAGCTATACCACCTCGCCAGAGTTTTCCTCTCTTGTCGCTTCCTGCGGCGCCACGCCGGTTCTGTTTGAACCCACTTTTACTAAAGAGCAGCCACGACCAGAGGAGATGGGCTACGTTGTCCGCGAGCTGGCACGGGAAGCACAGGCGACCTGTCGCCCTTTGCTGGCGGCCTTTGAGAACGACCGGCCCGACATTATCGCCTACGGCCCGCTTAGCTGGCTGGGCAAGATATTCGCCCATCTTTGGCAAGTTCCGGCCATCAGCCTTAATCCTACCCACGTCAGCTATCAGGGGCAGTCCGAGGAGTGGCTGGGCCTGTCGGGCGAAGAGTGGCCCTGCATACCGATTCTGGAAAAAATGCTGCACGACAATAATTTGAACGTGGATCTTCGTGCCATCCTGGCTGCCCGCGATACTGCCATTGCCTTTATTCCGCGCTCTTTTCAGGAAAAACCAGACACTATTCCCCCTGGCGTAACCTTTGTCGGGCCCGAAATCAGGCCACTGGCCGCGCAGCCTGGCTGGCGACTAAAAACAGCAGGACGGCCGGTTGTCGTCATCTCGCTGGGTTCGGTTTATACGCATCAGACCGCCTTTTTCCGCACCTGCATTCAGGCTTTCACCAATAGCGAGTGGCATGTCGTAATGGCTATTGGCCGCTATGTCGATTCTGCCCAGCTGGGAGAGCTGCCCGCCAATATTGAAATTCACCGTCAGATACCCCAGCTTGATGTGCTACAGGCGGCAAGCCTGTTTATCACCCATGCCGGAATGAACAGCCTGATGGAGGCCGTTTATTTCGGGGTGCCAATGATAGCCGTACCGCAGCAGGCCGAACAACGCCTCAATGCCCGGCGGATTCAGGCGCTGGGCATAGGAAAATATTTGCCTCGGGAAACCCTTTCTGCAGCCAGTCTGCTTATGGCATCGCAGGAGATAAGCGCCGATCCGGCCTGTCAGAGAAACCTGGCCGTCTTACAGCAAGAAATCTCTCAGGCAGGCGGTGCCAGCGCTGCCGTAGACGTGTTCGATCGGATCATGGCAGCAGGTCAACACGCCGCCTGACTGGCTTTTAAACCGCTGGTGATGGCCCGCAACGGTGTGAGGGCCTGAACTGATGGGCAGACGTCAGGCTTTTATAGATAGATCAAAGCCCCTCACAGGGCTGTTTTATCGCAAACGCAGCCGGGGGCTGAACATGACCAGAAGGGAAAAGCTAAAAGCGTGCGGCTGATATCAACGAGGTGGTAAACGCAGCGTAACCAAGACTGTCCTCGGCCCCCCGTTAGCGCCTCTCTTTAACCTTATCTGTTTCCTCCTTTGCTGAACATCTACGCGTGACCGCATGCTGCTGCCTGCCCGCAGCTAACTCCCCGGGTCTGTTGGCCAGCGACGTCGTAGCAGGATATAGCCTTTTCTAAACCTTCAAACTATGTAAAAAGTGTGATGACGATCACTTTCGGATTGAATTTTATGCGGCCGGCTCTAGAATGACGCGTTTTGAGTTTTGCGGAGCAGAAGCCTATGACTGATATGAACACCGTTACCGTTTCACGCAAAGTTGCCTGGTCACGCGTTCTGGCTTTGGCTGTTGCTGCGTTTATCTTTAATACCACGGAATATATGCCTGTCGGCCTGCTGTCCGATATCGGCCATAGCTTCGGCATGGAATCGGCGCAGGCGGGCATTATGCTGACCATCTATGCGTGGATTGTGGCGCTAATGTCGCTGCCGCTGATGCTGATGACCAGCAATACCGATCGGCGCGTGCTGCTGATTGCGATCTTTGGCCTGTTTACCTTTAGCCATGTGCTGGCCTTTTTCGCCTGGAGCTTCGACGTGCTGCTGCTGAGCCGCGCGGGCGTAGCGCTGGCCCATGCGCTGTTCTGGTCTATTACCGCATCGCTGGCGGTCAGGCTGGCCCCGCCGGGTAAAAGAGCGCAGGCGCTGAGCCTGATTGCGACCGCTACCGCGCTGGCTTCCGTGCTGGGCCTGCCGTTGGGCAGAATTATCGGTCAGGCATTCGGCTGGCGCAGCACCTTCCTGGCCATTGGCGTCGGAGCTTTAGTGCTGCTGGGTCTGATTTTAAAAATTATGCCGCGCGTGCCGTCGGAGCATACCGGCTCGCTGAAAAGCCTGCCGGATCTGCTGCGCCGCCCTGCGCTGGTAGGCCTTTACGTGCTGGCCGTCGCCGTGGTGACCGCGCACTTTACCGCGTTTACCTACATTGAACCTTTTGTCGAGAAAGTAGCCGGATTTGACCAAAGCTTCGCCACGCTTCTGCTGCTGATTTTCGGCATTGCGGGCATTACCGGCAGCATTATTTTTGGCAAGAGCGGCGAAAAACGCCTGTCGCCGCTGCTGACCGGCTCTATCGCACTGCTGTCGATCTGCCTGCTGCTGCTGGCGTCGGTAGCGGCCAGCAAGGCCGGCCTGATTGTGCTGGGGCTGTTCTGGGGCATGGCCTTTATGATGATCGGCATGGGGATGCAGATGAAAGTGCTGACGCTGGCACCGGACGCCACCGATGTTGCTATGGCGATGTTCTCCGGTATTTTCAATATTGGCATCGGCGCGGGCGCGCTGCTGGGCAATAAGGTTAGCCTGGATCTTTCCATGTCCTCGGTGGGCTATATCGGCGCTATACCTGCCGTCGCGGCGCTGGTGCTGGGCGTGGCGATCTTCCGCAAGACAAAAGAGCAGCCGTCCACCCATGAAGGCAGCGTGATTACCGAAGTGAAATAAACTCAGGGCGCAGTCATCTGCGCCCTTTTTTACGGCTTTACGGCCGCTGTGCCCTCTCTGCCAGCAACCGCCCTGCCCGTTCGCGCTTAGCCGTTGGGCAGTGCCTTCTTTTTCCCTCGGAACAGAATAAGGTTCCTCAGCGTATCTCTGACGGCCGGTTCAATGTATTTAGTAATCAGCCAGGCAACCAGGTAAAGCGCGGCGACTACCGCTATCGGCATAAAGACCATCACGTAATCGCTGCTGATATGGCGCTCCAGCTTCCTTAACGTAGCGATCAGCATGTTTTCATGCAGCAGATAGATGGTGTAGCTGATAAAGCCGGTGAGCGTCAGGAACTTTCCTGACAGCAGTCGTTCCACGAGCCGGCTGTAAAAGCTGACGATAAACAGCGCCAGCATCAGCAGCAGCGGTAAAATAACGATATAGCCATTGTTTTTGATGTAATAACTGAAGTTAATCAACACCGCCACCAGCACCAGTGCGTAATGGAATTTGGCGTCGCGCTGATGCAGCCGCTCATACACCAGGCAACCGATCATAAACCATGAGTAGTGGATAAAGCCGAACTTGGAGATAAAATCCGCAATGGCCGGATGACCAATCATTTTGAAGGCGGAGGCGCCCGCCACCAGAAACATCGGCACCAGCAGCGAAGGCAGGCAGTATTTTCTGCCCAGCGTAAAGTAGACGGCACCGATAAAGATATAAAACGCGGCTTCAACGTAAAGCGACCAGAACGATCCTTCCAGCGGTTTAAAGGTCACACCGGTCAAATACTGGAGTATCTCCGGACTGATAAAAGTCAGGCCCGGAATGGCATTGGCCGGATGCGGGACGCCGAGCGGTCTTTCGCTAAATAAGCTGGCCGTAGCGAAGATCAGCAGCGTTACTATCAGCATGGCCGGGAAGAGCCGCAGCCAGCGCTTAAACATAAAATTTATAAAGCTTTTTGATTTATCCAGGGTCATAAAAATAACGAACCCGGAAATCATAAAGAACAGCGGCACGCCCAGATAGCCCCAGGCGAATAAAGGAAAATCCTTAGTAAACGAAACGTACCCCAGGTATTCAGGCCATCTGGCCCAGGCATGAAAGCCGATCACCAGCAGTATTGCCAGTCCCCGCATTCCATCCAGGTGTTTTATTCGCGTTTCCATGGTGACCTCTGATAGCCTAAAACAACAAAAGCGGCAACATAGCACTCATAAACAACACTTCACACATGGGAGGAATCTTAGAAAAGGATGCGGCATAAAAGCTGGCCGCCAGAGAAGCAGGGTTGTAAAAAAATCACCTTAATTTTAAATAACTTACAAAGTATAACGAAAACGAGCATAAGGTGACGTCTCTTACCGGAAAGTTCTGAAAAAGCTTTGCCTGTCTGTAAACGTTTACAATTCAGCCTTTTTGCCCACCGCCCAGCTTATTCAGATAGTGAAAGTAACCATTTTCCACACTTGAATATCGCGCTAATTAATTATTATCAGAAAGTACCAGCCAATGCTTACTGAGATATCAGCCAGATCAAGGCGGTATGGTGGTTCAGCGCTGACTGGCCAACAGCCTGATACAGCCGCGTATAATTACTTACAGCCTTCGGGGCTCAGGCGTCAGGCGTCAGGTGTCAGGTGTCAGGTGTCAGGTGTCAGGTGTCAGGTGTCAGGTGTCAGGTGTCAGG
>NZ_JARUWZ010000040.1:0-33272 GCF_030433775.1 Erwinia sp. PsM31
TTCTGCTTGTTCTGCTTGTTCTGCTTGTTCTGCTTGTTCTGCTTGTTCTGCTTGTTCTGCTTGTCCTGCTTGTTCTGCCTGTCCTGCCTGTCCTGCTTGTCCTGCTTGTCCTGCTTGTCCTGCTTGTCCTGCTTGTCTGTACTGTTTCTCACCGGATTCTAACCTTTATCCCTGCATATCAAACGACCTTACCTCTTGATATTAAAGTCAGGAAATGGCCAGCAGCTGACCATTCTGTCCTGAAGGCCCTGAAACAAGGGCATATGACCGGAAACTTAAATCAGGGCGTATGACCGGAAACTTAAACTAAGGCGTATTAACCGGAAACTTGAGCAACTGTCTGATGTGTGACTGCTGATCGCTGTTTTGCAGCCAGACGGCGTAAAGCGGGCGTACAGCGACGGGCGTATCCGGGATAACGGATAAATCGGGATACTCGCTGTGCCAGATATCCGGTAAGAAAGCACAGGCACCGGTGGTATGCAGTAGCTGACGTGTCAGATGGGCTGACGTTGTTGTCAGCACGGGGACATCGTCCGCGCCCGCCAGATAGCTTTCATGCTGATGAAAATCAGCGCCCCATTCCAGCTTGATGTAATCATACTTTTCACGCTTCTCCGATTGCCGCGATCGATAAAGCGTTAGCGAAATATGACCGATCTGCTGGCTGGTCAGTTCGTCCATTTTAGGCGCTTCCGTAGTGATTAGCAGATCCAACTGGCGCTCATGCAGCTGTTTAACCAGCAAATGACGCTGAGCCACTCTTGCCTCCAGGTGCAAATCTTCCCGATTTTCATACAGCGTTTGTAGCCAGGGCGTCAGATAAGCTTCCCAAAGAGAAGCGCTGGCACCGATAGAAAGTTCATGATGCTGCTGGGTATGCGCGACCTCTTTTTTGGCCATCATCCATGTGCTCATCAGGCTTTCGGCATAAGGAAGCAGCCTTTCGCCCGCTGACGTCAGACGGATATTGTTACGGTGACGCGTAAAAAGGTTAACGCCCAGCTGATTTTCCAGCTGCCTGATGCGAAAACTTACGGCAGATTGCGTGAGATAGAGCGCTTCAGCGGCACGTCCAAAGTGGCGGGTTCTGCTCACTTCAAGAAAGGTCTTTAATAATTCCGTATCCACATCCGTCTCCTGAAAATCATTTGTCGTCATGATTTAAATGTTTTGTTTTACACTCTGTCAAGCGTATCTAATACTCCGCGCCATAAATAGCACGGCCATAAAAGAGTTAGGAGCGTGTAAAATGGCGGAAAGCTTCGCAACAACGAATCGTTTTTTCGATAACAAACATTACCCACGCGGTTTCTCGCGCCACGGTGATTTCACTATCAAAGAAGCTCAACTTCTTGAGCGTTATGGTTACGCTTTTAACGAGCTGGATTTGGCAAAGCGTGAACCCGCAACGGAAGAAGAGCGTCTGTTTATTGAGGTATGCCGTGGTGTACGCGAACCTCAGTCCGAAGCAGAACGGGTATGGTCAAAGTATATGACGCGTATCAAACGTCCAAAGCGTTTTCATACGCTTTCCGGCGGCAAGCCGCAGATGGAAGGCGTGGAAGACTATTCGGACAGCGATGATTAATGATAAAGGGGCTTCGGCCCCTTTATTGTCAGCGATAAACGCTTTTTTGCAAGATAAAAACCTATTCCAGACTGTTAAGCAGATGAACCAGCAATCTGTCCATTGCCCGATAGCTTAATGCTTCAAGTAAATGCTCCCGTTTAATACTCTCTTTTTCCGCTAAATCAGCAATGGTTCGGGCTACTTTCAAAATGCGCTGCCAGGCGCGAACGGAAAGTCCCAGCTGATTAAGCACCTCTTCCAGCCAGCTCGCATCCTCTTTGCTTATTTCACAAAATCGCCGTATATCGCCTGGCGTTAACTTCCCGTTAATCGCTCTGGCCCGCGTTAGCTGAACGTTTCTGGCGGCCAGAACCCGCTGACGCACCGTTGCGCTGGATTCGCTGACGGAAGCCTGGCTTAATGTGCCGGGCGGCAGGAGGGGGACTTCCAGCGAGAGGTCGAAACGATCGAGGAACGGACCGGAAAGACGGCTGAGATAGCGCAGCGTCTGTTGAGGGGTGCTGCGGTTGTGCTTTACGCCATGCTGACCGGTAGGGCTGGGATTCATGGCAGCCACCAGCTGAAATCGTGCCGGATAGATGACCTTTGCTTTAGCGCGCGACAGGGAAATACTTCCCGACTCGACAGGCTCTCGCAGGGCATCCAGCGTCCTGCGTTCAAACTCCGGCAGTTCATCAAGAAACAGTACGCCGTTATGCGCCAGGGAGATCTCACCGGGTTTAGGCAAGGTGCCGCCGCCAACCAGCGCATAGCGCGAAGAGGTATGATGCGGCGCCCGGAAAGGTCGCTGACGCCATGGGTGGTCAGCCAGCGACGAACCCGCCACGCTGGCGATAGCGGCGCTCTCCAACGCTTCCCGATCGCTCAGCGGCGGCAGCAAACCTGCAAGACGGGTCGCCAGCATCGTCTTGCCCGTGCCGGGCGGGCCAATCAGCAGCAGGTTATGACCACCGGCAGCGGCGATCTCCAGCGCTCTTTTAGCCTGCTGCTGGCCGATGACCTCGCTTAAATCCTCGGCGGGCATAATGATGTCGGTGGGAGCATAGCTGGCCTGCTGGAGATCCGCCTGTCCATTTAAATAAGCGCATACGTCAAGCAGGCTATTCGCAAGACGGCTATGCGCATGTTTTACAAGGCTGGCCTCATGACCGTTGTCCGTGGAGAGGATCAGCGTCCGCTTCGCCTCTGCCGCCGCCATGGCAGCAGGAATAGCAGCCTGTACGCCTCGCAGAGCACCCGTCAATGCTAATTCTCCCAGTAACTCATACTGCCCCAGTTTTTCTCCGCAAATTTGCTCTGAGGCCGCCAAAATCGCTATGGCGATAGGGAGATCGTATCGGCCGCCTTCTTTGGGCAGATCGGCTGGCGCAAGATTCACGGTAATGCGTCGCGCGGGAAAGGTGAAGCCGCAGTTTATCAGCGCGCTCCGGACACGTTCACGCGCTTCCTTAACCGTGGTTTCCGGCAGGCCGACCAGCGTCAGAGCAGGCAGGCCATTACTCAAATGCACTTCAACGGTTACCAGAGGCGCTTCCACGCCGATAGCCGCACGCGTATAGGTAACAGATAGCGACATAAAAACTCCTTATGGTCGTATTCTGTCCTGCTTCCTGACGGGTGACGAGAGCCGATATTCCGCTTATCGAAGCGGCTCGCAAAAAATATCGCTTCCCGGAGCCTTTATAAAAATTCGACGCGACCCATAAAAACAGGGCAAAGCCATTGCGTCTGGTACGTAATGAATAATTTTCAGGATTTAGCTTATTCCTTGATTAACGGTTGGTTTTTTATTAATCGCGGCGGCCATCATAAAATAAAGTGATGAAAAAAGTTGAATGCATCGCGCTAACTGTGATAACTCTGTAGGCATTACTTCGAACAAGTGAATTTATCGAATCTAAATGAAAGCCCTTCTACGAGTCCTAAGCCTTGTCATTATCAACGTCGTCGTGATTATTATCACGCCGTGCGGGGCTACGCTCGGAGGAAGAAAGGCTTAAAAATCAAGCCTGAATTCAGAAGAACCCCCGCACCGAAAGGTCCGGGGGTTTTTTTTTGGCAGGGCTGACAGGCTATCAACGACAGAGGAACAGAAGATGAACAGTAGAATAAAATGCTGTTGTTCCCAGCGAGAGGCGGGGAAATAACTATGAATGGTGCTCAGTGGGTGGTTCAGGCGTTGCGTGGGCAGGGAGTCGAGACTGTTTTCGGCTATCCGGGTGGTGCGATTATGCCCGTCTATGATGCGCTCTATGATGGCGGCGTCGAACATCTACTGTGCCGACATGAGCAGGGTGCTGCCATGGCCGCCATCGGTTATGCCCGTTCTACCGGAAAAGTCGGCGTTTGCATCGCCACGTCCGGCCCCGGCGCGACCAACCTTATCACCGGGCTGGCTGATGCAATGATGGATTCCGTGCCGGTGGTGGCGATTACCGGCCAGGTTGCCGGCGGCCTGATCGGCACCGACGCTTTTCAGGAAATTGACGTGCTCGGCCTGTCGTTGGCCTGTACCAAACACAGCTTCCTGGTCGGCTCGCTGGAAGAGCTGCCGGAAATCATGGCCGAAGCTTTCGCCATCGCCCGCTCCGGTCGTCCCGGCCCAGTGCTGATCGACATCCCTAAAGATATCCAGTTAGCCAGCGGCGAGCTGACAGCCCATCTGGCGGCGGTTGAAGACGAAGCGGCGCATCCTCATCAGGCGTTGGCGCAGGCGCGCGCCATGCTGGCTCAGGCTAAGAAACCGGTTTTGTACGTGGGCGGCGGTGTTGGCATGGCCGGTGCCGTAGAGGCCCTGCGTGCGTTCGCTCACGAAACGGGCATTCCTACCGTCGCCACGCTGAAAGGTCTGGGCGCGCCGGATCCTCAGGATGCCTGTTATCTGGGGATGTTGGGTATGCACGGCACCAAGGCCGCCAACTTTGCCGTCCAGCAATGTGACCTGCTGATTGCCGTCGGCGCCCGTTTTGACGATCGCGTAACCGGCAAGCTGGATACGTTTGCTCCTCATGCCAGCGTTATCCATATGGATATCGATCCCGCCGAGCTGAACAAATTGCGCCAGGCGCATGTGGGATTGCGAGGCGACCTCAATAAGCTGCTGCCGGACTTATATCATCCGACGGAAATCAGCGCATGGCGCGAGCACGTGCAGGCGCTGAAGGCCGATCACGGCTGGCGTTACGATCATCCGGGCCAGGCTATCTATGCGCCGCTGTTTCTGAAACAGCTCTCCGATCGTAAACCGGCAAGCGCGGTTGTTACCACCGATGTCGGCCAGCACCAGATGTGGACAGCGCAGCATATGAGCTTTAACCAGCCGGAAGATTTTATTACTTCCAGCGGTCTCGGCACGATGGGCTTTGGACTGCCAGCCGCCGTGGGCGCGCAGGTCGCCCGACCGGAAGATACCGTGATCTGCGTGTCGGGCGACGGCTCTTTTATGATGAATGTGCAGGAGCTGGGCACCATCAAGCGCAAGCAGCTACCGGTAAAAATCGTTTTGCTGGATAACCAGCGTCTGGGCATGGTGCGCCAGTGGCAGCAGCTGTTTTTCTCGGAGCGCTACAGCGAAACCAATCTCTCCGACAACCCCGATTTCCTGATGCTGGCCCGCGCTTTCGACATTCCCGGCCAGCGCATTACCCGTAAAGACCAGGTGCCTGCCGCGGTAGACGCTTTGCTGAACAGCGAAGGGCCTTACATGCTGCATGTCGCCATTGATGAACTTGAAAACGTCTGGCCGCTGGTGCCGCCGGGTGCCAGCAACGAAAATATGATGGAGAAAACCTCATGATGCAGCATCAGTTATCCATAGAGGCGCGCCTGCGCCCTGAAATCCTGGAACGCATCCTGCGCGTTGTTCGCCATCGCGGCTTTCAGGTTTGCGCAATGAATATGTCTTCCGGCGAAAATAGCGACAGCATAAATATTGCCATGACCGTTGCCAGCCAGCGCCCGGTCGATTTACTGTCAACACAGTTAAGCAAGTTGATGGATGTTGCCACCGTTCACATCCAACACCAGACAACACAACAAATCCGCGCCTGAGCGCGAAAAGGAAAGAAGAATGACGAAGAAAGCTGACTTTATCTGGTTCAATGGCGAGATGGTGAAGTGGGAAGAGGCGAAAGTTAGCGTCATGTCCCACGCGCTGCACTACGGCACCTCCGTATTTGAAGGCGTCCGCTGCTATGACTCGCACAAAGGCCCGGTAGTCTTCCGCCATCGTGAACATATGCAGCGTCTGCACGACTCTGCAAAGATCTATCGCTTTCCGGTCAGCCAGAGCGTTGATGAGCTCATGGAAGCCTGCCGCGAAGTGCTGCGCGTCAACAAGCTGACCAGCGCTTATATTCGCCCGCTGGTTTTCGTCGGCGACGTGGGCCTGGGCGTGAACCCGCCGGACGGCTACAGCACCGATGTGATCATTGCCGCCTTCCCGTGGGGCGCTTACCTGGGCCCGGAAGCGCTGGAGCAGGGTATTGATGCGATGGTTTCCTCCTGGAACCGCGTGGCGCCAAACACGCTGCCAACCGCAGCGAAAGCGGGCGGCAACTACCTTTCCTCTCTGCTGGTGGGCAGTGAAGCGCGCCGTCACGGCTATCAGGAAGGCATCGCGCTGGATACCCAGGGCTATATCTCTGAAGGCGCCGGCGAGAACCTGTTTGAAGTGAAAGACGGCATCCTGTTTACGCCGCCGTTTACCTCCTCCGCGCTGCCGGGCATTACGCGCGACGCCATCATCAAACTGGCGAAAGAGATGGGCATTGAGGTACGCGAGCAGGTGCTTTCCCGCGAATCGCTCTATCTGGCCGACGAAATCTTTATGTCCGGTACGGCGGCGGAAATCACCCCGGTACGCAGCGTGGACGGCATTCAGGTTGGCGAAGGCAAACGCGGCCCGATCACGACCCGCATCCAGTCCGCTTTCTTTGGGCTGTTTACCGGCGAAACCGAAGACAAGTGGGGCTGGCTGGATCCGGTCAACCCACAACAATGACATTTTACGGGCGTCGTTTGACGCCCGTGTATCATCTGATTCTGGAGTATGAGCATGCCTAAGTACCGTTCCGCCACCACCACTCATGGCCGTAATATGGCCGGTGCCCGCGCGCTGTGGCGCGCCACGGGTATGACCGACGACGATTTTGGCAAGCCTATCATTGCCGTGGTCAACTCCTTTACGCAGTTCGTACCGGGGCACGTACATTTACGCGACCTGGGCAAACTGGTTGCCGAACAGATTGAAGCTTCCGGCGGCGTCGCCAAAGAGTTCAACACTATCGCTGTCGATGATGGCATCGCGATGGGGCACGGCGGTATGCTTTACTCTCTGCCTTCGCGCGAGCTGATCGCCGACTCGGTCGAATACATGGTCAACGCCCACTGCGCGGACGCCATGGTCTGTATCTCTAACTGCGACAAAATCACGCCGGGAATGCTGATGGCTTCCCTGCGCCTGAATATTCCGGTGATCTTTGTTTCCGGCGGCCCGATGGAAGCCGGGAAAACCAAACTTTCCGATAAGATCATCAAGCTGGATCTGGTTGATGCGATGATCCAGGGCGCTAACCCGAACGTCAGCGACGAAGACAGCGATAAAATCGAACGGTCAGCCTGTCCGACCTGCGGTTCCTGCTCCGGCATGTTTACCGCTAACTCAATGAACTGTCTGACGGAGGCGCTGGGCCTGTCGCAGCCGGGCAACGGCTCGCTGCTGGCAACCCATGCCGATCGTAAGGCGCTGTTCCTGAAGGCAGGCGAACGCATCGTTGGCCTGGCGAAACGCTACTACGAGCAGGATGACGAAAGCGTGCTGCCGCGTAATATCGCCAGCAAGGCCGCCTTTGAAAACGCGATGACGCTGGATATCGCGATGGGCGGCTCGACCAATACCGTTCTGCACCTGCTGGCCGCCGCGCAGGAAGGCGAAATCGATTTTAATATCTCCGATATCGATCGGCTTTCCCGCAAGGTGCCGCATCTCTGTAAGGTTGCACCAAGCACCCCGAAATACCATATGGAAGACGTACACCGCGCTGGTGGCGTCATCGGCATTCTGGGCGAGCTGGATCGGGCGGGTCTGATGGATAACAGCGTGCGCAACGTGCTGGGCCTGAGCCTGCAGGAAACGCTGCAACAGTACGACATCATGCTGACCAAAGACGAGGCGGTGAAAAAAATGTTCCGCGCCGGCCCGGCCGGGATCCGCACCACCCAGGCGTTCTCACAGGATACGCGCTGGGAAACGCTGGACGATGACCGTCAGGAAGGCTGCATCCGCTCCCGTGAACATGCCTTCAGCCAGGAGGGCGGCCTTGCCGTGCTGTATGGCAATCTGGCAGAAGATGGCTGTATCGTGAAAACCGCTGGCGTAGAAAAAGAGAGCCACACCTTCCGCGGCCCGGCCAAAGTCTACGAAAGTCAGGACGATGCGGTAGCGGCCATCCTCGGCGGCAAAGTCGTGGCGGGCGACGTGGTGGTGATCCGCTACGAAGGGCCGAAAGGCGGGCCGGGAATGCAGGAAATGCTTTATCCGACCACCTACCTGAAATCGATGGGGCTGGGCAAAAGCTGCGCGCTGATCACCGATGGCCGTTTCTCTGGCGGCACCTCAGGGCTTTCTATCGGTCACGCTTCGCCGGAAGCAGCCAGCGGCGGCACCATCGCGCTGGTGAAAGACGGCGACATGATTGATATCGATATTCCGAATCGCGGCATCAAACTGGATGTGCCGGACAACGAACTGCACGCGCGTCGTGAAGAGGAAGAGGCGCGCGGTGACGCGGCCTATACGCCTCATAACCGCGAACGTCAGGTTTCCTTTGCTCTGCGCGCCTACGCTTTACTGGCGACCAGTGCGGACAAAGGCGCAGTACGCGACAAAAGCAAGCTGGGAGGCTAAAACATGGCTGAGTTTCAACCGTTATCCGCCGAGCCTTGCGGCGCGGAGTATCTGCGAGCGGTACTCCGTGCGCCGGTTTACGAAGTTGCGCAGGTCACGCCCCTACAAAAGATGGAGAAAATCTCCTCTCGTCTTGGTAATACGGTACTGGTTAAACGCGAAGATCGTCAGCCGGTGCACAGCTTCAAAGTGCGCGGCGCCTACGCGATGATCGCTTCGCTTAACGAGGAGCAAAAGGCCAGCGGCGTGGTGACTGCTTCGGCGGGCAATCATGCCCAGGGCGTAGCGCTGTCGGCGACCCGGTTGGGGATTAAATCTCTGATCGTCATGCCGGTAGCGACGGCTGATATCAAAGTAGAGGCCGTGCGGGCGTTTGGCGGTGAGGCTTACCTGTTTGGCGCCAATTTTGACGAAGCGAAAGCGAAGGCGCTGGAGCTGGCGGCACAGAAGGGCTACACCTTTGTGCCGCCGTTCGACCATCCGATGGTGATTGCCGGACAGGGCACGCTGGCGATGGAGCTGCTGCAACAGGATGCGCATCTCGACCGTATTTTTGTGCCCGTTGGCGGCGGCGGCCTGGCGGCTGGGGTGGCGGTGCTGATCAAACAGTTGATGCCGCAGATCAAGGTCATTGCGGTGGAAGCGGAAGACTCCGCCTGTCTGAAAGCGGCGCTGGAAGCGGGCGAGCCGGTCGATCTGCCGCGCGTCGGGCTGTTTGCCGAAGGCGTGGCGGTGAAGCGGATCGGCAGCGAAACCTTCCGGCTGTGTCAGGAGTATCTTGACGACATTATCACCGTGGACAGCGATGCTATCTGCGCGGCGATGAAGGATCTGTTTGAAGACGTGCGTGCCGTCGCGGAGCCTTCCGGCGCGCTGGCGCTGGCGGGCATGAAAAAATATATCCAGCAGCATCAGATCAAAGGCGAGCGGCTGGCGCATGTTCTTTCCGGCGCCAACGTCAATTTTCACGGCCTGCGCTACGTTTCCGAACGCTGCGAGCTGGGGGAACAGCGTGAGGCGCTGCTGGCGGTTACGATCCCCGAGCAAAAGGGCAGTTTTTTGAAGTTCTGCCAGCTGCTGGGCGGACGCGCCGTTACCGAGTTTAACTACCGCTTCGCGGACCCGGACAACGCCTGCATTTTTGTCGGCGTGCGGCTGACGCGCGGTCTGGAAGAGCGACATGAAATCCTGCAGCTGCTGAACGAAGGCGGTTATAAGGTGGTGGATCTCTCCGACGATGAAATGGCGAAGCTGCACGTGCGCTATATGGTCGGCGGTCGCCCGTCAAAGCCGCTTAAAGAACGGCTTTACAGCTTTGAGTTCCCGGAAGCGCCCGGCGCGCTGCTGCGCTTTTTGCAGACCCTGGGCACCCACTGGAATATTTCGCTGTTTCACTATCGCAGCCACGGTACGGACTATGGACGCGTGCTGGCGGGATTCGAGCTGGGCGAGAACGAACCGCAGTTTGAAGAACATCTGGCGGCTCTGGGCTATGATTGTCATGACGAAACCCATAACCCGGCCTTCAGCTTCTTCCTGGCGGGCTAAAGCAGGCTCCAGAACGCATCAATCAGCGGCTCGTTGAGCCGCTTTTTCTGTACGCAGACGCCCAGCTCCAGCGGCGCGACAATATCAATATTTTCCAGTTCCAGAATACGGTTACGGATCGGTTCCGGGCTGTTCTCCAGCACCACGTCCGGGATCAGCGCCACGCCGCAGCCCAGCGCCACCATCGAGACGATAGCCTCATGCCCCGCCACGGTGGCGTAAATCAACGGACTGGCGATGCGGCGGCGACGGAACCAGAGATCGATACGCTGTCGGGTTGGCCCCTGGTCGGGCAGGATAAACGGGATCTGCGGCCAGTCCGGTTCCGGCTGGCTGGCCTGGCTACGAACCGGACAAGGCAGCGCGGGCGCGATCAGCACCAGCGGGATCGGGCCTAAGGCCGTAAAGCCAATGCTGGCGGGCAGCGTTTCCGGCCGTCCGGCGATGGCGATATCGGCTTCGGCGCTCTGTACCTTATCCACCGCGTCGGCAGGATCGCCGGTGGTCAGTTTGATCTCTACCAGCGGGTGTTCAGCGCGAAAGCGATCGAGGATCGGCGGCAGATGGCTATAGGCCGCCGTTACCGAGCAAAACAGACGCAGCTCGCCGCTCAGCGACGGGCCGTGCTGGCCAATGGCGTGACGCAGCTGCTGATATTGCAACAGCGTTTGCTGGGCAAACTGGCGCAGCTGTTCTCCGGCGTCGGTCAGCGTAACGGTGCGGTTGTCGCGCAGAAACAGCGTCTGGCCCAGGTCTTCCTCCAGCCGCTGGATCTGGCGGGAAAGCGTAGAAGGGCTGACGTGCATCGCCCGCGCGCTGCGGCCAAAATGGCGGCTTTCGGCCAGATGCAGGAAGAGTTTCAGATCGCGTAAATCCATGCGCTTGCGGCCTCATTTTAGCGTTGCAGTATTTGCAATATGACGTTGTTAATATATCAATTTAAGCAATACATTTCCTGTCATATGATGGGGATTAAGAGGGTGATACGGCATCACCGATAAAATAAAAGACGAACACAACCTCAGGAGTTCCCATGGCTAACTATTTCAACACGTTGAACCTGCGCAATCAGCTGGCGCAATTAGGTAAATGCCGCTTTATGGCGCGCGATGAATTTGCGGACGAAGCAAGCTACCTGAAAGGCAAAAAGGTCGTGATTGTTGGCTGTGGTGCTCAGGGTCTGAACCAGGGCCTGAATATGCGTGATTCCGGGCTGGATATCGCCTATGCGCTGCGCGCGGAGGCCATCGCGGAGAAACGCGCTTCCTGGCGTAAAGCGACGGAAAACGGTTTTAAAGTCGGCACCTATGAAGAGCTGATCCCACAGGCGGATCTGGTGGTAAACCTGACGCCGGACAAACAGCATACCTCGGTAGTGCGTGCCGTACAGCCGCTGATGAAAGACGGCGCGGCGCTGGGCTATTCGCACGGTTTTAATATCGTAGAAGTCGGCGAGCAGATCCGTAAAGACATTACCGTCGTGATGGTTGCGCCAAAATGTCCGGGTACGGAAGTGCGTGAAGAGTATAAGCGTGGCTTCGGCGTGCCTACGCTCATCGCCGTTCACCCGGAAAACGATCCAAAAGGCGAAGGCATGGCGATTGCCAAAGCCTGGGCAGCCGCAACCGGCGGCCATCGCGCGGGCGTGCTGGAATCGTCCTTCGTGGCGGAAGTGAAGTCCGACCTGATGGGCGAGCAGACCATCCTGTGCGGCATGTTACAGGCTGGTTCGCTGCTGTGCTTCGACAAGCTGGTGGCGGAAGGCACCGATCCGGCCTACGCGGAAAAATTAATCCAGTTCGGCTGGGAAACCGTGACCGAAGCGCTGAAGCAGGGCGGCATCACGCTGATGATGGATCGCCTCTCTAACCCGGCTAAACTGCGCGCTTTCGAGCTGTCTGAACAGCTGAAAACCATCATGGCGCCGCTGTTCCAGAAGCATATGGACGACATCATCTCCGGCGAATTCTCTTCCGGCATGATGGCCGACTGGGCCAACGATGACAAAAAACTGCTGGGCTGGCGTGAAGAGACCGGTAAAACCGCTTTTGAAACCGCGCCGCAGTTTGAAGGTAAAATCGCCGAGCAGGATTATTTTGACGAAGGCGTGGTGATGATTGCGATGGTGAAAGCGGGCGTTGAGCTGGCGTTTGAAACCATGGTCGCTTCCGGCATTATTGAAGAGTCTGCCTACTACGAATCGCTGCACGAGCTGCCGCTGATCGCCAACACTATCGCTCGTAAGCGTCTGTACGAGATGAACGTGGTGATCTCCGACACTGCCGAATACGGTAACTATCTGTTCTCTTACGCGGCTGTTCCGCTGCTGAAAGAGTTTATGAGCACGTTACAAACGGGCGATCTGGGCAAGGCTACGGCAACCACGACTACGGTGGATAACGCGCAGCTGCGTGACGTTAACGAAGCTATCCGCAACCATCCTATCGAATCCGTTGGCCGCAAGCTGCGTGGCTATATGACCGATATGAAACGTATCGCGGTAGCGGGCTAACCGCGCTGCTGATAACCAAAGGCGTGGTAATTTGCCGCGCCTTTGGCATTTTCTCTGCCTTAGCGATTGCGTCACCGATAATTAAGTCAGCTACAAACGTTATACAATCCCACAAGCGTTATAATAAACCCCCATCCAGTCACCGATGCTGCCGTAGCAGTGGTTAACGGCCCTGCGATTAGCCATTCTTAAAAAGTAAAAAGGCCTGGCGAAGCGAAAGCTATATATCCGTGACGTTATCAGGGTACCCTGATGCATTACGGCAATGACTACCCGACAAGTCTGCCCCTGGGTCAGGAAATAAAAAAAACCGCCGACTGGCGATGTTATTAATTTATAAATGGCGCATGTATTGAGGTTGCCGTTGTGGATGATAATATGCCGCCGCTAAACAGAATCCATTCCCTTTTTGATTACGATCATGATAGCTATTGTTTTCGCTTTGCTGCTATAGAAACGCTCGCAGGGATCCTGTTAAGTACATATCGGCAGGATAGCCGATATAAACAAGGAGAGTAATAATGGCGTGGATCTATAATGTGACGCTGAAAACATTCCGGCACAACGGGCGCTATGAGTTCAGTGCACGATATGCTGGGGCTCCGGGTTATAAAAATAACCCTGAGGATGAATGCCTGAAGGACAGAGGTCCTTTACCCAGAGGAAAATACAGGATTATAGGTGTACCGTTCACTCATCACAAAGCCGGTAGATTCACATTACGCCTGGAGCCAGATACAGGTAACAGCATGTGTGGTCGCGATGGTTTTCTGATCCATGGTGACAGCATCAAAGCGCCAGGTACCGCCTCTAATGGCTGCATTATCCTTGATCAGAAATTCCGTAGAAAGATCTGGGAGTCAATGGACAAGGAGATAATTATTGAATGAAATATTTCCCTCTTTTATTGTTGGTTTTTAGCGCCAGTTCCTTTGCTGTAAAGGTGAATGACAATAACTGTAAATCTCCCCTGTCCAGCACGGGGGTAGCCATGATGGACGAAATGCGTGAGAAAATGCATATAGACACTAAAGGAATAAACGAAAAAGATATCACAACTGAGTTACTATTTAACGATCCTGTCACTGATATTCTATCAGAATATTATGCAAAGCAGAGTTACGAAGAGGACAGAGAATTAACGCTTGATGCGTACAAAGAAATGTATTCGGAAGATAATCCGGTAAACCTGATAATTAAATTTACCGTTAAAAATAGTCAAAAAAAAGAAAATATTTTCCTGATATCAGCGATTGCGAGCGATTATGAGTGCAATATAAGATTTAATGGCTATGTAATTGTCAAACGTGAGTTTTAACCTGTGAACTTTGCTTCACCGCGCAGGAAAGTTTACCGTTAATGTATGGCCTTTCTGAACTGCACGTCAGCGTGATGTTCTGCTGTCTCGCGTTTCGCCATCAGCATTTCACTAAATGGCTGCCGTTTAAGGTTGTTTGCGCTCATCCTGCCATAACTAACGCCACGAATGCTGCAAGTCTGGCCGGTTTATCGGGGCTTGTACGTTATTTCGTCAACAATAGCGGACTTATAAAGTAAAAGCTGGAAAGGACTGGAATGCAGCAGGGGGGTAAAAACAGCTTCCGCAAGCACGACGGCCAGCGGAAGCTGTTGCACAGGCAGGGCCGCTTAGTTGCGGTACAGCACCTTGATGATGTGATAGCCGAACTGCGTGTGCAGCGGGCCGTAAGGCGTGATAAGCGGGCAGGAGAACACCACTTTATCGAAAGCCGGCACCATCGCGCCCTGTTTGAACTCGCCTAAGTGGCCGCCTTTTTTGCCTGACGGACAGATAGAGTGCTTTTTCGCCAGTTTTTCAAAATCTGCGCCCTGTTCCAGCTGTGCCAGAAGGTCCTGAGCCAGTTTCTCTTCCTTTACAAGGATATGGAGTGCTGCTGCGGTTTTTGCCATGATCGTACCTTGAGTCGTATGGATGCTGCTGGCTATACTACCACGCTGTGATTTCTTTCCCTCTGTCATTTCATCGAGTAAACCCCTATGCGTCTTAATCCTGGTCAGCAACACGCCGTCGAATTCGTCACCGGGCCCTGTCTGGTGCTGGCCGGCGCCGGCTCGGGCAAAACGCGCGTGATCACCAACAAAATTGCCCATCTGATCCGCGAATGCGGCTATCAGGCTCGCCATATTGCGGCGGTGACCTTTACCAATAAAGCCTCGCGCGAGATGAAAGAACGCGTGGCGCAAACGCTGGGCCGCAAAGAGGCGCGTGGCCTGATGATTTCCACTTTCCATACGCTGGGTCTGGAAATTATCAAACGCGAATACGCCGCATTGGGCATGAAGTCCAACTTCTCGCTGTTTGACGATCAGGATCAGCTGGCGCTGCTGAAAGAGCTGACCGAAGAGTGGCTGGAAAACGATAAAAATCTGCTGCAACAGCTGATCTCTACGATCTCGAACTGGAAAAACGATCTGCTGGATCCTGCGCGCGCGGCGGCGGCGGCGCAATCCGAGCGCGACAAAATTTTCGCTCACTGTTACAGCCTTTACGATCGGCATCTGAAAGCCTGCAACGTGCTGGATTTTGATGACCTGATCCTGCTGCCGACGCTGTTGTTCCAGCGCAATCTGGAAGTGCGCGAGCGCTGGCAGCAGCGTATCCGCTACCTGCTGGTGGATGAGTATCAGGATACCAACACCAGCCAGTACGAGCTGGTGAAGCTGTTGGTCGGTGCGCGCGCGCGTTTCACGGTGGTAGGCGACGACGATCAGTCAATCTACTCCTGGCGAGGCGCAAGACCGCAGAACCTGGTGCTGCTGAAAGAGGATTTTCCGGCGTTACAGGTTATCAAGCTGGAGCAGAACTACCGTTCTTCCGAACGTATCCTGAAAGCGGCCAATATTTTGATCGCCAATAACCCGCACGTGTTTGAAAAACGCCTGTTCTCAGAGCTGGGCTATGGCGCGGAGCTGAAAGTGGTGACGGCCAATCACGAGGATCACGAGGCCGAGCGCGTGACGGGCGAGCTGATAGCGCACCATTTTATCAACAGGACGCAGTACAAAGATTACGCCATTCTCTATCGCGGCAATCATCAGTCGCGCGTCTTTGAAAAAATGCTGATGCAGAACCGCATTCCTTATCGCATCTCCGGCGGCACCTCGTTCTTTTCGCGGCCGGAAATCAAAGATCTGCTCGCCTATCTGCGCGTGTTGACCAATCCTGACGACGACAGCGCCTTTATGCGCATCGTTAATACGCCACGGCGTGAAATTGGCCCCACCACGCTGCGCAAGCTGGGCGAATGGGCGATGCAGCGTAATAAAAGCCTGTTCACCGCCAGTTTTGATATGGGGCTGGGCCAGACGCTGGCCGGGCGCGGGCTGGAATCGCTACAGCGCTTCACTTTCTGGCTGCAGGAAGTCGCGCAGCTGGCGGAGCGGGAGCCGGTGGCCGCCGTGCGGGATTTGATCCGCGGCATTGATTATGAAAGCTGGCTGTTTGAAACCTCCGCCAGTCCAAAAGCCGCCGAAATGCGCATGAAAAACGTCAATACGCTGTTCCAGTGGATGACCGAAATGCTGGAAGGCAGCGATATCGACGAGCCGATGACGCTGACGCAGGTGGTGACCCGCTTTACGTTACGCGACATGATGGAGCGCGGCGAAAGCGAAGAAGAGGCGGACCAGGTACAGCTGATGACGCTGCACGCTTCGAAAGGGCTGGAGTTTCCCTATGTTTATCTGGTCGGCATGGAGGAAGGGCTGTTGCCCCATCAGAGCAGCATTGATGAAAACAATGTGGAAGAGGAGCGTCGGCTGGCCTACGTCGGCATCACGCGTGCGCAAAAAGAGCTGACCTTTACGCTGTGTCGCGAACGCCGTCAGTATGGCGAAGTGATCCGTCCGGAGCCAAGCCGCTTTCTGCTGGAGCTGCCGCAGGACGATCTCAACTGGGAAACGGAACGCAAGGTGGTCAGCCCGGAACAGCGGATGCAGACCGGGCAAAGCCGCGTAGCGGGACTGCGGGCGATGCTGGATAAGGCAAAAAACACCGGATAGGCTTTTGGCGGGTGAAGCAAGGGGACGCAAGCTGTCCCCTTATTCTTTAACTGACGGTCAGCGGCCAGTGCACATAGCTCTGCCAGCGGCTTTCCTGCTCCAGCAGTTCTGCCCGCAGCGGATGCGCTTCCAGCCAGCCGTTCGGCAACGTCAGCTGTAGCGCGTCGTCATCGGCATGGAGCCGCACGGCAGGCAGCGTATCGTCACGGCGACGGCTGGCGAAAATAATCGCCAGCCGCAGCAGCCGGCACATTCTTTCCGCCATGCGCGGAGGTACGGCGTTTTGCTGGCTGAGCAGCGCCAGGTCGATCCCGTTGACCTGGTTTTGCAGCAGCGTGGCCAGCAGCTTTTTCTGCGCCGGAGTAAAGCCCGGCAGATCGAGATGGCGAACCAGATAGGCAGCGTGCTGCGGCGCCTGTTTAAAATCGACGCTGAGGCCGATTTCATGGATCAGGCAGGCGCTGTTGAGCAGCTCCCGACAGCGTTCATCCAGCTTCCAGCTGTGGCTGACCTGACGGCCAAAGCTCTCCGCCAGGGCGCGCACGCGTTCCGCCTGTTCGGCATCAATCACGAAACGACGCTGAATGTTATGCAGGGTACGGCTACGGATATCCCGATCGACCGGCAGCCCGAGCATTCCGTATACCAGCCCTTCGCGCAGCGCGCCACCGGCCAGCGTCATGCTGCTGATGTTCAGCTCGGTGAAGATGGCGATCAGAATAGAGAGGCCGCTGGGGAAAACCAGCGCGCGCTCCAGCGTCAGTCCTTCGATTTCCAGCTCTTCCAGCTTGCCGCACTGAATGGCGCGCTGTTTCAGCTGCTGGAGCTTGGCAAGCGTAATGCGTTCGTCCATGCCCTGCGCCATCATGATTTCCTGTAGCGCCTGCACGGTGCCGGAGGCGCCGACGCAAATTTCCCAGCCCTGCTCGCGCAGTTTTGAGGCAACCGGTCGGATCATGTCGCTTGCTGCCTGTTCCGCCGCGGCAAAATTATCTTTACCGAGGTGGCGGTCGCCGAAATAACGCTCCAGCCAGGTGACGCAGCCCATCGACAGGCTGAACAGAGCGCCGGGCTGTGCACCGCTGCCGGTAACCAGCTCGGTGCTGCCGCCGCCAATATCGACCACCAGTCGCTTATCGGAGCCGCCAGTGGTGTGCGCCACGCCCTGATAGATCAGACAGGCTTCTTCCTCGCCGCTGATCACATTGATGGCGCAGCCCAGAATGTTCTGCGCCCTGGAAAGAAAAGCCTCTGCGTTGGCGGCCAGCCGCAGCGTCGCCGTAGCGACCACGCGGATTTGGTCCGTGGGAATATCCTGTAGCTGTTCCGAAAACAGCGCCAGGCACTGCCAGCCGCGCGCCATTGCCTCGTCAGAGAGGCGGCTGTCGCTGTCCAGACCGGCCGCCAGGCGGACTTTGCGTTTGATACGCGCAACGGTCTGGATACTGCCCGCCACCTCGCGCACCACCAGCATATGAAAGCTGTTAGATCCTAAATCTATTGCAGCATAAAGCGATGAGGCGCTGGGCATGGCGTTAACCTGAACGTTTGCGGTTATTATTGCGCGGCGGGCCGCTGCGGCGCGGGCCGCTACTGCGACGCGGGCCGGTACCGGAACGGCTGCGTGTCAGGCGCTTCGGCGGCGGCAGATCGGTCATCAGCGCATCGCTGTTGTAGCGGCTTACGGTGATGCTGTGGCCGATATATTCTTCAATCGCCGGCAGGTTCAGCGCATATTCTTCACAGGCCAGGCTGATTGAGTGCCCGTTGGCACCCGCGCGGCCGGTACGGCCGATGCGATGCACGTAGTCTTCGCGATCGTCAGGCAAATCGTAGTTAAAGACGTGCGTCACCGCAGGAATATGCAGGCCGCGCGCCGCCACGTCAGTGGCCACCAGGATATCCACGTCGCCTTTGGTAAAGTCGTCCAGGATACGCAGGCGTTTTTTCTGCGCCACGTCGCCGGTCAGCAGGCCAACGCGATGGCCGTCCGCGGCCAGGTGACCCCAGATATCTTCACAACGGTGTTTGGTGTTGGCAAAGATAATGGCGCGATCCGGCCACTCTTCTTCCAGCAGGGTTTGCAGAAGACGCATTTTTTCTTCATTAGAAGGATAAAAAAGTTCTTCCTTAATGCGATGCCCGGTTTTCTGCTCCGGCTCGACTTCCACATATTCGGCATTGTTCATGTTTTCGAACGCCAGCTCGCGCACGCGGAAGGAAAGGGTAGCGGAGAAGAGCATATTCAGACGCTGGTTCGCCGCAGGCATCCGACGGAACAGCCAGCGGATATCTTTGATAAAGCCCAGATCGAACATCCGGTCGGCTTCATCCAGCACCACGACCTGGATCGCGCCCAGATTCACGTGGTTCTGTTTAGCGTAATCGATCAGCCTGCCGGTGGTGCCGATCAGAATATCGACGCCGCTCTCCAGCACTTTCAGCTGCTTATCGTAGCCGTCGCCGCCGTAGGCCAGCCCCAGCTTCAGGCCGGTCACCTGCGCCAGCGGTTCCGCATCGGCGTGGATTTGCACGGCCAATTCGCGGGTTGGCGCCAGGATCAGCGCGCGCGGCTGATTGACCTGACGGCCTTCCGGCGCGGGGTGAGAAAGAAGATGATGGAACGTTGACGTTAAAAACGCCATCGTTTTCCCGGTACCGGTTTGCGCCTGTCCCGCTACATCACGCCCGTTAAGGGTGAAAGGCAATGCCAGCGCCTGAATAGGCGTGCAGTTATGAAAGCCTTTATTTTCAAGGGCTTCAATGACCTGAGGGTGCAGGGCGAAGTCGGAAAACTTCTGTTCGGTTAAGTGTGTTTTGCTCATAGTGTGGTAGAATATCAGCTTACTATTGCTTTACGAAAGCGTATCCGGTGAAATAAAGTCAACCTAAGTTGGCAGATTTTACGCCAGGCAGCCAGGCATAATCTTTTGGAGTAAGACATGAGCAGCGATAAAATTGTCCACCTGACCGATGACAGCTTTGAAACCGACGTCCTGAAAGCAGAAGGCTTGACGCTGGTCGACTTCTGGGCAGAATGGTGCGGTCCGTGCAAAATGATCGCCCCGATCCTTGACGAAGTCGCCGAAGAATACGACGGCAAACTGACTATCGCCAAACTGAATATCGACGAAAACCCAGGCACCGCGCCAAAATACGGGATCCGCGGTATTCCTACTTTGCTGCTGTTTAAAGACGGCGAAGTCGCGGCAACGAAAGTGGGCGCACTTTCTAAAGGACAGCTGAAAGAGTTCCTGAACGCGAACCTGGGCTAACCAGCTCTGCTGCTGCGGTGGGCCATATGCGCTCACCGCAGGCGCGAGTCTGCTTCCCGCTTCGGTTTTCTTTTTGCCTCGTTCATATTTTTAGCTCATCGCTAGACGTTTGCCATAGAGCGTGCTAACTTACTTTTACTGCATTACGCACTTACCTGTAGTTTGAATCTAATATTTACTCCTTGTTGAACACTGTTTTCCTCTGAATGTAACAAATGTTCAGCAATCTGACGGTTAGTATCCAGAATTTCCGGCACCTTGTCCTTACCGTCTCCCCGTATCGGATCCGCGTATTCCTGCACGCGATGATCGGGAGTCTGACAAGACAGCCATTAACAGGCATGGATTTTTCGCCATACCATTGACGACAAACATTTCGAGATTTACCCCGAGTTTAAGAACCCACCATTATGAATCTTACCGAATTAAAAAATACGCCGGTTTCTGACCTGATAACACTCGGCGAAAATATGGGGCTGGAAAACCTGGCGCGCATGCGCAAACAGGACATTATCTTCGCCATCCTTAAACAACACGCGAAAAGCGGCGAAGATATCTTCGGCGACGGCGTACTGGAGATATTGCAGGATGGATTTGGTTTCCTCCGCTCTGGAGACAGCTCCTACCTCGCCGGCCCTGACGACATCTACGTATCCCCCAGCCAAATTCGCCGCTTTAACCTCCGCACTGGTGACACCATCTCCGGCAAGATCCGTCCGCCGAAAGAAGGCGAGCGCTATTTTGCCCTGCTGAAGGTTAATGAAGTTAACTTTGACAAGCCGGAAAATGCCCGTAACAAAATCCTGTTTGAAAACTTAACGCCGCTGCACGCTAATTCGCGTCTGCGCATGGAGCGCGGCAACGGGTCTACCGAAGACTTAACCGCACGCGTACTGGATTTGGCTTCGCCAATCGGTCGCGGCCAGCGTGGTCTGATCGTGGCGCCGCCAAAAGCGGGTAAAACCATGCTGCTGCAGAACATCGCGCAGAGCATCGCCTATAACCATCCTGACTGCGTGCTGATGGTGCTGCTGATTGACGAACGTCCGGAAGAAGTAACCGAGATGCAGCGTCTGGTGAAGGGCGAAGTGATCGCCTCTACCTTCGATGAGCCGGCTTCCCGCCACGTGCAGGTCGCTGAAATGGTGATCGAGAAGGCCAAGCGTCTGGTCGAGCATAAAAAGGACGTTATCATCCTGCTCGACTCCATCACGCGTCTGGCTCGCGCCTACAACACCGTGGTGCCGGCTTCCGGTAAAGTGCTGACCGGTGGTGTGGATGCCAACGCCCTGCACCGTCCAAAACGCTTCTTCGGCGCCGCGCGTAACGTGGAAGAGGGCGGCAGCCTGACCATCATCGCTACCGCGCTGGTCGATACCGGTTCGAAGATGGATGAAGTCATCTACGAAGAATTTAAGGGTACGGGCAACATGGAACTGCATCTGGCGCGTAAAATCGCCGAGAAGCGCGTGTTCCCTGCTATCGACTACAACCGTTCCGGTACGCGTAAAGAAGAGCTGCTTACCAGCTCTGAAGAGCTGCAGAAGATGTGGATCCTGCGCAAAATCATCCATCCAATGGGTGAGATCGATGCGATGGAATTCCTTATCAACAAGCTGGCGATGACCAAAACCAACGACGAATTCTTCGATATGATGAAGCGTTCGTAAGTCGGCCGGTCTGCTGGAAAAAAAGAGGGTTGAGCGATCAACCCTCTCTTTTTTTGGCCTGTTTTTGTGCGAATTCACCGCAGAAGCCGGAAAAAGAAGAAAACTCGGGGAACGCCGCGCTCAGACGTGGCGTTTTTCGTTTATGGGCTATACGATGTTGCCACTGGAGAATTAAATTAAAGGTGCGGCGGGCAGGAAATCGGGCGGTGAGGCTGGATTTTTCCCGTGGCACAATGGACATCAGAATCAGACAGCGGTTTGTGGCACAGAAATTGCTATAACACTGGGATTCTTAGCAGAGAGCTGGTTAATGTGAATTTACTCAATATGAGTACTGAGCTTGCTTTAATATTTTTGTTTTCGCTGGTGTTTCTCTTTTTCGCCCGTAAAGCAGCCAAGAAAGTGGGTCTTGTGGACAAGCCCAACTATCGCAAACGTCACCAGGGCGTTATTCCTCTGGTTGGCGGCATCTCTGTTTTCGCCGGCATCTGTTTTAGCTTCGCGGTGACCGATTACTACATTCCCCATAGTCTGCTTTACCTGAGCTGCGCTGGCGTGCTGGTGCTGGTCGGAGCGCTTGATGACCGCTTTGATATCAGCGTAAAGATACGCGCCTGCGTTCAGGCAGGCATCGCCGTGGTGATGATGACCATGGCCAAACTCTATCTGCTCAGCCTGGGCTTTATTTTTGGCCCCTGGGAGCTGATCGTCGGGCCTTTCGGCTACGTGCTGACGCTGTTTGCGGTCTGGGCGGCCATCAACGCTTTTAATATGGTGGACGGTATCGACGGTCTGCTGGGCGGCCTGTCCTGCGTCACCTTCCTGGCGATGGGCATTATTCTGTTCGTGGACGGGCAGCAAAGCCTGGCGATGTGGTGTTTTGCGATGATCGCCGCCATTATCCCCTATATCCTGCTTAATCTTGGCGTTTTCGGCCGTCGCTACAAGGTTTTTATGGGCGATGCGGGCAGCACGCTGATTGGCTTTACCATTATCTGGATCCTGCTGGAGGCGACCCAAGGACAAAGCCATCCCGTCACGCCCGTCACGGCGCTGTGGCTGATCGCCATTCCGCTGATGGATATGATCGCCATTATGTATCGCCGCCTCAGCAAGGGCATGAGCCCGTTTTCCGCCGATCGCCAGCACATTCACCATTTGATTATGCGCGCCGGGTTTACCTCGCGGCAGGCCTGCTTTCTGATCACGCTGGCGGCCGCGCTGCTGGCCGGCGTCGGCGTGCTGGGAGAATCGCTGAGCTTTGTGCCGGAGTGGCTGATGCTGGTGCTGTTTTTACTGGCTTTTATGCTCTACGGCTACTGTATTAAACGCGCCTGGCGCGTGGCGCGAATGCTGAAAAGAGTCAAAAGAAGGCTGCGCAAAGCCCGCTAGACCGTTTCGGACCTCTTTACCCTGGACAAGGAATATCATGTATGACGCATCCTGACGTTGCAGAGAACGAGCTGGATATCCGCGGGCTGTGCTGCGCGCTATGGCGAGGAAAGCGGTGGATTATCGGCAGCGCGCTGCTTTTTGCCCTGCTGGCCTGGCTCTGCTCGCTGCTGATCACGCCAAAATGGAGCACCACGGCGGTCACCGATCGTCCCACCGTCAATATGTTGGGCAATTACTACTCGCAGCAGCTGTTTCTGAACAATCTGGACAGCCGCAGCAGCAGCACACCCATCGTTGCGCCCGCCATTGCGGACGAAGCCTATCAGGAGTTCGTGATGCAGCTGGCGTCTTATGACACCCGCCGCGAGTTCTGGCTGCAAAGCGACTACTACAAACAGCGGCAGAGCGGGCAGGCTCGCGACGATGCCGCGCTGCTCGACGAGCTGATCGCCAATATTCAGTATCAGCCCGGCGATGCGGCAAAAAGCCTGAATGACAGCGTCAAGCTGATCGCGGAAACCGCGCCGGCGGCCAACACGCTGCTGCGCCAGTATGTTGCTTTTGCCGGCCAGCGCGCCGCGCAGCATCTTAACGCCGAGCTGGCAGGCGGCTGGGCCGCCCGCGCTCAGCAGCTGAAGGCGCAGGTGCAGCGGCAGGAAGCGGTAGCGAAAGCCATCTATGACCGCCAGATCAACAGCGTGCAGCAGGCGCTGAAAATCGCGCAGCAGCAGGGCTTCGAGCAGGCGAAAACCAGCACGCCTTCAGAACAGCTGCCCGATTCCGAGCTGTTTCTGCTGGGCCGCTCGCTGTTGCAGGCCCGCCTGGAAAACCTGCAGGCCAGCGGGCCGACCTACGATCTGGACTATGATCAAAACAGAGCCATGCTGAGCACGCTGAATGCCGGGCCGAAGCCGGATAATGCTTTCCAGACCTGGCGCTATCTGCGCACGCCGGAAGAGCCGGTGAAGCGCGACAGCCCACGTCGCCTGTTTATGATGATCATGTGGGGTGCCGTAGGCGCGCTGGTTGGCGCGGGTACCGCTTTGCTACGCCGACGTCGCGGTTAAGCGCCGATTTATAGTTACCTGACAGACGAAGGAAAGAGAACAACAGTGAAAGTATTAACTGTTTTTGGCACGCGCCCGGAAGCGATAAAAATGGCTCCGCTGGTTCATGCACTTGCCCAGGATGGCGAGATAGACGCGCGTCTGTGCGTTACCGCGCAGCATCGTGAGATGCTGGATCAGGTGCTGCAGCTGTTTGCTATCGTCCCCGATTACGATTTGAATATTATGCGGCCAGGCCAGGGGCTGACGGAGATCACCAGCCGTATTCTGGAAGGGCTGAAAGGCGTGTTTACGGAGTTCAGGCCGGATGTCGTGCTGGTGCACGGCGATACCACCACGACGTTCGCAGCCAGCCTGGCGGCTTTTTATCACCGCATTCCGGTGGGGCATGTGGAGGCCGGACTGCGTACGGGCGATCTGTATTCGCCGTGGCCGGAAGAGGCCAACCGCACGCTGACCGGGCATCTGGCGACCTGGCACTTCCCGCCGACGGAAACGGCGCGGCAAAATCTGCTGCGCGAAAATCTGCCCGCCGCGCGCATGTTTGTTACCGGCAACACGGTGATCGACGCGCTGTTTTGGGTACGCGATCGCGTGTTAAGCGACGAGCAGCTGCGTAACGGCCTGGCGACTCGCTATCCCTTCCTTGAGGCTGATAAGAAGCTGATCCTGGTAACGGGACACCGTCGGGAAAGCTTCGGCGACGGCTTTGAGCGCATTTGCAGCGCGCTGGCCGATATCGCCCGCCGCCATCCCGAGGCGCAGATCGTTTATCCGGTGCACCTGAATCCTAACGTCAGCGAGCCGGTCAATCGTATTCTCAGCGATATCGACAACGTAGTGCTGATCGAGCCGCAGGAATACCTGCCGTTTGTCTGGCTGATGGATCGTGCCTGGCTGATCCTGACCGATTCCGGCGGCATCCAGGAAGAAGCGCCTTCGCTGGGCAAGCCGGTGCTGGTGATGCGTGATACCACCGAACGCCCGGAAGCGGTAGACGCAGGCACCGTCAGGCTGGTAGGCACTGACACACAAAAAATCGTTCGCGAGGTGACGCGCCTGCTGACGGACGAAGAGGCTTACCAATCCATGAGCCGCGCCCATAATCCCTATGGCGACGGCCTGGCCTGCGAACGTATTGTGCAGGCCCTTAAAAACAATCGGATTTCTTTATAATGTTCAATACCATTTCTGTTATCGGGCTGGGCTATATTGGCCTGCCTACCGCTGCGGCTTTCGCCTCCCGCCAGAAAAAAGTGATCGGCGTGGATATCAACACGCGAGCGGTCGAGACGATTAATCGCGGCGATATTCATATCGTGGAGCCGGACCTGGACGTGGTGGTGAAAACGGCCGTGGAGCAGGGCTATCTGCGGGCGACCACCCGGCCAGAGCCGGCGGACGCTTTTCTGATTGCGGTGCCGACGCCGTTCAAAGACGGACACCAGCCGGATCTCGCCTGGGTCAAAGCGGCGGCCGAGTCCATCGCGCCGGTGCTGAAAAAAGGCGATCTGGTTATCCTGGAATCGACCTCGCCCGTGGGCGCGACGGAGCAGATGGCCGAGTGGCTGGCGATGGCGCGCAGCGATCTGGCTTTTCCTCAGCACGCGGGCGAAAAAGCCGACGTGCAGATCGCCTATTGCCCGGAGCGCGTACTGCCCGGCCAGGTGATGGTCGAGCTGATTAAAAACGACCGCGTGATCGGCGGCATGACGTCGCTTTGCTCGCAGAGAGCGTGCGATCTCTACAAAATATTCCTTGAGGGCGAGTGTGTGGTCACTAACTCGCGCACCGCTGAGATGTGCAAGCTGACGGAAAACAGCTTCCGCGACGTCAATATCGCCTTCGCCAACGAGCTGTCGCTGATCTGTGCCGATCAGGGCATCAGCGTCTGGGAGCTGATCGCGCTGGCCAACCGCCATCCCCGCGTCAATATTTTACAGCCCGGCCCTGGCGTCGGCGGCCACTGCATCGCCGTGGATCCGTGGTTTATCGTGGCGCAGAATCCGGTACAGGCTCGCCTGATCCGCACCGCGCGCGAAGTTAACGACAGCAAGCCGCACTGGGTGCTGGAGCAGGTGAAGAAAAAGCTGGCCGAGTGCCTGGTCGCCAGCGACAAACGCCCCAGCGAGCTGACCATCGCCTGCTTTGGCCTGGCCTTTAAGCCCAATATCGACGACCTGCGGGAAAGTCCGGCAATGGAAGTGGCGCAGATGATCGCCGACTGGCATCAGGGCGTCACCCAGCTGGTGGAGCCGAATATTCACGAGCTGCCGAAGGGGATGCCGGAGAGAAGCGTGCTGGTTACGCAGGAAGAGGCGTTACGCCAGGCGGACGTGCTGGTTATGCTGGTGGATCATCAGCAGTTCAAAACCATCGACGTCGAAGGCCTGCGCTCGCGCTGGCTGGTGGATACCAAAGGCCTCTGGCGATGAACGCCACCGCTTTGCCGGGACGCGTCGAACCGCTGACGTGGGAAAACGCGTTCTTCGCTATCAACAGCGCCCTGCTGACCGTCGATCTGCACGAGGCGCCGATCGATGAAGCGTCGCTACGGCAATATGACCTCGTCCAGGCGAAAATCCTGTCGCAGCAGACGGCGGAGCTGGATGCGTTAAGCGCGCTGGGGTTTCGCTTTGTAGAAGGCGAAGCGGATTTCGTGCTGGGTATCGGCGTGGGCGGCAGGCCGGAAGGCATTCGCATTGCCCGTAAGGAACATATTCCGGCGCTGCGCGAGGTAGCCAGCAGCGCTTTTGCCTTCAGCCGCTTTCGCGCGCCCTGGTATAAAGCGGAAGACAGCGGGCGATTCTATGCGCAGTGGGTGGAAAACGCTGTACTGGGGACTTTCGACCATCAGTGCCTGATTGCCGTCAACGACCAGGGCGAACTACAGGGTTTCGTCTCACTGCGCGAGCTGGCCGACGGCAGCGGCAGGATCGGCCTGCTGGCGACGCTGCCTGAGGCGCAGGGACTGGGCGTCGGTCAGCGCATGATCGAGGCCGCCATTGACTGGTGTCGCGCGCGACGCCTGACGCGTCTGCATGTTGCCACTCAGCTTGGCAATCTGCCGGCACTCCGACTTTATCATCGCTGCGGCGGCGTAATTGAACGCACCGCCTGGTGGCTCTACAGGTAATTTTATGATCCCGTTTAATGCCCCACCGGTGGTGGGAACCGAACTTGAGTATATGCAGTCCGCGATGGGCAGCGGCAAGCTGTGCGGCGACGGCGGCTTTACCCGTCGCTGCCAGCAGTGGATGGAAAACCGGTTCGGCAGTCGTAAAGTGCTGCTGACGCCGTCCTGCACCGC
Source organism: Erwinia sp. PsM31 (assembly GCF_030433775.1). Lineage (NCBI taxonomy): Bacteria > Pseudomonadati > Pseudomonadota > Gammaproteobacteria > Enterobacterales > Erwiniaceae > Erwinia > Erwinia sp. PsM31. Next base: position 27,320 of record NZ_JARUWZ010000040.1, read on the forward strand.
CTCGCTGGAGATGGCCGCCATCCTGATCGACATTCAGCCCGGCGATGAAGTGATTATGCCGAGCTACACCTTCGTCTCTACCGCCAACGCCTTTGTGCTGCGCGGCGCGACTATCGTGTTTGTCGATATCCGTCCCGATACGCTCAACATCGACGAAAAGCTGATCGAAGCGGCCATCACCGAGAAAACTCGCGCGATCGTTCCTGTGCATTACGCGGGCGTCGCCTGTGAGATGGATACGATCATGGCGCTGGCGGAAAAGCATAAACTCTACGTGATTGAAGACGCGGCGCAGGGCGTAATGGCTACCTACAAAGGCAAAGCGCTGGGCACGATTGGCCATATCGGCTGCTTCAGCTTTCACGAAACCAAGAACTATACAGCGGGCGGCGAGGGCGGCGCGACGCTGATCAACGATTCGGCGCTGGTGGAAAGAGCAGAAATCATCCGTGAAAAAGGCACCAACCGCAGCCAGTTCTTTCGCGGCCAGGTGGATAAATACACCTGGCGGGATATCGGCTCCAGCTACCTGATGGCCGATTTGCAGGCCGCTTATCTCTGGGCGCAGCTGGAAGAGGCCAAACGCATCAACGAGCAGCGCCTGCGCCTGTGGCAGAACTACTACGACGCGCTGCTGCCCGTCGCCGCCAGCGGACGAATTACGTTGCCGACCCTTGCGGCAGATTGCCAGCACAACGCGCATATGTTCTATATCAAGCTGCGCGATAACGACGACCGCAACGCGCTGATTAACTGGTTAAAAGAAGCGGAAATCCTGGCCGTATTTCACTATATCCCGCTGCATTCGTCACCGGCCGGGCAGCGTTTTGGCCGTTTTCACGGGGCGGATCGCTACACCACGGCGGAAAGCGAACGCCTGCTGCGGCTGCCGCTGTTTTACAACCTTTCCGACAATAACCAGAAAACGGTTATCAACTCGCTGCTGAGCTGGTTCTGATATGTCGCTGGCTAAAGCTTCGGTGTGGACGGCAGCGTCCACGCTGGTAAAAATCGCTGCCGGTCTGCTGGTGGTCAAGATGCTGGCCGTGTCCTTTGGCCCGGCGGGCGTGGGGCAGGCGGGCAACTTTCGCCAGCTAATCACCGTGCTGGGCGTGCTGGCTGGCGCAGGCATCTTCAACGGCGTCACCAAATACGTGGCGGAATATCAGCAGCAGCCTGCCCGGCTGCGCGCCGTAACCGGCACGGCGTCGGCAATGGTGCTGGGCTTCTCTACGCTGCTGGCGGTGGTTTTCCTGCTGTTTGCCGAACCGGTCAGCGTCGGCCTGTTTGGTCACGGCGGCTATGCGAACGTGGTGCGGATGCTGGCTTTTGTGCAGGTCGGCATCGCCTGGGCCAACCTGGCGCTGGCGGTAATCAAAGGCTTTCGCGATGCGATGGGCAACGCGCTGTCGCTGATCGCAGGCAGCCTGATCGGCGTGGCGGCGTGGTTTGTCTGTTACTGGCTGGGCGGCTACAGCGGCGCGCTGATCGGCATGGCGCTGGTTCCGGCGCTGGTAGTGGTGCCCGCGGCGCTGTTGCTGGCAAAGCGCGACCATCTGCCGCTGCATTTCCTTAAGCCGCAGTGGCACGGCGACATCGCGCGTAATCTGGGTAAATTCACGCTGATGGCGCTGATGACCGCCGTAACGCTGCCGGTCGCCTGGGTGATGATGCGTAATCTGCTGGCGGCGCACGACGGCTGGGAGCAGGTCGGTCTGTGGCAGGGCGTAACCAGCATCTCGGACGCTTATCTGCAATTTATCACCGCCTCTTTCAGCGTCTATCTGCTGCCGACGCTGGCAAAGCTGACCGATAAAAAAGCGATCTCGCGCGAGATCCGGCGGTCGCTGAGCTTTGTGCTGCCTGCGGTGATGGCGGTCAGCCTTACCGTCTGGCTGCTGCGCGACGTGGCGATCTGGCTGCTGTTTTCCAGCAGGTTCACCGGGATGCGCGACCTCTTTATCTGGCAGCTGACCGGCGACGTTTTTAAGGTAGGCGCTTATGTGTTCGGCTATCTGGTGATTGCCAAAGCCTCGCTGCGTTTTTACCTGCTGACGGAAGTCAGCCAGTTTCTGCTGCTGACGCTGTTTGCCTGGTGGCTGATCCCACTGCACGGCGCTGTCGGCGCGGCGCAGGCCTATATGGCAACCTACATCGTCTATTTTGCGCTTTGCGCTGGCGTATTTTTTCTTTATCAAAGACAAGTATGACAACACTGATCCACGTTCTTGGCTCGCCGATTGAGCACCACAACCAGACCGTTCTGCGGTTTTTTAATGACGTCATGACCCAGGCCGCGCCGTGCAATGAACAGCGCCAGTTTTGGGTCGTGGGCGAACCTGCGACGGCGTTTTCCTCACTGGCTATTCGCTGGTTTAAGGATAAAAAAAGCATTGCTGAGGCAGTAACTGCCCGCGCACAGGCCGATCGACAGACGCGCTTTTTCTTTCATGGCCAGTTCAATCCGACGCTGTGGCTGGCGCTGCTGCTACGCAAAATCCGGCCTGACCAGGCGTACTGGCATATCTGGGGCGCCGATCTCTACGAGCAGGCTGGCGGCCTGAAGTTCCGCCTGTTTTACGCCATGCGTCGCCTGGCGCAAAAGCGCATCGGTCATGTCTTCGCCACGCGCGGCGATATCGCCTTTTTCCAGCAGCGTCAGCCTGCCGTGCCCGCTTCGCTGCTCTATTTCCCGACGCGCATGGCGCAGATCGCGCTGCCTGACGCGCCAGAAAACAGCGAGCTGACCATTCTGGTCGGCAACTCCGGCGATGCCAGCAACTGTCACCTTCAGGCGTTGCAGGAAATCCATCAGCAGTTCGGCGAGCGGGTGAACGTCATTGTGCCCATGGGCTACCCGGCAAATAACGACGCTTATATCCAGCGCGTGCGGGAAGCCGGCGCGGCGCTGTTTGGCGCCAGGCTGAACGTGCTGACCGAAAAGCTTGATTTTACGGCTTACCTGGCGCTACTTGCCCGTTGCGATTTGGGCTACTTTATCTTCGAGCGCCAGCAGGGCATTGGCACGCTGTGTCTGCTGATCCAGGCCAACATTCCGTTTGTTATCAACCGTAAAAATCCTTTCTGGCAGGATCTGACCGGGCAGCAGGTGCCGGTGCTTTTTGCCGGTGATAAACTAACACCGGAGCTGATCGCCGAAACAAAGCGGCAGATGGCCGGCATGGATAAAGCCGCCATCGCCTTTTTCGACCCGGCCTTTGTGGCGGGCTGGCAGCAGGCGCTGGCGCTGGCGGAAGGAGCAACGGCATGATTTTTTCACAGTTTGCAGGCCTGCTGACGGTCTGGCTGCTGTCGCTGGGGCTGATTTTGACGCTGACCTGGCGAGAGTTTCGGCGCGTGCGGTTTAACTTCAACGTCTTCTTCTCGCTGCTTTTTCTGCTGACCTTTTACTTTGGCTTCCCGCTGACCTGCGTGCTGGTGTTTGGCTTCAATGTGCAGGTGGTGCCTGCGGAGTATTTGCTGCAGGCGATGCTTGCCGCAACCTGCTTCTACGCTATCTATTATGTCAGCTATAAAACCCGGCTCAGGCAGGCGACGGAAAGGCCCGCTCGCCAGGTGTTCACCATCAACCGCGTTGAGGCGCACCTGACGTGGAGCATCCTGGCGCTGATTGCGCTGGGCACGGTGCTGGTGTTCTTTCTGCATAACGGTTTTCTGCTGTTTAAGCTGCACAGCTACAGCCAGATTTTCTCGGCAGAAGTGTCGGGCGTGGCGCTGAAGCGCTTCTTCTACTTCTTTATCCCGGCGATGCTGGTGGTCTACTTCCTGCGTCCCGGCCTGAAAAGCTGGCTGCTGTTCCTGGTGGCTACCGTCGCTTTTGGGCTGCTGACCTATGCGATTGTCGGCGGCACGCGCGCCAACATCATCATCGCTTTCGCACTGTTTCTTTTTATCGGCATCATCCAGGGCTGGATCACGCTGTGGATGCTGGCCGCCGCTGGCGTTGCGGGCATCGTTGGCATGTTCTGGCTGGCGCTGCGCCGTTATAACCTCGACGTCAGCGGCAGCGAGGCGTTTTACACCTTCCTTTACCTGACGCGCGATACCTTTTCGCCCTGGGAAAATTTGGGTCTTCTGCTGCAAAATTACGACAAAATCGAATTCCAGGGGCTGGCGCCCATCGTCCGGGATTTCTACGTCTTTATTCCGGGCTGGCTGTGGCCGGACAGGCCTTCGGTGGTACTGAACAGCGCCAACTACTTTACCTGGGAAGTGCTGAACAACCATTCCGGGCTGGCGATCTCGCCGACGCTGTTAGGCTCGCTGGTGGTAATGGGCGGCGTCTGGTTTATTCCGCTGGGCGCGGTGGCGGTAGGCATGATTATCAAATGGTTCGACTGGCTGTATGCCAAAGGACGTCATGAGGATAATCGCTACAAGGCCGCCATTCTGCAAAGCTTCTGCTTCGGCGCGGTTTTTAATATGATAGTGCTCGCCAGAGAAGGGCTGGACGCCTTCGCCTCCCGCGTGGTGTTCTTCTGCCTGATTTTTGCGGCGGCGGTGGTGGCAGCCAAGCTGCTCTACTGGTTGTTCGACAGCGCGGGCGTAATCCGTGCGCGGCCGGTGCGCCATCCGGGCGCAAAAACAAAACCTGTTAGCCAGTAACTTTAAGGACCTGTCATGGACTCCGCTTTTACGCCGCCGCACTACCCGATCCGCGGCATTACGCTGTTGGGCTTTCGCGATATGGCCGAATTCCTTGATTATCTCTGGCTGGGGGAACGCCTGAAAAGCGGCACGCTGGTGGCTATCAATGCGGAAAAGGTGCTGACGGCGGAAAGCCGCCCGGAAATTCATCGTCTGATCGACGAGGCGGAATATAAGTACGCCGACGGCATCAGTATCGTCCGCTCCATCCGCAAAAAGTATCCGCAGGCTAAGGTTGCGCGTATTGCCGGAGCCGATCTGTGGGAAGGACTGATGGAGCGTGCCGGCCGCGAAGGCACGCCGGTTTTCCTGGTCGGCGGCAAGCCGGGCATTTTGTCCCAGACCGAAGAGAAGCTGAAGCGCCAGTGGAACGTCAATATCGTTGGCTCGCAGGACGGCTATTTCGCGCCTGCCGATCGGGAAGCGCTGTTTGCCCGCATCGCCGCCAGCGGCGCAAAGATTGTCACCGTGGCGATGGGATCGCCGCGTCAGGAGATCCTGATGCGCGACTGCAAGGCTCTCTACCCTGATGCGCTCTATATGGGCGTAGGCGGCACCTACGATGTTTTCACGGGTAACGTGAAGCGCGCGCCGAAAATATGGCAGAGAACGGGCTTTGAGTGGCTTTATCGGCTGATCGTGCAGCCTTCGCGGATTGGAAGGCAGCTCAGCCTGCTAAAATACCTGCGTTATCACCTGCGCGGCGATCTTTAATTAACGGCTTTTAAACGGCCTCATCGGTTAAAAGACAAGCATTAACGCGCTAAAACGCCTGTAGTTTAGACAGAACGCACAAAGCGTAAGCAAACGGAATTTTTTGTGCAAAAAGCACTGGACAGGATCGGCTCGAATCCGTAGTATGCCCATCCGCAACGGCGCTACGCGCCCGTAGCTCAGCTGGATAGAGCGCTGCCCTCCGGAGGCAGAGGTCTCAGGTTCGAATCCTGTCGGGCGCGCCATTAAGTTTGTGCGCAAGAGCTGCGGTGGTAGTATTACCGCGTTAGGTAGTAAAGCAGTACGAGTAACAGGTGTGGTGGCTATAGCTCAGTTGGTAGAGCCCTGGATTGTGATTCCAGTTGTCGTGGGTTCGAGTCCCATTAGCCACCCCAGATTTTGTATGCGAAGGTGGCGGAATTGGTAGACGCGCTAGCTTCAGGTGTTAGTGTTCTTACGGACGTGAGGGTTCAAGTCCCTCTCTTCGCACCACAAAATCTTTAGCAGTACGCAGTTTTCGGCGAGTAGCGCAGCTTGGTAGCGCAACTGGTTTGGGACCAGTGGGTCGGAG
>NZ_JARUWZ010000041.1:0-33016 GCF_030433775.1 Erwinia sp. PsM31
CTGTAGATGCCCGGCGTCACGCTGTCCTCCATCTCCCACACGCTGATGCCCTCGGCGGAGGTGCTGCCGCCCGACGGCGTCGCGTGGTACGGAATAACCCCGTAGCCCGGAAAAGGCTGGTGCTGCCGCGCGCTGTCCGCCAGCACCAGCGTGTGCCTGTCCGCCTCGTGGCGGAAGAAGTAGTAAATCCCCTCCAGCTCCATCAGCCGGCTGATAAAGTCAAAGCTGCTCTCCTGGTACTGCACGCAGTACTCCCACACCCGGTAGCTGCCCGTCAGCCGGTCCTCCACCGTCACGCCGTACTCGTCCAGCAGCGTTTTGATTATCTGCACCACCGTCTGCCCCTGGAAGATGCGCAGGTTGCGGTCGCGCTTCATCGGCCACAGGTCCGGCTCCATGCTCAGGCGGTACACCGCGTAGCGCGTGCCGTTCAGCTCCTGGCTGTAGACCCCGGCGCGGGTGATTTTGCCGTTCAGGTAGCGCGTGCCCATGCCCTGCGTGGGGATGCACACGGTAACCGGCTGGCCCAGCAGCGTTTTGCGGTCGAGGCGCGCGTCGGGGCTCAGCAGCTCCACGGTGAACTCAAAGGCGTCGGCGAGCTTCTCCCGGCCGCTGAGCTTCCAGAACAGCAGGCCCTCGACCGGCAGGATGACGGTGATACGATCAAACATAGTAATTTCCCGGACTGGCAGGCCCGGCGGGACGCCGGGCGGATAAGGAATGGACAGGAACTGAGCGGCGCGCGCGGCCTCAGCTTTGCGGGTTCAGCAGCCACACGCCTTCGCGATCGACGGTAATGCGCTGATCGCGGGTCTGGCCGCTGTTGCTGATGCTGAAGCGGTAATCGCCCGGCGGCAGCTGCAGCATAGCGAAGCCGTTCGGCGACGGCACCAGCGCCTGCGGATTGCCGTTCATCGCTACTTTATCGCCCGGCAGCAGCTTGATATAGACCTGGGCGACAGGCTCCGGCGGTGGCGCAGGTTCGGCGGCCTTCGCCGTTTCCGCTGGCGGCTGAGAGGCCGTTGGCGTTACTGCTGGCGCAGAAGTCACCTCAGACGCAGAAGTTGCCGCTGGCGCATTCGTGGCGGCCGTCTGCGGCGCATCGTCGCTGCCGCCGCCCGCCATCAGCGCGCCCACGCCAATCCCCACCAGCACGCCTGCGGCAATCAGGCCAGGCACCATAAAGCGCTTCAGCCCGGCGGCTTTTGGCGCAGCCTGCTCTTCTTCTACCGGCACCAGCATGGTGCCAGGCCCGCTGACCTTCACCTCAACGATTTCACTGATATCGCTGGCGGAAAGCGCCATCAGCGCCGCCAGCTCGTCTATGGTCTGCGGCCGATCTTCCGGTTGCAGCGCCAGCGCGCGGTCAATCGCGTGCAGCAGCGGCAGCGAGTAGCCGGCGGGCTTCTGCTGCACCAGCGGCTTATAGTTATCCTCGATGCTGCGCACCACGCTGACCGGCGGCGGCGAGCCAACAATCAGCGTATGCAGCACTGCGCCCAGCGCATAGATATCGGTCCAGGTGCCCTGCTCGCTCTCGTTGTCGTCGCTGTACTGCTCAATCGGCGCAAAGCCCGGCTTGAGCATGGTTTCGGTTTCATCAGAAAGGTTGCCGATAGCCTTGCGGGCGGAACCGAAGTCCAGCAGCACCGGCACGCCGTTTTCCTGGATCTGGATATTATCCAGCGAGATATCGCGATGCAGATAGCCTTCGCGGTGGATAGTATTGATAGCGCCGAACAGCGGCGGCAGCAGGCAGCGGATCCAGGCTTCGCTAATCATCTCCGGGCGGCGGCTGTGCAGCTGCGACAGCGTGGTGCCGGTATAGAACGCCGTGCCCATATAGGCGGTATCGTTCTGCACCCAAAAGCGCAGCACGTGCAGCAAATTCGGATGATTAAAGCGGGCCAGCAGGCGCGCCTCCTGAATAAAGCTGTTCAGCCCGGCGTGAAACGTTTTGCTGAAGCGCTCGCTGCGCAGTACCAACGTCAGATCGTCGCTGCGCACCGCCAGCGAGGCGGGCATAAACTCTTTGATGGCGATGGTGCGTTCAAGCTGATGATCCCAGGCGCGATAGACGATACCGAAGCCGCCGCCGCCGATGACCTCTTTAATTTCAAACTCGTTAAAGCGGTAGCCCACCGGCAGAGCGCCAGGAATGGCTCGCGGAATATCTTGTTCTGACATATTGGACAACTCTCTTAATTGCGGCTTACGCCTCAAACTGACACTGGAACTCGCCGTCGTGCAGGGTTACCCGCAGGCGCTGGTACTGCTCTTCACGCCGGTGTGCGTCCAGCAGCAGCTGGCTCATCTGCGGCAGCAGCGTGTTGGTAAGGATGGCATCGACCATACGGCCGCCGGATTCTACCTCGGTGCAGCGCTGAACGATGCGTGCAATCACGCTGTCATCCACCTCGGAGACGATGCCGTGGTTCTGCGCCAGACGCTGCTGGATGCGCTTTAGCTGTAGCCGCACAATGCTGGCGAGCATGTCGTCGCTCAGCGGATAATAAGGCACCACCAGCAGACGGCCCAGCAAAGCCGGCGGGAAAACCTCCAGCAGCGGCCCGCGCAGCGCGCCCGCCAGCGCGTCCGGTTCCGGCATCAGTTCCGGATCGGCGCACATGGCGCTGATAAGCTGCGTGCCGACGTTGGAAGTCAGAATAATCAGCGTGTTGCGGAAGTCGATATGACGCCCTTCGCCATCTTCCATCCAGCCTTTATCAAAGACCTGGAAGAAAATTTCATGCACGTCGGGATGCGCCTTCTCGATTTCGTCCAGCAGCACCACGCTGTAAGGACGACGGCGCACGGCCTCGGTCAGCACGCCGCCTTCGCCATAGCCGACATAGCCCGGCGGCGCGCCTTTCAGCGTAGAAACGGTGTGCGCTTCCTGAAACTCGCTCATATTGATGGTGATAATGTTCTGCTCGCCGCCGTAGAGCGTTTCGGCCAGCGCCAGCGCGGTTTCGGTTTTGCCGACGCCGGACGGGCCGCAGAGCATAAAGACGCCGACCGGCTTATTCGGGTCGTCCAGCCGCGCGCGGGAGGTGCGCACGCGTTTGGCGATCAGATCCAGGCCGTGGCGCTGACCAATTACGCGCTCGTTCAGCGTGTCGGCCAGCTTCAGCACCGCGTCGATTTCGTTTTTCATCATGCGGCCCAGCGGGATGCCGGTCCAGTCGGCAACTACAGCGGCGACCACGTTGGCATCGACGGCGGCAAACAGCAGCGGCGCTTCGCCCTGTAGCGTTTTCAGCTGCTGCTGCTGCTCTGCGAGCAGCTGCTGAAGGGCGGCAACATCTTCCGCATCATCCTTATGCAGCCGCTCGCGCAGCGCGATAATGGCGTCCACCAGCCCGCGTTCGCTCTGCCAGCGTGCCGTCAGTTCATCGCGCTGGCGGCCTAGCGCAGCCAGCTGCTCGCTGATTTTTGCCGCCCGGGACGCATCGCCAATCGCCACTTTCGCCTCGCGCTCCGCTATCTCTTTTTCAATCGAAAGCGCGTGGATGCGGTGCAGGCAGTCTTCCAGCTGCGGCGGCTGCGCGCTCTGGCTGACGGCGACGCGGGCGCAGGCGGTATCCAGCAGCGCCACGGCTTTGTCGGGCAGCTGGCGTGCCGGAATATAGCGATGCGAAAGCTTAACCGCCGCCGCCACGGCCTCATCCAGCAGCAGGACGCGATGGTGCTTCTCCAGCGTGGTGACGGTGCTGCGCAGCATCAGCAGCGCTTTCTCTTCGTCCGGCTCCTGCACCTGCACGGTCTGGAAACGCCGGGTCAGCGCCGGATCTTTCTCGATATATTTTTTGTATTCCGCCCAGGTGGTCGCGCCGATAGTGCGCAGCTGGCCGCGAGCCAGCGCGGGTTTTAACAGGTTGGCGGCATCGCCCGTGCCCTGCTGGCCGCCCGCGCCGATCAGCGTGTGGATCTCGTCGATAAACAGGATGATCGGCGTCGGGCTGGACTGCACTTCATTGATCAGCGCCTGAAGCCGCGCCTCAAATTCGCCTTTCATGCCCGCGCCGGCCTGCAACATACCGATATCCAGCAGCCACAGCTGCACGTTGCGTAGCGGCTCCGGCACGTCGTCTGCCGCCATGCGCAGCGCCAGGCCTTCCACCACCGCCGTTTTGCCGACGCCCGCTTCGCCGGTCAGCAGCGGGTTGTTCTGGCGGCGACGCATCAGGATATCCACCATCTGGCGGATCTCTTCATCGCGTCCGGCGATCGGATCGATCTTGCCTTCGCGCGCGCGCGCCGTCAGATCCTGCGCGTACTGTGCCAGCGTGCTTTTTTGCTGCGGCACGGCACCCTCCTGGACGGGCGCGGCGGTGATGCTGCTCTCCTTGCTGTTGGCGAACACGCTGTCGAACTGCTCCAGCAGCGTATCGGCGCTGATACGGCCAAACTGCGGCGAAATACTTTTCAGCACGTTGGCCAGATTGAACGTTTTCAGCAGGCCAATCAGCAGATGGCCGCCACGGATCTGCTGCACGCCGAACTTCAGCGAGCCGTACACCCAGGCGCGCTCAACCGCGCTGTCGATATGTTCGGACAGATCCGACACCGCGCTGGCGCCGCGAGGCAGACGATCCAGCGCCCCGACGATATCGCGCGTCAGCGCCTCTTCATCCAGTGAAAAATAGCGGATCGCCTGTTGCAGATCGCCTTCCTGCTGCTGCATAAGCTGATGCAGCCAGTGCACCAGCTCCACATAGGGATTGCCGCGCAGCTTGCAGAAGGCGGTGGCGCTTTCCAGCGAGGTAAATAACAGCGTGTCCAGTTTGCCGAACAGTACGGCGCGGCTGATTTCTGACATGGTTGTTCTCGGTAAGTAGATGACGGTTAAAACAGAGAGCCGTAAAGAACAAGCCCGATAAGCGAGCGGCCCGGTTCGGCAAGGCGGCCGGAAAAAGTGACTTTCTCTGTCAAGGTCGTGCGGGTTTTAACAAAACGTTATCTGGCAGCGACCTGCTCCGCCGGTTCCGGGCTGAAGGTCAGATCGCGCAGCGGCTCGCCGCTTTTTAAATGGCCGAGCCAGCTGTTAAAGCCGAGCCGGGTTGCGTCGCCGGGCCGGATCCCTTTGGCCTCTTCCGCCGCCAGGATCAGCTTCAGCTCCCAGATATATTCAATGCCCAGGTATTGCCGTACCCAGTCGCGCAGCGCAAGAGTCCAGGCCTCGCCCGGCAGAAAGCGGTTATAGGTTTCCAGCGGCATCGGCCCCAGCTCGATGCGGAACTTATGCTGCACGTCACGCACCGCCACGCCCAGAAACATCGATTCGCCCAGCTTCGGCGCGTGGCGGCCCGCGCCCAGCTTCGCCCGCTCGCGGCTGTCGATCGGCAGCCAGTGCGGCACGTTTCCCACCAGCCTGACCGGCACCTTAAAATAGTGGCTGAGGATCTTTTGCAGGCCTTCGACGTCGCGCGCGTGGCGGGTTAAATGCCCGGCCACCGCAAAGCGCGCGTGATCGCTCAGGCTGCCTTTTGCCAGCTGGCCCGGCTGGCCCATGCCGATCAGGCTCGCCAGATAACGATCGAAGCGCTGATTGTCTTCCCGATCCAGCGATACCGTTGGCTGCGCGTCGGCCCAGGCGCGGTAAAACAGCAGCGTCAGCCGATGGTGAAACAGGTCGGCAAAGGCCGACATACTGCGATCCTGATGATGAATAATGCGCTCGCGGGCGTACTCCGTCAGGTGCGTCGGCAGCGGGCCGTTCGGGCCAAACAGGCCGAAGCTTAAAATTGAGATGTCGTGCAGCGAGCTGTTGTCGCGCGGGCCGGCCTTTGACAGCGTGGCGGGCGCGAAGGCCAGCGACGGCTCCTGACCGATGCGCAACGGCTCATGGCGCGGCAGCGGCGCGCGGCCGAGCGGATAGCGCTCGCCGCCCTGTGCGTCCAGCCTGCGCAGCAGCTGAAACAGGTCGTAGCGCCACGGTGCCTGCGTCACGCCCGACCAGAACGCCTCCGGCAGCCGCTGCGTTTTGCGAATGCGCAACACGTTCATATCAGCGCCCTTTTGCCCATGCGCGCGGGCCAGTAGCCGACCTCGCCGCGCTGCTGGCTGGTCAGCGTCAGCTCGGTAAAGCTGTTGATGGCGACCAGCCTGGCGAAGACCTGCTCCAGCACGCTGCCCAGCAGCCACGGGCTGGCGCCGGAAAACGCCTGCTCGTCGACGCTCAGCTCAATGCCGATGCCGCGCGCGAACACGATCGGGCCGGGTTCCGGCACCCGACGGCTGACCGGTTTGAGCCGACAGTGGCGAATGCCTTCAATCTGCCGGGCCACCGGCGCTTCCGCCAGATTGGCATACAGCCCCAGCAGCTGGCGCAGCGCCGTGGCGCCCTGGCCGTCGTCGCTGTCCATCAGGCTTAAATAATTCAGCTGCAAATGGCTGATCAGCCGCCAGGTCGCCATGCCTTCCGCCAGCGCCGGACGCGGCGGCGTTGGGCCTTTGCGCAGCGTCAGCTGGCTGACCGGCACCGAGTCCGCCATCATAAAGTTGCCCTGATCCTGCGCCAGCAGCATCAGCGGCAGATCGCGACTGGTGCACAAAACTTCTGCCGTCAGATGGGTCAGATCGTCGCGCCACGGCGACTGGCGCTCATCCACCAGCGAAAGAAAGACTTCGGAGCCGATATAGCCGGTGCGCGTACCGTAACGCTGCGCGCGTTCAGACAGCGTGCGCTGCTCGCGGCGCAGCGAAAAATAAGCGCCGTAGTCGCCTTCGTCACGGCTGAAGGTGCTCCAGAAAGGCCGGAACACCTGCTCGCCCTGCTGCCTGTCGCCCGTGGCGTACAGCTTCTGCACCGAGTAAATCTCGTAGTCGAGCGGGCGAATGTTATCGACCACCAGATGGTATTCATGCACGCCTTCGCTGATTTTCTGCCGCTCCGCCGTTTTCGTGAACAGGTTGATAACCGGCGTACAGTGCAGCGCCAGATGGCTTTTGTCGATCGTCCGCTCCAGCGCCGCGTCGGCTTTGTCCAGCAGCAGGACGATCTCAAAGGCTTTTACCTCTGGCCCACAGCGTGAAGGCAGCTCGCCCAGGCCGCTGATGCTGACAAACTGGAAGCGCGCAGGAAAAGCGAAATATTCCTGAAGCAGCCTGTAACCGTCAAAGTTGCGCAGATCTTCCGGCAGCAGTGCCTGGTTAGCCGCAAAGCCCTCCTGCTTCAGCGCGTCGTCGCCCAGCACGACCCGCTGCGGCTGCGGCTCCACCGTCTGGCAAAAGCTGCCGACCGTGTGCTGCATCATCAGCTCCAGCAGCTGCTGCGCCTGAATGTCCGGGCCGCTGAGAAAAAACATCAGATCTTTCAGGGTCAGATGGCTCAGCGCCACTTCGCTAAAACACTCCAGGCGGATACGCAGCGCGCTGACCGCACCGCGCTGGCTCAGCCCCATGCTGCCAAGCGGGATATCCGCCGGCACGCCGCCCAGTTCCACGTGAGCGATGCGCAGCGGTTGCAGCATCACGTCGTGCGCCGTGGCGTAGCTACAGGTGACGCCGCTTTTTTTCAGCATCTGGCTGTCCATCATGGTGCCGCGCGGCACCATGAAACCGCCGCTGATATCCCCTTTTTTACCGTCGGGATGCAGTTCAGCAATCGCCATTGAAGGCACGGGCGAAAGATAGTTGGGCGCGATCATCTCCAGCATCCGCTGCGAAAAGCGCGGGAACTCGGCGTCCATTTTCAGCTGCACGCGCGAGGTCAGAAAGGCGAAGCCCTCCATCAACCGCTCGACATAGGGATCGGCCACGTCAATGCCGCTCATGCCCAGCCGTCCGGCGACTTTGGGATAGCGTTCGGCGAACTCCGCCCCCATTTCGCGCAGGTACGCCAGTTCACGGTTGTAATAATCGAGCAGTTTGCTGTCCATAATTACCCTACGTCTTTCAGTTCAAAATGGCCGTTTTCTAAATCCAGATCGGTGCGGAACAGAAACTCCAGCGGATAAGGCACGCACCAGAGCCGCCCTTTGATTTCAATCGACAGCATGTTGTGCAGGCTGAGCGAGCTGGTGTCTGATATGCAGCGCACCTGAAGCCCCGCCGGCAGAATGCGCGGCTCAAAGTACAAAATAGAGTTGGTGATTTTGCGCTGGATGTCGGCCAGTTCGATATCGGACATACGCTGTCCGGCCAGCGGCGCAACGCCAAAGTTATAAGCGGAGCGCTGCACGTGCGGAAACGGCGAAAGATCCTGCTGCGCTTCGTTGTTGATGCTGTTGAACAGCCACTGCAAATCACGCAGAACGTTGCGCTTCAGCGTGGCGTGCGAAATCACGCGGCTGCCGGGGGCTTCCTGCGGCTTATCCGGCGCGTTGTCGGTCAGCCTGTCCAGCAGCGACGGCTGCATTTTATCGCGCGCCGTCATCGTCTCCCTGCCGCGCTGGCGAAAACCGCCGTGCAGCAAATCGCGACCGTCACTCATCGTCGGCTTCCGCTGCAAAGACAATATGCGTCAGGCTCAGCAGCGGAAAATCCTGCTCTTCGCTCAGCCAGGTTTTCTGACCGTGGCCGATAAACTGCTGGTCGTCCAGCGGCGTCCACTCGGTGACGGCGGCCAGCCGCAGGTTGTCTTCGGCCGTATCGGCAAACGGATAGCGCACCGGCAGCTGGCAAACCTGTTCGCTGCCGTCGATTAGCGTGACGGCCGTGTGCCGCCAGACCAGATCGGTGACGCTCGCCGGCGGCTGAAAACGCATTTCGCGCACGGCAGCGAACGGCAGCCAGGTGTAATGGCCGTTAACGATCAGCTCACAGATCGGGCCGAGCCGTCCGTCGCCGTCGATCAGCCATGCCACGGTCTGCGTCTGCTCGTCCTGCATGGTGACGCGGGCCGGGTTGGCCTGCGCCGCCGCAAAAGCCGCCGCGCGTAACTCATCGGCCTCTTCGGCATGCTCCTTACGCAGCGCCTTCAGTAACGCTTCCGCCCAGGCGAACGCCTCGCCGGGCATTCTCGGCATCGCCAGGCCTTCAAAGACCGCCGCTCGCTGGATTTCTGCCGTAATGGCCTGCTCCAGCAGCGTAACCGTGGGCTTTGCCTGCGGCTTTAAAGCCAGCCAGGATTTCAGCTGGGTTTTGGCGCGCGGCCAGTGGCCCGCCAGACAGAGCAGCTGTACGAAGGCGGCGCGCAGGTCGGCATCTGCCGGGCGGCTTTTGATATCGCTTTCGACGCGCGCCAGGGTTTCCAACAGCGTGGCGCCGGACATCAGTTGAGTCAGAGATTTCATAGCTTTCCTCGGGCACAGGGGTCAGTTAAGCGTCCGGTAAGCACCGGCGGCCGGATCTTTCAGCTGCGGATGGATTTCATCCACCAGCTTGACGATCACCGCGCCGTCGGCCAGATAGGGCGACCAGACCTTACGGACTTCGTCCAGGCGCGCCTTCAGGATACTTGCATCGCTGGCTTCCTGCTGGCTTATCGCCACCACCACGGTGCCGTCAGCCTGCCAGCCGTTCAGCGCGGGCGCGTAAGGCACGATCATCCAGCTCTGCGGCGAGCGCTCGTCGCTCAGCACCATACGCTCGTTGTTGACGGTGGTGATCTGCGTATCGCGACCAATCGCTTTGCCGTTCAGCCCGGAAACCGGGAAACCCTGCACGAAGCTGACCTGACGGCTTTTGGCGCCGCCTTTGCCCAGCTGCGTTAGCTGGCTGTCGCCGCTGAGCCAGCCGTCGCTGCCGCAGGTCACGCCGCCTTTCGCAGGCACAAACAGCGCGCTGGCCTGGCTGGCGTTATTCCACCAGGTGCGGAAGTGGCAGCCGTCCAGCAGACTGAACTGGATCCACGGCGTGGTATCCGCAGGCGGCGATAGATCTTCTGGCTTAACCGGCGCGGCGGCTGGCGCGGTTTCTGTCGGTGCGGCCTGAACCGGCACGGTGGGTGTTGCCGCCTGTACCGGCGTGGCCGCTGGCGTTTGTGCCTCCATTTTGCTTTGCCAGCCCTGCGCTTTAGCGGCGCTGCCGTGCGCCAGCGCTTTGCCGTTGCTGTCGGTCAGCTGCCATTGAAACGTGGCTATTTTCGCGCAGCTGTGCGACATCAGGCCCGCGACCTGCGGCAGCAGCTCGTTTACCTTCGCCGGATCTTTATCACCGTTGGCCACGATGCGCAGCGCAACATCGCGCTTGCACCAGCTGGCAGGCTTCTGATCTTTAACGTTATCGAGCCAGACATCCATTTGCAGCGATTTAGCGGTGACGACGCGGTAATCCTGTGCCCAGGCACCGGATGCAATCAGCAGGGTGACACCCGTTAGCCAATATTTCATGTGGGTTAAAGCCTTATTTTAATCACGAAGAGGGAAAAACTGCGCTGCGGCTTCCAGCGAATGCAGCAGCGTGGTGTCCTGCGGATCGCCGACCCAGACGGCGACGGCGCTGTAATTGTCCTGGCTGGCGGCGGCCTGCCGCTCGTTTTTGCGGATAACCTGCTGCATCAGCGTCAGCCATTCGTCCGGCGTATTCACCATATGCAGCGACTCCTGCATGTTTTCCTGCGAAAGCCCGTGCCAGAACCCGTCGGTGCAAAGCAGGAAGGCGTCGCCGTCTTCGATCTCGACCACGTCGCTGTAGCTGGCGTCGCGCTCCTCATCGCCCATGCCGAGCGCAAAATAGAGCAGATTGCCGTTGATGCCTTCGGTCTGGTGACCGGCGTCCTTCATCTGCTGCACCAGGCTGTGATCGGTGGTGACGTGATAAAGGTAGCCGCGTCGGAACAGATAAAGGCGGCTGTCGCCCGCGTGCGCCCAGTAGGCCAGGTCGAAATCGCGATCGATAAACAAGCTCACCAGGGTGGTGCCCATGCGCTTATGGTCGCCGATCGCCTGCTGCTGGCGAATTGCGTGGTTGGCGTCGTTAACGTAGCGGCGAATACTTTGTGCGTCCAGGTGTCGCTCGCCGTCAAAGCGCTGGAGAATGGTATCGCGCGCCAGCGCCGCCGCGACGTCGCCGCCGGGCAGCCCCGCCACCCCGTCGCAGACCACGAAGCAGGCCGAGCGTTGGCCGATGCGCTCGCCGGTCTGATCCTGGTTGCTTTCGCGAGCGCCCTGGTGCGACATAGAGGCAATGGTGATATTCATCATTCTTCCGATCTGATTTGAGAATCTTTGTACTGGTTCACTTCCATGTCGTAGGCGTGCAGGAAGGCTTCGCCAAACAGCGTATGGAAGTCATCCTCAATTTCGCCCGCCGTTTCACCGTAGCGTTTGGCGAAGTGCTCCCACAGCGCGGCTTTACGGCTGTTGGGCAGCGACAGGCGAGAGATGGCGCCCTCTTCGCGCGCTTCTTCTTCCAGCTGCTGCGGGTTAAAGGATTGCAGCATCGAAGCGATAATCGCGCGGATCCCGGCGATCATGCCCAGCTGATGCGCCTGTAAATCGACCAGCGCATCGCGCACCGACTGCTTAGGCGGCATAAAACCCGGCATCCGGCTGCCGAACATCTGCATCAGCACCGATTTACCGGAAGGCAGCAGCTTAAACGGGTTGTTGGCCTCGTCGAGGATCACCGTCATTTCCGCTTTTACGCCGCGCTTGAGGATCGAGCGGGAGGAGAGCAGCGCCACCGTTCCCTGCGAGAACATGCTGAGCATCTGGCCCAGCTCCTGCATCGCGTCGCGGTCAAAGCGCGGCGTCGGCTGTAGATCGTTCAGCCCCATGCCGCCGATCAGCGCCTCCAGCAGCTCGCCGTCCAGCCGCTGACCGTCGCCGGAAGCGCTGTGCTGTTGCGAAGCCGTATTGGCGACCGGATCGATGCGCAGACGGCCTTTTGGCGGCGGCGTAGTGCTGCGCGCAACGGCCTGCGGCGTCGGCAGGGTGATGCCGCCGTACTCCTGCTGCGGCGGCCGCGCGGCGGCGGTGGGCTCGCTGAAATCGGCGTCGCTCGCCGGGTTTTCAGCAAAATGCGGAGGCTGGCCGCGATCCGTATCGCTTTGCGGCAGTTCAGCAAACAGCGGCGACTTGCTGAGATCGTCAGCGGCCTGCGGGTTTGTATCAAACAACGGTGACTTGCTGAGATCGTCAGCGGCCTGCGGGTTTTCGCCAAACAGCGGTGACTTGCTGAGATCGTCAGCCGTCTGCGGGTTTGTATCAAACAGCGGCGACTTGCTGAGATCGTCAGCGGCCTGCGGGTTTGTATCAAACAGCGGTGACTTGCTGAGATCGTTAGCCGTCTGCGGATTGCTTGTTGGCCTGCTGGTCGTCTGCGGCTGGCTGTCCAGCGCCTTTGGTGCCGGCGGCACAAACGCAGTCTGTGGCCGCTTCTGCTGCGGTTCATCCACCGGCGTCAGCGGGACGGCGTTGCCCATCATCAGCCCCAGCGGATCGTCGCCGTCGGCTGGTGTGCTGTTGCCGCTGCCGAACAGCGCCATCGGATCCAGCTGCTGCTTTTTGTCCTGCTGCGGCTGCGTCAACGTGCCCGGCGTGCTGTCGTCAAAAATGCTTTGCCGATCGAACAGCGACTCGCTGCTGAACAGAGAGTCAGACGTGCGATCCCGACGATCCAGCTGCGGCGCTGGCTTATCGGCAAACTGCGCCAGCGGATCGACCGGGTTACGATCCTGCGCTTTTTCCGTCAGAGGATCCGATCCGGCTGGCGCCGGCCTGCTGCGGCTGGACAGGTTGTCGCTGATAGAAAACTCCTGCGCCAGGCTGTCCCAGATTTCACTGGGAATGGCGGCAGGCGCGCTTTCCTGCGGCGGCGCGGCCGGTCGGGCAACCGGCGCGGGTCTTGCCACGGGCTGCGCCGCCACGTTGAGTTCGCTGACCTGTAAACGGTACTCATCAATGCTAAGGATGTCGCCATCCTGCAAATCCACCTGCCGACCCCGCTCCAGCGGAATATCGTTCAGGTGCACCAGCGTCACGTTGCCGCGGTTGGTAATGCGGCATTCGCCGTCGGCCGTGATATGTACAATGGCCTGCAGACGGGAAATGGTGCGGTCATCGTCCGGCAGCACCAGGTTGTTGTCGGCGCCACGGCCGATAGTGCCGCCCGGCGGCAGAAAGTCGCAGCTGCTCTGCGGCGGCTGCTGGCCAGCTTTGGTCGCTATTATCGTAAATCGCATCACGTTTTCCTGCGTTGGATTTCGGCGTTCGGGCCGCGCCGGTAGACCCGGCGGGCGTTGAAACTGATTGCTGCCCGGCATGGATTGCGCTATCCCGACAGCTTTAAACAGGGCGACGGTTTCGTCAGCGCATCGTGCCTTCGACGCTGTCTGTCACCTGGTCGCCCTTGCTGATATTCATTGTCCAGCGTTCAAAGTCATTGGTGATAAAGGTGTATGTATAATCAGCGTTTTCAAAAGCGTATCCGCGAAAATCGCAAACTTCCGGGCAGTGCACATTAACGGTTTTGCCCTGCAGCAATATGCCTTTCCCATTGAGCTTGCTTCTGGAGTCCAACGTGACGTCATTGCAGTCAACATTGCCTTCTTCGCACCAGGCCGTAATACGGGCCAGATATTTTTTGCTGTCAAAGGTGGCCGTATTGGCAGGATGCGCCGCATAAAAGCGACGAATTTTCGGCACGCTGTCTATTGACGCATTATTCACTCTTTGCGACAGCGCATTATCGACCAGCAGCGAGCGGGACTGGGGATCGTACGCCAGCACCACCGCAACCAGCGAGGTTTCTACCAGCGTGGTGGCGGTATAAATCACAGCGATTTTCACCTCACGGTCGCCAGGCGAGGAAATTACGCCCACGCCTTTCACGTCTTCGCACGCTTCGCCGTCAAAACGATTGAAGCCAATGGTCGGCACCAGGTTTGTCAGGCTTTCACCATCGCGCGACCAGCCAATAAAGCAGGCGTTCATATCGGCCCGCAGCAGACCTTTGCCCGGCACCATCACGCCCAGTAAATGGCCGCTATCCCGTACGGCAAAGGTCTGCTGGCCGAACGGCTCTGCGCCAGCGATATCCAGCGACAGGGCTTTTTGCGCCAGTTCAGGCACAAACGTATCCGCATCTGCCGTGGCCAGATGCGGGCTGGCGACGGCGATGTTGGTTAATAAGGCAAGAGAGAGTAAAAGGCGTTTCATGCTGAGTTCCGGTAAAAAATTAAGGCATAGCGATATATAAATTATTGCTTTGACGTATTAAATACATAACCAGTCAGGCGATTACGCTAAACAGATAGTTATCACCTTAATCTGATTTTTAGCGCAGTATCTTTCTGCTCAGGCAACCTACGTAAGAAAATCACATGTGGCTTAAATTTATATTTTTATAGCGGATCAAGGTGAAGAGAGAACATTCACCGACATTTATTCGGCAGGTGGTAAAAAGGTGAAATCGCCCTCTGCCGGATCGTCTTTATCGCTGATCATCTGCCTGGTTTTCTGATCGACATAAACGCTGAATAATCTGTGCTGCGTCTCGGGATCGCCCGGACAATCGCCGCCGTGCTTTTCCACTACGTCGATCAGATCCAGACCAGGTTCAGCGTCTGCCGTTAGCAGGTAGTTAACGCAGTTGGCGTCCGTCACCAGCTTGTTTTTCTCAACGGTATTTTCAACCTGTATAACTGCTGACTCCGCTGTGCTGGTGGCCGTGGCGTAAAAACTTATCCCTGGAAAGAGAACAAAAAGAGTTAGTTTTAAGATTTTCATTATTTTTAATATTCTATCCTGCTGCTTCTGGTCGTAGTCTGTCAGACAGCATGTTTTGCCTTAAAAACGATAGTCTTATAACCTGAAAGGTGAGAATGAAGTTTATATTCGCCATAATAATTTGTAGGGAATTTTTTTGAGATTTTCAGCACGTTCATGGTCAAGCTTTGCAATATATTTGTTAGTTGCAATAGCATTGGCGGGCGTGCTTTCTTCAGCAGTAAAGGTTTTGAGTTTACACTGAGCTTCTCTGTACTTTAGCCAGCCACGTTGGCCTTCAAGGAGAACACCAAAATATTGCCTCCCTAATACCTCGTGCGATCTGTATGCGTGTTCAATAATTTCTTTCGCTTCCGCGAATTGCTTATTCAATAAAGCCTCTACCCCATCTTTTTCTTAGCGGAATATTTTAAAACTTCACCTTCAGCTTATGGATTATGGATTATGGCATGCATCTTCAGCAAAAGATTAATTTGCAAAAAATAGAAAAAAACTATAGAGGATAAATATAAATATTTTATCCATAAAAATCCTTAAATGCTTTTTTCAGTAAAGAATATCACACTTTTCCCTGCGCTACATATTTTAAGATGCGCGCCCCTACACTATAGTAAAACCCAAATGGAAATAAACGGACCTGGCTATCAACACGGGGTTAGATTTTTAGTCATCCTTTGATGAAAAATCGGCCATAATTCCTCTAATCGCCGAGATAAGGATGACGCTATACTGCTGTTCAAGGATCAACATTTTTTATTATTATCTACTCCTTCTAATGTAAAGTATTTAGGATGAATAAGATAAGGGATCTGAATCTTCCTATAATTATTGATATTTTATTTATGATGATAGTTCGTAAAATAATTCGCGACAACCTACCCTACATAACTGAATGCTATTTTCTCACTGGCCTCCAGAAAGACCAGCTCGCTTAACTTTGACAAGTAAATAAAAAACCAGATTAATATAATAAAAAATACAGAAAAATCTCGCGTAATTTAAAAAGAAATAGATATCGATATAATCTATTCCATCCTACCTTTATCTGATGAGATTACCTTACCGTTCTTTAATATATCAAGATCCCAAATATTATTGTTCCCTGATACAAAGTAGTATTTATAGGCACCATTATTAAATTCATAACCTGCAAAATCGCATACTTCAGGGCAGTTAACATTCACTGTATTACCTTTTAAAATAATCCCCTTCCCCGTTTTATTACTTTTTGAATCAAAAGTTACATTATCACAAGAAAGATTTCCTTCAGCGCAATGCGATGTTATTTTTGCCGTATATTTATCTCCATGAAATGTCATTGTATCTTCTGCATTAGAAAAGGAAGACCATCCTGCAACAGCTGAGGAAAATAAAACAAAAACCATAACCTTTTTCATTTTTATCCTGTATAAATTAATAGACCCTTACGTAAACTGAATTATGATAAACACGTAATTCAGTTTTACGGCGATTTATTACACCTTTATTTACCTTGCCCTGGCTTTTATTCCATAACATCCATGCAGCGTCAAGATCGCCATTAGCTTCACCATTAACTATCTTAGCAACTGTTGTACTCGGGAACCCTTTTAGCTCCTTCCCAATATTGTAACAAAAAATTACAAGTGCATCATATTCATTTTGACTCAGATTAACAGTAATTACACGTTTAACTGTCGCTTCAAAATCAATTAGTTTTACGGCAAGCAAAGAAGTTGCCTCTGCAAGTGTTATTCCATTTTTATATTGTAAAAATGTTCTATTGCTTAAAAGAACTCCATATCCAACCGTCGCGCCTTTACAAAATTCGGTTATCGGTTTCCCAGTCTGATCATCATAAGGCATCGCCCGGAATTGCTCATAGTCCTTTAATAAAGCTAAGCCTTTAGCGCTAAGTTTCATGCCTGATGGATGATACTTCACCCCTGGACCGTCACCGATAAAAGCTTTATTTTGTATAGGAGGCAACTGAGGATCAGGTCTACTTCCCAACGAGCCTGCAATAAGATGCCTGAAAGTCACACCACCTACTTCAATTAATGCATCTGGATGAGAAATAAAATGGCTTTGATATTTACGTATTGCTTTAACAGTATTTTTACCACAGTGGCCATCAATTCTAAGGTGATATCCTTTATTTACTAAAAGGCTCTGAATCTTTTTTACATCATCATATTTATTGATGCCATGCATTCCTACTGATGAATATATTTCCATAATTAATAGCTCTACACTCAAAAACTCAGCCAATATATTATTCATTAAAAGGCAAATGCCCACCCCTAAATAATTGGGAATGGGCAATGATAATTAAGCTTCTTTATTTTCTTTGATATTCCAGCCAGCGCTGCTTTCTGCGCCTTTACCGCCGGAAGAACTCTGCTCCCAGTACTGCTGCTTCACTTTGGAAGCCTGGAAGGAGTAGCTCATGCCTACGGTGTCGCCGTTATCAGCACCAACGTACTGCACGTTCGTCACCAGCACGTCTTCCAGCGTAATGCGGGTGTATTCAACCTGAGTGCCGCCAGCTTTGCATACGGACAGCTCAACTTTGGCGATGTGCTTGCCGCTTGCGCAGTTTTTCAGCAATGCCGTAGTAGATTTGTCAATCAACGCGCTAACGTGCAGGTCGTTAAAGTTAACTTTACCGGCACCGCCGCCGCCGCCAACAGACATATTGCCCGGCTGAGAGGCGCCCCAGGAGAAAGAAGTGATATCGGTCCAGCCTTTATGGTTAGAGTCTTTCGACTCGCCGGTTACACCGTCTACCTTCATAAACATATCAATAGCCATTATTTTCTACTCTTTTTTGATGGACAATTTTGCTTTTGACAAAGCAGCGACAGACAAAAAGGCATGCTTTTTGTCTTTTTTCCGACGATCTTGCAGCCGACCGTACAGAAATCTTTTAACCCGTCGCCAGGACGTAAATTTATTTTTTCCGGGAAGAGGAAATCACAGCGGAATAAATTAAATTTACAGATAGCATTGGCAGATATAAATTAGAGACTTATCACATGGCGCTTCACTTAAAAGGTCAGCGTTAAATAATGAAAAAAACTTTTTTGTCATTACTCAGCGTTATTTTTTTAGCGCTGTCCATCTATGCTCTGTTCACGCTTGCCAGCGGCATCTGGCTGGTAGCCCGCTATGAAAATTTTGATATAAACGCCTCAGGCTTTCTTTCGGGTGAACTGCTGTTCACCGCGCTCTGCCTGGGCTTCTGTTTTTTGATAAGGAAAGCGGCCAAAAAAGCACGTTGACCGCTTTAGCTTGAATTAATCAGCTTATAAAGGGAGCCGCCTTACCTTCCGCCAGCATCCAGCAGTAAGCTCTCCCTTCAGCCTTTAAGCATCATCGCTTTTCAGCGAAGGCAGCTTAGAGACCAGACGCAGCGACACGGTCAGGCCCTCCAGCTGGTAGTGCGGACGCAGGAAGAATTTTGCGGCGTAATAGCCCGGATTATCTTCCAGCTCTTCCACCAGCACCTCGGCGGAAGCCAGCGGCTTGCGGGATTTGGTTTCCTGCGAGGAGTTGGCCGGATCGCCATCCACGTAGTTCATCACCCAGTCGTTCAGCCAGCGCTCCATCTCTTCACGCTCGCGGAAGGAACCGATCTTGTCGCGCACGATGCACTTCAGATAATGCGCAAAGCGGCAGCAGGCAAACAGGTACGGCAGGCGCGCGGCCAGACGTGCGTTGGCGGTGGCGTCCGGATCGTGATACTCGGTCGGCTTCTGCAACGACTGCGCGCCGATAAAGGCGGCGAAATCGGAGTTTTTGCGGTGTACCAGCGGCATAAAGCCGTTTTTCGCCAGCTCGGCCTCGCGACGGTCGCTGATGGCGATTTCGGTCGGGCACTTCATGTCCACGCCGCCGTCGTCGCTCGGGAAAGTGTGGCAAGGCAGATTTTCCACCGCGCCGCCGGATTCCACGCCACGGATCGCCGTACACCAGCCAAACTCTTTGAAAGAGCGATTGATGTTGGCCGCCATTGCGTAAGCGGCGTTCGCCCAGGTGTAGTTGCCGTGGTTCGCGCCCTCGGTTTCTTCCTCAAAGTCGAAGCTGTCGACCGGATTGCTGCGAATGCCGTAAGGCAGACGCGACAGGAAGCGCGGCATCACCAGGCCCAGGTAGCGCGCATCTTCCGATTCACGCAGGCTGCGCCAGGCAGCATACTCGCTGTTCTGGAAGATTTTGGTCAGGTCGCGCGGGTTCGCCAGCTCCTGCCAGGACTCCATCTGCATCACTTCCGGCGCGGTGCCGGTGATAAACGGACAGTGCGAAGCCGCACCGATACGTGCCATCTCGCCCAGCAGCTCCACGTCCTGCGGGCTGTGATCGAAGTAGTAGTCGCCTACCAGGCAGCCGAACGGCTCGCCGCCGAACTGGCCATACTCTTCTTCGTAGATTTTCTTGAAGATCGGGCTTTGATCCCAGCCGACGCCTTTGTAGCGCTTCAGCGTGCGGCCCAGCTCTTTCTTCGAGATGCTCATAAAGCGGATTTTCAGCATCTCGTCGGTTTCGGTGTTATTCACCAGATGGCTCAGGCCGCGCCAGGCGCCTTCCAGCTGCTGGAAATCTTCGTGATGAATAATCTGGTTGACCTGCTTAGACAGCTTCTCGTCAATCTCGGCAATCAGCGCCTGAATGGTACGGTAAGCGTCGTCAGAAGCGGTAACGGTGTTTTCCAGCGCCTGCTGCGCCAGGGTTTTCACCGCGCTTTCCACCGCCGTGCGCGCAGAGTCGGTTTTCGGGCGGAACTCTTTGTTCAGCAGCGAGCTGAATTCATCCTGGCTCCAGGCCTGCTGGCCCTGCTGCTCAAGCTGGGAAGGATTGGTCATTACTGCTCTCCTTCTTTAGCCGCGTCATCCTGCTTTGGCAGGTGGCTGAGAGATTGCAGCAGCGTCGGATCCTTGAGGATTTTGGCAATCAGCTCTTCCGCGCCGTTTTTGCCGTCCATATAGGTCAGCAGGTTGGAAAGCTGGGTACGCGCATCCAGCAGCTTGTTCAGCGGCTCGACGTTGCGTGCCACCGCGTCCGGCGAAAAATCTTCCATGCTGTTGAAGGTCAGATCGATGTTCAGATTGCCTTCGCCGGTCAGCGTGTTTTGCGCCTGGAAAGCCACGCGCGGCTTCAGCGCCTTCATGCGCTCGTCAAAGTTATCGACGTCGATATCCATAAATTTGCGTTCGTCGACCGACGGCAGGTTATCGACCGGCTTGCCGACCAGATCGGCCATCACGCCCATCACAAAAGGCAGTTCGATTTTGCGTTCTGCGCCGTAGATCTCCACGTCATACTCGATCTGTACGCGCGGCGCGCGGTTACGGGCGATAAATTTCTGCCCGCTGGATTTACTAGCCATAATGTTCTCCATTGGTATGCGCGATTAGTCAGGACGCCTCAGTCGTGACGCCCGAAAATGTTTTCCAGCTGATGCACGCCGTCCGGCGCCAGGTCGCGGATAATGCTCATAAAGTCCATCTCGATCATGCGCTGTACGCGGTCGATCATCAGCGGCGCCGGATGGCTGGGTTCGTGCTGCACAAAATACTGTTTCACCTTTTCCAGCATCAGCTGCGCATCGGCGCGCGATGCGGGCTGCACGCTGCGCCAGTCGGTCTGCGTCGTCCTGGCCGGTTGCTGCGTCGGGGCGCTTTCCGCCTCTTCGCTGGCGGCCTGCGGGAGCAGAGCGCTGACGTCGGTCATTTCACAGGCCTGCGCGACGGTATTGACCGTTTTCAACAGCTGCGCCATTTCCGGCACGCCGCTTTCGCCCAGGTGCTCCATCAGCGTTTCACGAATGGTTTGTAACCGCTCACTTATGCTGCGAATAGCGACAATGCCCGGTTGTTCGCTCCGGGCCAGCTCGTCCAGCAGCCTTGCGCGACCGCCGGGAAACTCGTCGCACTCGCTTTTGCTGCCGTCCAGCAGCGCACAGGCGTCGCGCAGAGAAAGCTGATCGGCGGCGTTACGCAGCAGCAGCGACTGGCGCAAAGCCGTAGTAAGCGCTGACTTATCACCTAAAGCCGCCAGCGCGTTGATGCGGTAAAAGGGATCGTAGTCGCCGTCTTCGGTCAGTACCGGCCACAGTGGCTCCCAGTAGAGCAGCAGCGACTGCTTGATCAGCTGTAAGCCGTCGGCGTAGCCGCTTAAGCCTCGCAGCTGGGTCCAGGCCTGGGTCAGCGCCAGCATCACGCGCAGATCTTTGCTGCGCGTCAGCAGGCTGCCCGCCAGCTTCGCCACCTTGTTCCAGTCCGCCGGTTCAGCGGGAATGATGGTGTCGCCAAACTGCTGCTCGGCTTTGCCCGCGCTGGCCTGCTCCATCGCCATATAGTCGGCGTCATATTCCAGGTTTTCCCCGCACGGCCGATCGCTGCTGATGGGGGCTAGTAGCTCGTCAAGATTCATGGCAGTTCCTTACTCGAACATCGGCGGATAAAGACCGTGGCGGCCAGGCTTCGCGCCAGCGGCCGGATCGAACAGCATCGAAAACAGCTGGCCGGTGAAGTTGCCGCTGTGCACGTGGGTATAAAGCGGCTTGCCGTCGGCCTGATTCGTCCACCAGAAGCTGGTGTAGTGCTGCGGATCGAAACAGTCGGAAGCGCGTCGCCAGCTCAGCGTCGCCCGCTGTTCCTGATAGCCGATAGCGTCAAGAATGGCCGACTGCTGCGGCTGCGGCAGGTTCAGCGCCAGCAGCGTGCCGTCGAGCTGTGCCGACGACCAACCTTCACGTACGGCGTTCAGCAGGATGCGGCCCAGCTGCTGATACCAGTCACCCGCCAGCGCCAGCTGCGCCTGCGTCCAGCTCTGCGGCGAAAAGGTTATCAGCGCGCAAAGCGGATAAAGCCGGCCAACGCTGTCGCGCGAGGGCACCAGGCAGCCCATCTGGATCTGCTGGCTGCCCAGCATCGGCGGCACCACAAAGTTCCAGACCGGCGCGTCGGCAAACTGCCGTTCGCCCTCGGTGTTTTCCTGGCGATGCAGCAGCCCGACCTGAAACCAGTGCGACCACTGCGCCAGCAGCGCGTCCGGGAAACGACGCTTTAAAAAATCGCCGCCGCTCGGCAGCTTTCCATACCAGCAGAGTGCGGGCGTCTGACTCATGTTGTTCTCCCGGCTCATGGGCAGGCGAAACCGGGCAGCTGGAACGGGTTACGAATGCTGTTCGGCGTAAATTCCAGCGTCACGTGGTGGCCGCTGACGTTAAAAGAGGCCTGACGGCTAAGGCTGCTACCGCCTGCGGAGAGCTGCGCGCGGTCGAAGAACCGGTTCAGCGCCCAGGCGCCGTTGGTGACCAGCGTTGCCGTGGTGCCGTTGGCGAGGCCAAGCTGCATGCGCACCTGGCTGGTGCCGCCGGGGCCAGGCCAGCTCATCAGCTGTACCGCCTGCGGGCCGTGGCTGTATTGCAGCAGCTGCCCGTCCACATCCAGCGTCATGGTCAGAATATCGTTATCCATCTGGCCGGTGCGCACCGTCACGCGGTAAGAAGGCGTGGTCGCGCCGTTGGCGAAAAAGGCGTCGCGAATGCTCTGCGCCTGCTGAAAAGGCCGCAGCACGCTTTCGCCGCCCGGCAGCGTTTTGCCGTCAATGCCGGGCATAAAGCGCCAGCTGGCCTGGGTGGTATCAACCTTGTTTGCCAGGTTGTCGCGGAAAAAGCTGTCCATCAGCCCGCTGCCCGGCGCGAACATGCGCGCCAGATCGTCCGGCGTCACTTCCGCCCGTGCCGAATGCGACAGCGGATAGCGTCCGGCAATCGCCTGGCGACAGAAGCTGCCGACCTCAACGTTGATGCGCTTGCGGATATTGTCTAAATCGCGGCGCTGCGTATCGCTGCTGGCGCCCACCGCCATGCTGGTAAACATGGTCTGCAACGAGCCGGGTAACCGCCCTGCGCTGGCCTGCAAACGGCTGATAGCTTCGCCGGTCGGCGGCGGCATCCCGCTGTTGGCCGCGTCCTGCACGGCAGTGAGGTAGCGATAGAGATCGTCAATCTGATGCAGGAAATCGTCAAAGGCGATGGTTTTACCGCCCTTCTCCAGCGGCTGCGCCAGCTCGGTAACAGGAGCAAAGTGAGCGGTTACTGACTGCTCCGGCGTCTGCTGCTGCTGACTGGCTGCCGTGGCCGCCTGACGCGCGTGGAACAGCGCATCCAGCGTGCTGCTGGCGCTCTCCTTGCTCGCCTCTTCCTTGCCTGCTTCCGGCGCGGCCTTATCCAGTACCAGATAGTGACTGAGATTAATCACCAGCTTGCGCAGCGGCGAGTTATTGCCGGAAAGCAGACGTGCCGCGTTAATGCGCTGCGACAGATCCGCGCTGTTGTTCAGCTGGATATCCTGCAACAGCCCGTCCCACTGGCGCATATAGTCGCTCATATAGCGCTGGCGCACGGCGTAATCGATCTGCTGCTGCGTTTCGCTCTGCACCGTCTCGCTCAGCACCCAGCGATCGTCGTCGTGCAGCGATTTGGTGACGGCAGCGATATTTTTATCAAAGCTGTTCCAGTAGCCCTCTGGCGTAAACAGGCCCGGAATGCCTTCGCTAATCGCCTTGCCGCTTTTGCGGGAAAAGACCAGCTCGCTCTGCGGGCCGCCCATCAGCGCCAGGGAAACCGGTTTCAGGCTGTCGTCCCGCTCCAGCAGGCGCTTCAGTCGGCCGTAGACGCGCTGCGACAGCGGCATCTGATTGATGAGCGCCTGCTCGCGCTTTACCAGGGCGTCATCCTTTGCGTAAGGCGACGCCTGGATCTGCGTCTCCAGCAGCTGCGCCAGATGCCAGTCGAGCTGTTTGATCTGCGCCTGAGTGATGTTCTGCGGCTGGCTGCGCGCGATATTCAGCATTACCCAGGCATGCAGGAACTTGCCGTCGTAGTGCTTCGGCTGATAGAGCATCTGGTAAGCCTTCAGCGCTTCATAGCTGTAGTCCGCGTCGCTGCCGTTATCCGCGCGCAGCCAGCTGGTGATAAGCTGCGCCACCTGCGGCATCACCAGCTGCTTCAGCGCTTTCTGGTAAAGCGCCTGGGTAGCGTCGCTGACCTCTTCGCCACGGTACAGCCCCATGCGGCGCGTAATCGGCGGATCGTTAAGGTCAAAATCGGCGCTGTCCGGCAGATGCAGCACGCCGTTCAGGTAAGGCAGCAGCGACCAGAGATCGGCCGTCTGCAAATTCTGGCCCAGCGCGTTGATTTCCGGCACCTTCGCCTGCACTTCCGCCAGCCAGGCCTTGTTGTTGCGGTAGCTTGTGCTCCACAGCAGCGTGGCGACGATCAGCGCACCCAGCAGCAGCACGTAGCCAGACCAGAGCACCGCGCGGTTACGCAGCTCCCACCAGCGGTTGCTGCCCGCCAGGCCCGCTTCCTGAAAGATCACGTTCTGCAGCAGATCCTTTAAGAAGAAGCTCTGACCTTTGTTGCCGGGAATAGGCGCGGCCTTATCCACCTTATCCCAGGCGCCGCTGTTGCCGCTGTCGGACTCTGGCAGCTGAAGCGTGCGGCTCAGCTCGCCCATTACCCGATCAAACGGCAGGCCTTCCTGGGTGCCGCTGGCGAAGTAGATGCCGCGCGGCGAAAACTGCGTTTCGAAGTTGGAACGGCTGAATACCGTCTCCAGATAGTCGTTAAGCAGCGGACGCAGCGCCGCGAACTCCTGCGGGAACAGATAGCTTTCCGCACGGGTTTGGGCATCGCTTTCCTGGATCAGCGTATCCGGCAGGCCCGCGTCCAGCCGCTGTTGCAGCAGCGCGTATTCCTGCGTGAAAGCGCCGGGCAGATCGAAATCGGCCTGTTTCGCACGCTCCCACGGAAAGGTGAAGCCCCAGACCTGATCGCGCTGCGCCTTATCGAACTTGCTGAAATAGGCGTTAAAGCCTTTCAGCAGATCGGTTTTGGTTACCAGCACGTAAACCGGAAAGCGAATGCCCAGCTGTTCGTGCAGCTCCATCAAGCGCTGGCGCAGCGACAGCGCCTGCTGACGCGAGGCTTCCGCAGACTGGGTCATCAGATCAGAGACGCTGACGGTGACGATCACGCCGTTGACCGGCTGGCGCCCGCGATACTTGCGCAGCAGATCGATAAATTTGCTCCACTCGCTGGCGTCCTGCTGCCGCTCGCTCTCCTGCGTGGTGTAGCGGCCCGCCGTATCCAGCAGCACCGCCTCGTTGGTAAACCACCAGTCGCAGTTGCGCGTGCCGCCGATACCGCGCAGCGCGGCTTTGCCGAAGCGGTCGGCCAGCGGAAATTGCAGGCCGGAATTCGCCAGCGCGGTGGTTTTCCCCGCGCCGGGCGCGCCGATAATCACATACCACGGCAGCTGGTAAAGATACTGACGGCTGAAGCGCTGCGTCCAGCGACGGTTGCCCGCGCGGCTGAAATGCGCTTTTTTCAACAGCTCGGCGGCTTCGGTAAAGCGCTCCGCCAGCACGCGATCTTCGCTGGTCAAACGCTTGACGTTCGGATCGTCCTCCTCCGTGGCCGGATTCAAACTGCCCATCAGCTTGCGGTTCAGCCAGGCGTTGTAAAGACGCGGCACCACGTTGCTCAGGCCCCAGGCGATATAAAGCAGCGCGATACTGATCTGGCGATTGACTTCCGGCTCCAGCGGCCGCGAGTCGACGATAGAGAAAACCGGCCCGATCACCCAGATAATGAATGACAGCGCGGTAATGCCGAGAAAGCCCCACATCAGCCGGTTGGTCATAATGGCAAACAGAATATTCATCATCCGTTAATTTCCTTGCTGCGACGTCAGTTCCGCGCGGGTGTTGTCAGGGGAAACCAGCAGCGTGATATCCACACGGCGATTGCGCGCCCGGTTGGCAGCGGTGGTGTTCGGTACCAGCGGATTGGTTTCACCGCGCCCTTCCGCCTTCACGCGCGCGGGCTGGCTCAGCGTCTGCTGTAGCCGTTCCTGCACCGATTTCGCTCTTGCCAGCGACAGCTCGTAATTAGAGGCGAAGCGGGCGCTGCGGATCGGCACGTTGTCGCTGTAGCCAATCACCAGAATGCGGCCGCTGACGTTGTTCATCGCCTGAGCAATGCGATCCAGCACCTCTTCATAGCGGCCGCGCACGGTTGTGGAGCCGGAGGTAAACAGGCCATCGCCTTTCAGCGTCACCACGCTTTGATCCGCTTCGTCTTTCACCGACACCAGCCCCTCGTCGATTTCCGGCTTCAGGAAGGCTTTCAGGTTCAGCGCAGCGGGCGCGGGCGGCGCGGGATTGTGAATGGTTACTTCCGGCAGCGAGGTCTGATAGACCGAGGCCAGCACCGGACTGGTCGCATCGCTCAGCCGCCAGTTCAGCAGAATGTAGAGCAGACAGGCCAGCAGGCCCACCAGCGCGGCGCAGGCCCACAGCGGCACAACCGGACGCCACAGCCTGCGCGTGACCGGATGATCTTCCGGATGTGGCGACAGCGGCGGCGGATAGCCGCCACGCACCGAACGGATCATTTGCAGCAGGCGGCTTTTGATCGTCTCCAGCTGCGAACGGCCGTTATCCAGCACGCGATAGCGCCCTTCAAATCCCAGCTGCAGGCAGTAGTTAATCAGCTCCAGCAGCGCAATCTGTTCGCGCGGATTCTGCGACAGCTTGGCCAGCAGCTGGAAAAACTTCTCGCCGCCCCAGGTTTCATTATGAAAGGTCACCAGCAGGCCCTGCCCCGGCCAGGCGGCGCTGCCCCACGGCGTCAGCGCCGCCGCTTCGTCGATAGCGGTGCACAGGCAGTAGCGCGCGCCAATAATCACCTCGTAAGGCAGCCCGGCGCGCTGGCAGTGCATTTCAAACTGGCGGATTTCATCGATCAGACGCTGGCGCAGACCGCCAGGATCGGCGTGCGTCACCGAGTGGCGGATCTGCGGGATTGCATTCAGTAGGGGATTTGCCGCCGCAACCAGCGGGTTAACGCTGCTCGCGCCCGAAAAAATGTCGCCCTGTGCGGCGGCCTGTCGTTGCTGCATGTCTCTTGCTCCTGACGTCAGGCGGAATGACTACGAATGGCCCAGAATTCCATGGCGAGGCCGGGAAAATCACCGGCCAGATGAAGCGCGAAGGTGCCGGACTTTTCCATTTCCTGCCAAAGCTCGCTGCCCTTATCCAGTTCGAAATAGCTGTAGCCGGCGTGCCACGGGATCTGCGGCGGCGCGACCGACATCGGGCGCAGGATCATGCCCGGCAGCTGTAGCTGCACCAGATCGCGGATTTTTGTCACCGGCGCGACTTTCATCTGCGCGGGGAAGTGGGTCAGCAGCGTATCGGCGGGCACGCTGGCGCGCACCGCCAGCACAAAGCCGAACTCGCGCACCATCGAGCTGGTTGGCACCGTCGCCACGTTCAGGCCGTGCGAGCGTTCGGTCAACGGCAGCTGCACGGCATTTTCTTCCAGCACCTGCGACAGCCCCTGACGCAGCATCAGCATCAGCCTGCCAAAGCAGCGAGCCAAATCGTCATGGTCGTAAACCGGCAGCGAAGCGTCCGGGAAACGCTGCGGCGTGTAGGTCGCCAGCTCGCAGGCAAACGCCAGCCAGCTGGCGAACAGCGTTTCCGGGTGCAGCAGCGGCAGGTTTTTCAGGTGGCTGACGTGGCCCAGATGGTGGTTAACCAGCGCCAGCAGCATAAAGTCGACCATATCCGCAGTATTGAAACGCCCCGGCTGCTGGAGCCGCTGGCCGATCTGCTGGCTGCGCTGCTGCAACAGGCCCGGCATATCGTTGAGGTAGTCGCTAAGCTGCGGGCTGGCGCCGCAGTTCAGCATCGGTGGAATATAGCCGCTTTCCAGCCGCACCTGATTGCTGCGCTTCTCCAGCACTTTTACCACGGCCATCGCCGTCCATTCGGCGCTCAGCTCGCTTTCCAGCATCAGGCGCAGGCGCAGCTTGCCAAACTGCACGGCGGCCGGGCTGACCGACAGCGCGTTGCAGTCATCCACCTCTTGCTCAAACGTGATATAGCGCGCCAGCGAGTCGGCGGTTTCGCTGAAAATTACCTCGTCGCGGCCGTTGCGACGCGCGGGCAGCGCCAGCAGCACTTTTTCGCTGCCCTGACCGTCCGGCATCGCCAGCGGCGGCGGGCCGTTTTTGCCGTCACGAAACGAGAAGAAGGTGCCGTCGGGCAGCAGGCCGCTGGCCGAACTGAGGGCGACTTTGCCCTGGCGCAGCAGCGCCTCGTCAATTTCGTAGTCGAGAAAGCCCCACATATAGGGCCGCTGCGCCTGGCCCCACTGATTCAGCAGGCTTTGCTGATAGCTTTCCGCCTGCTGAAAATGATGCGGGCGCAGGAACATGCCTTCGGTCCAGACCACTTTTTCTGCTTTGTTCATAAGGCTTCCGTTTTCAGGCTGGCGTCAGTGACTGACGGCAAGGAGTCCGCTGTCGTTAGCGATGAGGGTGGCCTGCAGCAGGCTGTCCGTCTGCTGCCAGATCGTGCTGGCGTCCGCGCCGGACGGCAACGGCAGCGCAAGGCGCCACTTTTTGCCGTCGAGCGACTGGTATTCTGCAAGCACGCCTATATAGCGAGCCTCGGCCGGCAACGGCCCGCTCAGGGTGTCGGCGCTTTTTCCGGGCATCAGGAAGAGTTGTTCGCTGTTCAGCAACGCGCCGCCCAGCAGGGCGCCCGTTTTGTTTTGCAGCGAATAAAAATCGGCGGACAGGAAATCGGCGTCGGACCGCAGCAGCAATACGCGCACCTTAAGCGGCGCGCCGTGATTAATCTGCGAAGGGTGCCTGAACGCCAGGCTGTAGTGAGAAGGTACGCTGTGCGAAGTGCAGCCTGTCAGCACGCTGAATGCCATCAGGAAAAGCGCCTGAAAGCTCAGGCGCAAAACGTTTCTGTTCATGATTATTAGCTACTGGATTATTAGCTACCGGATTAGTCGATTACCCAGGTTCCGCTGTTGCTGTTCTGGCAGGCTTTGCTGTCGCCATCCACCGCAACGCAGGTCTTTTTCGTCGGCGCACGAACGCGTTTGCGGCGGGCATCGGCTTTTACGGTTTTATCGTAAAGGTCGCTTTTCACCACGGCGCGCAGCGGCACGTAACCAATCAGCTGCTCTTCTCCGCTTTCGGCGATGGCGAACCAGTTGTTCTCCACCGAGCCAAGCACGGTATAGGGCTTGCCGTTTTCCAGATGGCTGACCAGCTTGCCGCCGAAGTCAGGACGCGTCATCACCGAAGCGGCGTAAAGCGCCCGATACTCCTCGTTCACCGGGGTGAAGGAGAGCGGCGGCTGCACCGCATGACGATAGGTCAGCTTCACGCCGTCAACGGTGCTGGAAACGATTGTATCGTCGGTCATTGGCGGCGGCGGCGCCTTACATCCCGCCACAGTCAGAACAAAAAGCAGGCTTAGTGCAATTCGAATTTTCACCCGGGTCCTCATGATTTCTGTTTAAAAAGGCGTGCGCGAAAGCGCGACGGGAAGCGGCCCGGACAGGCCTGAAGCAAAAGTCTGCTATTGGCTGGCCGCACCACGTGGAAAAACAGCCCCCGCCGCGCCCGATTAGTACAATGGTTAACACAACCGAAGCGTTTCTGTTTACCCGCCAGCGGGAGAACAACGTCTGGTTAGCGGATTAATTATTAAGCAAGCCGACGATTAAAACAGGCGCTGGCCGTGTTATAGCACCATTTAAAGCTGGGCATTCAGCAATTTTTTGCGGCCTGCCGCGCTCAATCCGGCTGGAAATTAACCGTTCAGATAACCGTTTTTTCAGATTTTCTTTATTGATTATCCGCAGCAATTATGCGGAAAAAAAAGGCAATAACGTCAGATAAATGAATAGATTAGTCCATTATTCTGCGCCACCATAGCTACCGCACGGGCCAGTGCTGAAGCAGGCTGCCCGTATAAAACCCAGGGATTAATACCCCCTTTTTTCGGCAAGTTTACAGAGTCTTTCCAATTATTCAACGTTACGCCCCGCCCCAGCAAAGCTTTAGCCTTGCTAATGTAAAAAAAATAAACAAAATTTGACCGTTCTGGCGCACATTTTCCCGAAAGCGCCCCTCTTTGATGATGTTTTCTTCATCTTCCAATTGCATTTAGTTACTAAAAAACAGAATCTAAATAACCAAATATTATATAGACACAGTCCGCACTGGCACTGAACTTTAATACAGGGGAGGAAGGTAATTTCGGGGAGAAAATAAAAAAGATAAAGTATCGGATGAGACGATTATTTCCGTCCCACCCAGTTACTTACGCTGACTAAAGAAAAATTGAGAGGTTTTTACTGCGCACAGGGCAAACTTAAGCAATCAGAATCTCTTCGAGTTCCTGTAGCGTGGCGACCTGCCAGGTTGGCGCTATGCCGTCGGGCAAAGGGCGGTTATCGGCGTTCAGCCAGCAGGTCGCCAGCCCGGCGCGCATCCCACCCAGAATGTCGGAATCGGGGTTGTCGCCTACCATCATCACCCGCTCGCGCGAGGGATTGCCCATCTTTTCCAGCGCGTGG
The DNA here is from genome assembly GCF_030433775.1 of Erwinia sp. PsM31. Taxonomy (NCBI): domain Bacteria; kingdom Pseudomonadati; phylum Pseudomonadota; class Gammaproteobacteria; order Enterobacterales; family Erwiniaceae; genus Erwinia; species Erwinia sp. PsM31. The sequence goes on from NZ_JARUWZ010000041.1 coordinate 30,067, forward strand.
TCGAAGATGGCCGGATGCGGCTTGGCGTGGCCGACCTGTTCGGAGATCACCAGCAGGTCGAAATAGTCCAGAAATCCGGTGCGCTCCAGGCGGGTTTGTTGCAGGGCGGTAAAGCCGTTGGTGATGATGCCCATCTTCACTTTTCCCTTCAGGCGGTTGAGCAAATTCACCGCGCCGGTCAGCGGCAGGCAAAGCTCGGCCATCGCGCTCAGAAAACCGTTGTTGAGATCGAGCGGCGTGACGTTCAGCCTGTCGGCCCAGCCCTGGAAACGCTGGTGCTGTAGCTGAAGCGCAGTGATAGCGCCGTTCTGATACTCCACCCACAGCGGCTTGTTAACCGACTGGTATTGCTGATAATCATCCGGTGAGAACACCACGTCATACTGCTGAAACAGACGCTGCAATCCGGCGTACGCATCAAAGTGAAACAGCGTGTCGTCAGCGTCAAACAATATCCAGTCCCACTCTTTAAGCATTGGTTACCCTTAGATAGTTAGCGCCATGATAATGGCATCTTCTTTCCCCTCGGCGGTGGGGTAATAGTTGCGGCGTACCGATACCTCATTGAAATCGAGCTGCTGATAAAGCGCGATGGCAGCCCGATTCGAGGCGCGAACTTCCAGCCACAGCGTCAGCACGCCGCGCTGTTCCAGTTCGCCGATCAGATGTTGCAGCAGCGTCCGGCCAAGGCCGCGACGCTGGAAAGCCGGATCGACCGCGAGGTTGAACAGCGTGGCCTCATCCAGCACGATTTGCGTAATAGCGAAGGCCGCCATTTCCGTGCCGACATCCAGCCGGTAATTCAGATAGCGTTCGCCCTGGTTGCTGGCAAAGGTTTTTTCACTCCAGGGAAAAGCGTGGCTGCGCTGCTCAATGGCGAAAGCGCGGTCAAGATCTTGCGGCGTCAGTAAAGAAATCGGATTCATAGTGGGTGATCTGCTGCCAGAGCGCGCGTTTGGCGTCGGCATTATGGTAAAGCTCCGCCAGTACGGGCGAAGCGAGTTGAGCGCCGTCGATCGCGACCGGCCCGGCCAGGCCCAGGCACCAGCTGGGGCAGCGCGTGTCGTCAGGCAGCATAGCCAGCTGCTCCGGCGTCAGCGCCATCACCTCATGCTCGCGCATCAGCAGCGCGGCCAGCACGTCGCGGATCAGCGGATCGGTTAACGGCGGCGGCGTTTCCGCCACGATGATCAGCCGGGTCTGTTCCGGCAGCGAAATAGAGACTTCGCCGTGCAGGGCGCGCGGACGCCGCAGCGTATACTGCGTAATACCCATCTGCTGTAATAACCAGTCACGTCTGGAAGACATCATTTTTCCCGTCTGGTCGCCCAATTGCGACGCTATGCTAGCAAACCCATCGAATCTGCGCCAACAAACCACTATAATCGCCGCTCTGATTTGTAAGGAGCCACCGATGTCCGCATTTACCCCGGCCAGTGAAGTGATACTGCGCCACAGTGATGAATTTACTCAACGCCGCGTGCTGTTTGCTGGCGATCTGCAGGATGACCTGCCCGCCCAACTGGATACCGCGCTGAGCCGGGTACATACCCAGCAATATCATCACTGGCAGATCCTCAGCCGCATGATGGGTGAAAATGCCTTTTATGGTCTGGTGGCGACGCCGGAAATGGTCGCCGACTGCGACACGCTGGTCTACTTCTGGCCAAAAAACAAGCCGGAAGCGCTGTTCCAGCTGGAAAACCTGCTCGCTTTACTGCCGGTCGGCAGCGAGCTGTTTATCGTCGGCGAAAACCGCAGCGGCGTGCGCAGCGCCACGGATATCGTGGAAGGCTGGGCCACCCTGAACAAAATCGACAGCGCGCGCCGCTGCGGACTTTATCACGGGCGGCTGGATGCGCAGCCAGAATTTGACGCTAAGGCGTACTGGAACGATTACGAGCTGGGCGATCTGACCATCAAAACGCTGCCGGGCGTGTTCAGCCGCGACGGCCTGGATGCGGGCAGCAACCTGCTGCTGTCCACGCTGACGCCGCATATGAAAGGCAAAGTGCTGGATATCGGCTGCGGCGCGGGCGTGCTTTCCGCTATGCTGGCGCGCTTCTCGCCGAAGGTTCGCCTGACGCTGACCGACGTTAACGCCGCAGCGGTAGAAGCGAGTAAAGCCACGCTGGCCGCCAACGAGCTGGAAGGCGAGGTCTTTGCCAGCAACGTCTATTCCGACGTGCAGGGGCGTTTCGATCTGATTATTTCCAACCCACCGTTCCATGACGGCATGCAGACCAGCCTGGACGCGGCACAGACGCTGATCCGTGGTGCGGCTAAGCATCTGAATATGGGCGGCGAGTTGCGTATTGTCGCCAACGCCTTCCTGCCTTATGCGCAGGTACTGGATGAAACCTTCGGCAGCCACGAAGTGCTGGCGCAGACGGGCCGCTTTAAAGTCTATCGCGCCGTCTGGTCACGCGCGGCCAAAGCGAAGCGCTAATCTACGCCGTCCCGCACCTTTTTCGGTGCGGGACGCTGCCCTTTCTCCTTTTTGCGCGCTGCCTGCCATCTTCCTCTCTGCCAGATGCCGCTTTTTGCTCGCTCCCTGCCGTCTTCCTCTCTGCCAGATGCCGCTTTTTGCGCACTGGTTGCAATGCTCACCAGCCAGATACCGCTTTTTGCGCACTGATTGCGCTGCCCGCCGCAACCCGATGACGCTTTTTGCAGCGATCGCCGCAGCCGCGTTAAATAACTGTTGACGTGTCGGGGAAAATCTCTAGAATGCGCCTCCGTGGTTGCAATATAACGTTGTTATGTTGACGGTACGCGAAGGTGGCGGAATTGGTAGACGCGCTAGCTTCAGGTGTTAGTGTCCTTACGGACGTGAGGGTTCAAGTCCCTCTCTTCGCACCAAAAACCACGTTATTCATATTACGCAGCATCTGCGCGAAGGTGGCGGAATTGGTAGACGCGCTAGCTTCAGGTGTTAGTGTTCTTACGG